>PLIX01000206.1 GCA_003140135.1 Gammaproteobacteria bacterium
CGGCGCAGTTAGGAACTTCGGCTTAGGGTCGCGGGACGCGTGCTACACGGCAAAAAAAACTACGGCCCGGGCATCGCCTGCGTTCTTAGTGTTGAGAAACTGCCCGCCCGCGCACCGTTCAATGTTAGGCTCCGCAACGCATCGTACGGCATAAGGATGCAAAAAAAATGAAATCGCTGCGCTGGATCATCGGAACTGCGCTCTGCGTGACATTTGCGCCGTCAGTATTCGCCGCCTGCAAGATCTCCCGGATTGGCGAGCTTCCGGTGCGCGTCGAAGGAAACCGCTTGTTGGTCGACGCGCAGATCAACGGCCAGAGCGCCAGGGTCATGGTCGACACTGGCGCGGCGATGACCTCTCTGTGGCAGGACGCAGCGGCGCGTCTCGGTCTTCCACAGGAGAAGACAACGAACACGCGATTATTCGGCGTCGGAGGTGAGGCGCGCGTCCTCGGCACCACGGTCGACCGTTTGCAGATGGGGTCGTTTGTTGGCGACCATATGCATCTCGCTGTCGTTGGCACCAGGCCCGCAGCGCGCAGACCACCGGGCGATTTGGTCCTCGGTGATGATTTCTTTTCGCATTTCACCACCGAGTTCGATCTCGCTCATGGCGTGATCCGCCTGCTGCAGACCGAAGGCTGTCAAACGCAGGAGTTGCCTTATTGGGCGACGACTTACTCACTAGCCGAACTGGAGCGGCTCCACTCGGAAGACGCTAAAATCGAAGCGTTCGTCCTCGTCAACGGCAAGCGTGTCAGGGCCCTTTTGGACACGGGAGCACCGATCTCAATCATCGTACGGCAAGCGGCCGAAAGTGTTGGCGTGGTTCCAGGGCAAGCCGGGACGGCCCCGGTGGCGGCTATCTCCGGGATTGCCGGCAAACCGGTTCAGGCCTGGATGGGATCGTTTGCAACCTTTTCGATCGGCGATGAGTCTCTGCGCAACGTGCATTTGCGGATTGGCGATTTATTCTCGGCTGACACAACAGGAAAGCTGGGGTCGCGCCTGCCTCAGCCGCTCGAAGAATCGCCCAGCTTGCTCATCGGCTGTGACTTCTTTCTGTCCCATCGGATCCTGGTGTCGGCCCAAGAGCACACGCTGCTCTTTACTTACAACGGCGGCCCTGTTTTCCAGCTTGTAAAATCCATCGCGCCGCAGAAGGACAGCTCCGACCAGAAGGACACCGTGCCATCGCAAACGGCGCCCGCTGCGACTCATTAGTGGAAGTAGCCGACCCCCGCAGTCGTTCAGTCCATCGACTCGCGAATTCCTCGCGTGCCGCAAAGCGCCGTTTTCTTCAGGCAGCGAATTGGAGCGGGGCGCGGACAAGCACATCCCTCGAATACCGCGAGCGACGCGGCAACCTTGTTCTGATACACGGACCCGCTTAATCGAGCTCGCTCCGCTCGTTGGTTGCCAAGGCGGACTGAATCAACCAAGATCTGGCGCATTTCGCGAGACCAAGCGGCATGACCGAGGACGGCACACCGACAAATAGCCCCCCTATCGAGCCGAAGCCGATGGACGCAGCTCCGTCATCTGAGGCAGGTGCGCATGTTTTCATCAGTTATGCGTCGGCCGATACCGCGGTCGCCGACAAGGTTTGCGCAGCGCTGGAACGAGCGGGCGTGCGCTGCTGGATTGCACCCCGGGATGTCATGCCGGGCGCCCTCTATGCCGACGCGATTGTCCGTGCGATCAGCAGCGCCGGCGCCATCCTGCTCATCCTCTCCGAAAGTGCGGTCGTCTCCCCCCACGATGGCAAGGAAGTCGAGCGCGGCTCGTCCAAACGCCGGCCAATTCTGGCGCTCCGGATCGATGCAGCCCCTTTGACTCCGGCTCTCGAGTACTTCCTCAGCGAGTCACAATGGATCGACGCCCGAAGCGGCGACCTGGACGCGCTCCTTCCCCGACTCATCGAAGCCGTTCGCCACCTGGTTGCTTCACCGGTCGCGGTGTTGCCCCCGGCGGGTCGAATTCGACCCGCCGGTGAGATCTCTGCGTCCGGATCCGTGTTTCGCGGCGCTCCTTAAAAAATTGAAACGGCAGGACTGAGGCGGCTTATGAAAACTCCAAAACCTCATTCCACAGTATTCGTACGCGGCATCGCGGCGCTCTGCGCCCTCGGCGTTCTCGCGACAGCCCCTGCAGCGCTCGCGGCGGCCGGCGGCGTTCGCGCAGACGCCAGTGTCGAGTTCAAGCGTCAATTCGGCGCCGCCTTTTTCGATCAGTACTGGCATCTGCACGCCGACACCGCGATCAGTGTCGGCTACTACAAGGTCGCCCGCGTTCTCATGATCCCGGACGACAAGGCTCGAGCGGCCAAGCTGCGCTTCCTGCGAACTTCTCTGGCGAAGCTGCAGAAGATTACGCCGGCTACGCTCGATCCTGAAACACGCACGGACCGCGCCGTGCTCGAGAATCAACTGGCAGGCGAAATCTGGTACCTCACGGACTTTCGCGACTGGCAGTGGGATCCGTCCCTGTATAACGTTGCCGAGCCCTTCGCCCTGCTGCTCAATACCGACTACGCACCGTTGGAGGTGCGCCTGCGGGATGTCCTCGAGCGCCTCAGCAACGTGCCGGCGTACTATGCCGCCGCCAAGAGCAGCGTGAAGAACCCAACCCGTGAGCACACCCAGCTCGCCATCGAGCAGAATAGCGGCACGCTGGAAGTCTTCGGACCGGAGCTTGAACAGCAGATTGCCGGCTCTACACTGACGCCGCGCGAGCGGGCGCTATTGACCCAGCGCATCGCCGCTGCGCGCACGGCGATCGCTGACTATATCTCCTGGCTGAAAGCGCAAGATCAGGCACTGGCAAGCGGTACCGCGCGCTCATTCCGCATCGGCCGCGATCTCTACGAGCCCAAGTTCGCCTTCGACATCGCCTCCGGGAGTACCGCGGAAGCGCTCTATGAGCGCGCGCGCCAGGAGAAGGAGCGCCTGCTGACGCGCATGGATCTCCTCTCGGATGAACTGTGGCCCAAATACTTCCCCAATGCACCGCGGCCCAATGACCGCCTCGACAAGATCGGTACGCTGATCGGCAAGATGTCCGAACAACACATCGCGCGCGGCGACCTCTTCAAGGAAGTCTCACGAACGATTCCCGAGCTCGAGCAATGGATCACGGATCACAACCTGGTGACGCTTGACCCCGAGAAGCCGTTGCAGATTCGGATCACCCCCAAGTACAAACAGGGCATCGCCGGCGCCAGCATCGACGCACCGGGCCCGTACGACGCCAACGCCCGCACCTACTTCAATGTCACGCCGCTCGATGACTTGAGCGCCGAGCGCGCCGAGAGCTCCCTGCGCGAATACAACCGCTGGATGCTTCCGATCCTCGTGATCCACGAAGCGGTGCCCGGTCACTACGTGCAGCTCGTCTACTCCAACAAATCCCCCAGTCTGATCAAGAGTCTCTTCGGCAACGGCGCCATGGTCGAGGGCTGGGCGGTCTACGGCGAGCGCATGATGCTCGAGTCCGGCTACGGCGGCGATACCGCGGAGCAGTGGCTCATGTACTCCAAATGGAACCTGCGCTCGGTCTGCAACACCATCCTCGACTACAGCATACATGTGCTGGGGATGAGCGAGGCCGATGCCAAAAAGCTCCTGACGCGAGAGGCCTTCCAGTCCGAAGAGGAGGTGCGGGAGAAGTGGCGCCGTCTAACGCTGACCAGCGTGCAATTGACGAGCTATTTTGCCGGCTACTCGGCCATCTACGATTTTCGCGAGCGCTTGAAGAAGGAAGAGGCCGGCCACTTCGATCTTAAGCTCTTCCACGAGAAGTTCCTGAGCTACGGCAGTGCACCCGTCAGGGTCATTGAAGACATGATGACGGGTGGTGGGAGCTAGACTCGCCCTTACTTCTTTGGAATGTAGAGATCCGTGAGCGTGCCTTCGAAGGCCTCCGCCGCAAAAGCAACCGTCTCCGACAGCGTCGGATGCGGATGAATGGTCAGCCCGATGTCGGACGCATCCGCACCCATCTCGATTGCAAGCGCAATCTCGCTCACGAGCTCCCCTGCGTTCGTGCCGACAATGCCGCCGCCCAATACCCGGTGCGTGTCGGGGTCAAACAGCAGTTTCGTGAAGCCCTCATCGCGACCCAGTGACAGCGAGCGGCCGCTCGCCATCCAGGGGAAGACGCCTTTCTTGAACGCGATGCCTTTTTCCTGCGCCTCGATCTCCGTCAGTCCCACCCAGGCGATTTCCGGATCCGTGTAGGCGACGGACGGAATCGCGCGGGCATCAAATGAGCTCTTGTGGCCCGCCGCCACTTCTGCGGCCGCCTTCGCCTCGTGGCTCGCCTTGTGCGCGAGCATGGGAGGACGCGCGATGTCGCCCGCGGCGAAGATGTGCGGCACGTTGGTGCGCAGCTGCCTGTCGACCGGGATGAAGCCGCGCTCGGAAACTTCAACACCGGCGGCGGCGGCGCCAATCAAAGCACCGTTCGGGACCCGTCCTATGGCGACGAGCACCCGGTCGAAGATTTGCGGCCCCGGGGTCCGTTCGCCCGCAAATGTGACCCGCAGGCCCTCCGGCAGCGCCTCGATCCGCGCCACTTGGGTACCGGTCAGAATCTGCTCGTAACGCGCGCGGATGCGCTTCTCGAGCGGCCGCACGAGATCCGGATCGCAGCCCGGCATGAGCTGCGGCAGAAGCTCGACGACGCTCACGCGGCTGCCGAGCGCGGCATACACGCAGGCCATCTCAAGGCCAATGATGCCGCCGCCGATGATGAGGAGCCTGCCGGCGAACTCCGGCAGCTCCAGAGCCGCGGTCGAGTCCATGATGCGCGGATCATCCGGCAGCCCTGGCAGCCGCGCAGCCTCGGACCCGGCGGCGATGATGCACTGCTCGAAGCGGATGCGCGTGGTCGCGCCTGCGCCCGTGACCTCGACAACGTGCGCACTGACCAGGCGCCCGCTGCCCTGCACGACCTCGACCTTGCGTTGCTTGGCAAGCACGCGCAAGCCGCCCGTCAGCTTCTTCACCACCGATGCTTTCCAGGCGCGCAGCTGCGGCAGATCAATGGCCGGCGCGCCGAAGGATATGCCGTGCGCGCTCATCGCATCCGCATCCTCGATGACCTTGGCGGCGTGCAGCAGCGCCTTCGATGGAATGCAGCCAACGTTGAGGCACACGCCTCCCAGGCTCGGCCAGCGCTCGACCAGGGTCACCGCCAACCCCAGATCCGCTGCCCGAAAGGCGGCCGTGTAGCCGGCCGGCCCCGCCCCCAGCACCAGAAGTCGCGTCGCGCGATCAGCCGCTTCCTCTTTGACCGCAGCTGGCGCGACACGGCCACTGGGCGCGCGCACGGCGTCGCCGGGCGCCGCGCCTGCCGCCGGCGGCGCTGCAGGCGGCTGTGCGGATGATGCGTCGAGGGAGGGCGGCGGCTGAGCCGACTCGATGCGCGCGATCAGCGTTCCCGTTGAGACTTTCTCCCCGCGCTTGACGAGCACCTCAACCACCTTGCCCGCTGCGGCCGCAGGAACGTCCATGGAGGCCTTTTCGGTCTCCAAAGTGACGAGGGGTGCATCAATTTCCACCGTATCGCCGACCGCTACGAGCACGTCGATCACGGGGACGTCCTGGAAGCCGCCCAGATCCGGAACGGCGAGATCGATGCGGCTCACGGCACCGCTTCGACAAGCCCGCGCGGGTCCGCGAGCCGCTTCGCAAGGAAAGTGGTGAAGCGCGCCGCGCTCGCACCGTCGATCACCCGATGATCGTAGGAGAGCGAGAGCGGCAGGAGCATGCGCGGCACGAAGGCGCCGTCGCGGTAGACGGGCTGCATGGAGCTGCGCGACAGACCCAGAATGGCGACTTCGGGGGCGTTGATGATGGGGGTGAAGGCTGTGCCGCCGATGCCGCCCAGGCTTGAGATGGTGAAAGAGCCTCCCTGCATCTGCGCGGCCGTGAGCTTGCCCGCGCGCGCCAGGTCCGCAAGCTCCGCAAGCTGCCGGGCGATTTCATAGACATCGCGGTGGTCGGCATCGCGCAACACCGGCACGACGAGGCCGTTGGGCGTGTCGGCGGCAAACCCGATATTGACGTACTTCTTCAGGATCAGGTTCTCGCCGCGAGGATCGAGCGAGGCGTTGAAATTGGGATACTCCTGCAGCGCACGCACACAGGCGCGCACGACGAAGGCCAGGGTCGAGAGCCGGATCCCTTCCGTCAGCGCCTTCTGCTTGAGCTTGGTGCGCACGTCCTCAAGATCGGTGATGTCCGCGTTCTCAAACTGGGTGACGTGCGGGATGTTGACCCAGCTTGCATGCAGGCGCGGGCCGGAAATGCGCTGGATGCGCGACAGGGGCTTCGATTCGACGGGGCCGAACTGGCTGAAGTCGATCGTCGGCACCGCCGGCCATGCCGGCCCTGCTGCGGGCGCCGCAGCGCCGCTCAGCATCCGTTTGACGAAGGCTTTGACGTCGTCATGGCTGATGCGCGCCTTGGGGCCGCTGCCCTTCACCTGAGCGAGATCAACTCCCATCTCGCGGGCAAGCTTGCGCACCGAAGGACCTGCATGCGCCTTCGAGAAGCCAAGCTCATTGAACACCGGTTCGACTTTCGGATTGAGAACCACCGGTGCGGCGCGGGCGGCTGGCTCGCTCGGGGGTTCAGAAGCCTCCACGGGCGCAGTTTCAGGCGCGGGGGCAGCTTCCCGTGCGGGCGCACTTGCTGCAGCGGCTGCAGGCGGCGCAGCCGGCGCCGCGGCGACAGGTGCGGCAGCCTCGTCATTCGCACGCACCGTCGCGATAAGGTCTCCGGGAGAGACCTTGCTCGCCTTTGCGACATGCACTTTCTCGATGACGCCGGCGAGCGTCGACGGCACATCCATCGCCGCCTTTTCGGTCTCGAGCGTGACGAGCGGCGCCTCGGCTTCGATGGTATCGCCCGGTTTCACGAGCACGTCGATGACGGTGACTTCTTTGAAGTCGCCCATATCGGGCACGCGCACTTCGACTTCACGAGCCATGAGCGCAGCGCTCTGTCAGATCTTCCAGGGATCGGGGCTTGCAGGATCGATGCCGAGATTCGCCATGGCATCCTGCAACATCGTGCGTTCAATCATGCCCGCGTCGGCAAGACCCTTGAGCGCCGCGAGCACGATGAAATTATGGTCCACTTCGAAATGCCTGCGCAGCGCGGCGCGCGAGTCCGAGCGCCCATAGCCGTCCGTTCCCAACGTGATGTAGTGCGGCCCCGCCCATTGGCGGATGAGATCCGGGAGCGTGCGCATGTAGTCCGTGGCGGCGACGATCGGACCTTCGCGCTCCTTCAAACACTGCTGCACATAGGGTTCGCGCGGCGGCTCTGCGGCGTGCAGCATGTTCCAGCGCTCGCACTCCAGCGCCTCGCGCCGCAGCTCGCTGAAGCTCGTCACCGAGAAGACATCCACCGGCACCTGATAGTCTTTCTCGAGCAGCACCGCCGCGGCCAGACACTCGCGCAGAATGGTCCCGGACCCGAGCAGCGTCGCGCGCACGCGGCCGCGCCCGCCGATCTGCAGCAAATACATGCCTTTCAATATCCCCGCCTGCACACCGGCAGGCATCGCCGGCTGCACGTAGTTCTCGTTCATGCAGGTGATGTAGTAGAAGATGCTCTGCTGCTCGACGTACATGCGCCGTAAGCCGTCGTGAATGATGACCGCGAGTTCGTACGCGTAGGCTGGATCGTAGGCGACGCAGTTGGGCACCGTGGTCGCGACGAGCTGGCTGTGGCCGTCCTGATGCTGCAGTCCTTCGCCTGCGAGGGTGGTGCGGCCTGCGGTTGCGCCAATGAGAAAGCCGCGTGCCTGAATGTCGCCCGCGGCCCAGATGAAGTCACCCACCCGCTGGAACCCGAACATCGAATAGAAGGTATAGAACGGCACCATGTTGATGCCGACGTTGGTATAGGCGGTGCCGGCTGCGATCCACGAGCACAGGGAGCCGGCCTCATTGATACCCTCCTCGAGCATCTGGCCCTTCTTGTCCTCGCGATAGGACATCAAGGTCTCCGAGTCCTGCGGTGTGTAGAGCTGGCCGACGGACGAGTAGATGCCGATCTGGCGGAAGAGTCCCTCCATGCCAAAGGTGCGCGCCTCATCGGGGACTATGGGCACGACGTTCTTGCCCATGTTCTTGTCCTTGAGCAGCACGGTGAGGATCCTCACCAGCGCCATCGTGGTTGAGATCTCCCGGTCGCCCGTGCCCTCGAGCATCGCCCCAAAGGCTTCCAGCGCCGGAATGGCCAGCGCGGGCGCGTTGCGCGGACGCACGGGCAGATAGCCGCCGAGGGACGTGCGCCGCTCGTGCAGATAGCGCATTTCTTCCGCATCCTCGGCCGGCTTGTAGAACGGCAGGCGCGTGATATCGGTATCCGAGATCGGGATGTGGAAGCGATCGCGAAAGGCGGTGAGCGCCTCGTAGTCGAGCTTCTTCGCCTGATGTGTGCCCATGAGGCCCTCGCCGCCCTTGCCCAACCCGAAGCCCTTCACGGTCTTCGCCAGTATCACCGTCGGCTGCCCCTTGTGGTGGGTCGCCGCCCAGTAGGCCGCGTAGACCTTGCGCGGATCGTGTCCGCCGCGGTTCAGGTGCCAGATCTCCTCATCCGACATATTGGCGACCATGGCCTTGAGTTCGGGGTACTTGCCGAAGAAAT
>PLIX01000257.1:0-6276 GCA_003140135.1 Gammaproteobacteria bacterium
ATCTCAAAGACGCGTTCGCGGGCGAGTCACAGGCGAACCGGCGCTATCTCTACTTCGCGGCGAAGGCCGATGTGGAAGGCTACAACGACGTCTCCGCGGTGTTTCGCTCGACCGCCGAGGGCGAGACCGGCCACGCCCATGGGCACCTTGAGTATCTCGAGGCGGTCGGCGATCCGGCCACCGGCTTGCCGATCGGCGAGACGAAGCTCAACTTGCGGGCGGCGATTGCCGGTGAGACCCACGAGTACACCGACATGTATCCCGGCATGGCCCGCGCGGCGCGCGACGAGGGGTTTGCCGAGATTGCCGATTGGTTCGAGACGCTGGCCAAAGCCGAGCGCTCGCATGCCAACCGATTCCAGAAGGCTCTGGATTCAATCTAGGGCGCAAGAAATCCGTTTGATCCCCCGGCTGCGCGATTGCGGCCGGGGGCATGATCGATGCAGGCTTTCGCATGACTGAACCGATCGAAGGCCAGCGCGAAGGCAGCCTCGAGGCGCCCACGCGCCATGCGCTCGACTGGCGCAGCCCTGCTTTCTACGACGCCGCGTCCCTGACGGCCGAACTCAGCCGCGTCTTTGACATCTGCCATGGCTGCCGGCGCTGTTTCAGCCTCTGCAACGCCTTTCCGACGCTGTTCGATGCCATAGACGCCTCCGCGAGCGGCGAGCTCGACGGCGTCGATCGCAAGGTCTACTGGCAGGTCGTCGATCACTGCTACCTCTGCGACATGTGCTTCATGACGAAGTGCCCGTACGTCCCGCCGCACCCGTGGAATGTCGATTTCCCGCATCTGATGCTGCGCGCCAAGGCAGCGCGCACGCGTGAAAAGGGCTTGCCGCTGCGCGACCGCGTGCTGGCGGCGACCGATCGAGTCGGCATGCTTGCCGGGATCCCGGTGGTCGCGGAGACCGTGAACGCGGTCAATCGCACGCGCGGCGGGCGGGTGTTGCTGGAGAAGTTGGCCGGAGTGCACCGCGACGCGCCGGTGCCCGTGTTTCACTCGCGCACCGCGCGCGACCGCCTGGCGTCGCAGGGCTATGCCGTCCCCGGCGCAAGCGCCGCCAACGTGCAGGCGACGCCGGAAACGCGCGGCCAGGTTGCGCTCTTTGCCACCTGCTACGGCAATCGCAATGAGCCGGAGCTTGCAACCGACCTGGTCGCGCTCTTCGAGCACAACGGCATTCCCGTGCGCCTGGTTCCCGAGGAGCGCTGCTGCGGCATGCCCTTGCTCGAGTTGGGGGATCTTAAACACGTTGCGCAGCTGAAGGAGCGCAACATCCCGCAGTTGAAAGCCGTGATCGATGCCGGCTACGACATCGTGGCGCCGATTCCCTCGTGCGTGCTGATGTTCAAGCAGGAGCTGCCACTGCTCTTTCCGGAGGATGCTGACGTGCAGGCCGTGCGGGCGCGCATCTTCGATCCCTTCGAGTATCTGATGCTGCGGCATCGCGCAGGCCTCCTGCGCACGGATTTCAAGCGCGCGCTCGGGAAGGTGAGCTACCACGTGCCGTGCCATTTGCGCGTGCAGAACATCGGCCTTAAGACCCGCGATGTGCTCAAGCTCGTACCCGACACGACCCTCGAGGTGATCGAGCGCTGCTCCGGCCACAACGGCACCTACGCGGTCAAAAAAGAGTTTCGCGCAGCGTCGGTGAAGATCGGCCGGCCGGTGATGCAAAAAGTTGCGAACGCGAACGCCGACTACTATGCGAGCGACTGTCCGATGGCAGGGCGGCAGATCGAAAGCGAGCTTCCCGGGCCGCGTGCGCCGACTCATCCGCTCTCGCTCTTGTGCATCGCGTACGGCCTGAAATGAAAAAATTGACCGTGGAGGATCTTTTGACGCTCGAGCGCTATGCGCGCGAGCGCCCTGCTTTTCGCGCACGCGTCATGCAGCACAAGAAGAGCCGGCAACTCGCGGTCGGACCGCATTTGCGCTGGTGCTTCGAGGATCGGCTCACCATCCAATATCAGGTGCAGGAGATGCTGCGCACCGAGCGCATCTTCGAAGCCGAAGGCATCGCCGAGGAACTCGGGACCTACAATCCCCTGATCCCGGACGGCGCCAACTGGAAGGTGACGCTGCTCATTGAATTCCCCGATCCCGAGGAGCGCCGGGTTGAGCTCGCGCGCCTGAAAGGCGTGGAGGACGCCTGCTGGATCGAAGTGCTCGGCCAGCCACGCGTATTTGCCATAGCCGATGAGGATTTGGAGCGCGAAAACGAGGAGAAGACCTCCTCGGTGCATTTCCTGCGCCTTGAGTTGAGCGCGGCGATGCGAAGCGCGCTCCTCGCGGGGGCGGCGCTCGCCGCCGGCGTCGAGCATCCCGCCTATCAGCATCGCGTGGACGTGCCCGAGATGGTGCGGTGCGCGCTCATCGCCGATCTTGCCTGAGAGCCTGCAGTTCCCGGCCGCCGCATCGCCCGCGCGGCTTCTGCTACCATCGGTCCCGCTGCGTCTGACAGCGCGGTGAAGAGATAGTCCGATGAGCCAATCGTACACCGCCTCCGACATCGAGGTTCTAAGCGGCCTCGAACCCGTGCGGCGTCGTCCGGGGATGTTTACCCACACCTCGCGCCCGAACCATCTCGCGCACGAAGTCATCGACAACAGCGTCGATGAGGCCTTAAGCGGCCACTGCAAGGAAATCGACGTCACGCTCTATAAAGACGGCTCTTTGGAAGTCGCCGACGACGGCCGCGGCATGCCGGTGGATATCCACCCGAAGGAGAAGGTGAGCGGCGTCGAGCTCATCCTCACGCGATTGCATGCCGGCGGCAAATTCTCGGACAAGACCTACCAGTTCTCCGGAGGGCTGCACGGCGTGGGCGTGTCGGTGGTGAATGCGCTCTCCAAGCACCTCGAGTGCTGGGTGAAGCGCGACGGCAAGGAATACAACATCGGCTTCAAGGACGGCAAGGTGAGCTCGAAGCTCGAGGTCATCAACACCGTCGGCGCGCGCAACACCGGCACGACGCTGCGCTTCTGGCCGGATCCGAAGTTCTTCGACTCGGACAAATTCTCCGTGCCGCAGTTGAAGCACACCCTGAAGGCGAAGGCGGTCCTGTGCCCGGGCCTGCGCGTACGCTTCACGAACGAGGCCACGGGCGAGAAGGACGAGTGGTTCTACAGCGGCGACCTCGGCGCCTATCTGCTCGAAGAGCTCGGAGCGACCCAATATCTTCCCGACGAGCCGATCAGCGGCAAGGGCGAGGCGGCGAACGACGCCGTCGATTACGCGCTCGTGTGGGCGCCGCAGGCCGAAGCCGTGGTCGCCGAGAGCTACGTCAATCTGATTCCCACCATTGAGGGCGGCACGCACGTCAACGGACTGCGCTCGGGGGTTGCGCAGGCGGTGCGCGAGTTCTGCGAGTTTCGCAATCTCGTGCCGCGCGGCGTCAAGGTCGCGCCGGAGGATGTGTGGCAGCAGGCCTGCTTCGTGCTGTCGGTCAAGATGCATGAGCCGCAGTTTGCAGGCCAGATGAAGGAGCGCCTGGGGTCGCGGGATGCGGCGGCGCTGGTGGAATCCTACGTGCGCGACTCGATGGCGCTGTGGTTGAACCGCCATCCGGACGCGGGCGAGCGCATCGCCCAGTTTGCGATCGCGAACGCCCAGGAGCGCATCAAGGCGGCGCAGCGCGTGGTGCGCAAGCGCATCGCCTCCGGCCCCGCGCTGCCCGGCAAGCTTGCCGACTGCGCAAGTCAGGAACCGGCGCGCTGCGAGCTTTTTCTCGTGGAGGGCGATTCCGCCGGGGGTTCTGCGAAGCAGGCGCGCGACAAGGACTTCCAGGCGATCATGCCGCTGCGCGGCAAGATTCTGAATACCTGGGAGCTCGACGCCGGCGCGATCGGCTCCTCGCAGGAGGTTCACGACATCAGCGTCGCGCTCGGCGTCGATGCAGGCTCACCCGACCTCTCGCAGCTGCGCTATCACAAGATCTGCATCCTCGCGGATGCCGATTCGGACGGGCAGCACATCGCAACCCTGCTGTGTGCCTTGTTCCTGCGGCACTTTCGCCCGCTGGTGACGAACGGCCATGTGTACGTGGCCATGCCGCCGCTGTATCGCATCGATGCCGGACGGCAGGTCCACTATGCCCTGGACGACGCCGAGCGTGACGCTGCGCTTGCGCGGATCGCGAAAGAGAATGCGCGCACCCGAGCGGTGGTGACGCGCTTCAAGGGATTGGGCGAGATGAATCCGGCGCAGCTGCGCGAGACCACCATCGACCCGCGCACGCGGCGCCTGGTGCAGCTCACGATCGACGCCGTCGACAACACCGACCAGTTGATGGACATGCTACTTGCGAAGAAGCGCGCCTCCGACCGGCGCGACTGGCTCGAAGCGAAGGGCAACCTCGCCGCCGTGCAGGTCTAGCGCATGCACAAGCAGGAATTGAACTTTCCTGGCGTCGAGCGCCAGCCGCTGAAGACCTTCACCGAGAAGGCCTACCTCGACTATTCGATGTACGTCATCCTCTNNGACGGCCTGAAGCCCGTGCAGCGGCGCATCACCTATGCGATGAGCGAGCTTGCGCTCTCGGCGCTTAACAAGCATAAAAAGTCCGCGCGCACCGTCGGCGACGTCATCGGCAAATACCACCCGCACGGCGACAGCGCCTGCTACGAGGCGATGGTGCTCATGGCGCAGCCCTTCGCCTACCGCTACCCCATCGTCGACGGCCAGGGCAACTGGGGCTCGCAGGATGACCCCAAGTCCTTTGCCGCCATGCGCTACACGGAAGCGAAGCTCACGAAGTACGCCGAGGTGCTGCTCTCGGAGCTGGCGCATGGCACGGTCGACTGGACGCCGAATTTCGACGGCACTCTGGAGGAGCCCGCGATTCTGCCGGCACGCCTGCCGAATCTGCTCTTGAACGGCACTTCGGGGATCGCCGTCGGCATGGCAACCGACATCCCGCCGCATAACTTGAAAGAGGTCGCCGCCGCCTGCATTCACCTCCTCGAGGAACCGGAGGCGACCACGCGCGCGCTCATGAAGCATGTGCGCGGCCCGGATCTGCCGACGGGAGCCGAGATCATCTCGCCGCGTGCGGACCTCGTCGAGTTCTACGACAAGGGCGTCGGCAGCTACAAGGCGCGCGCGACCTACGAACTCGAGGACGGCAACATCGTCGTCACAGCATTTCCGTACCAGGTGTCGGGCAATCGCGTGGCCGAGCAGATCGCCGAGCAGATGCGCGCCAAGAAGCTGCCGATGGTCGAGGACGTGCGTGACGAGTCGGATTTCGAGCATCCCACTCGGCTCGTGATCGTGCCGCGGTCTAACAGGGTCGACACGACCGAGGTCATGAACCACCTCTTTGCGACGACGGATCTCGAGCGCAGCTACCGCGTCAATCTCAACATCATTGGCCTTGACGGCAGGCCGCGCGTGATGGGCCTGAAGGGCGTGCTCGCGGACTGGCTCGAGTTTCGGATCGCAACCGTCACCCGCCGCCTGCAGTACCGCCTGGAGAAGGTGTCCAAGCGCCTGCACATTCTCGCAGGCCTGCTCGTCGTTTATTTGAATCTCGATGAAGTGATTCGCATCATCCGCCGCGAGGACGAGCCGAAGAGCGTCCTCATGAAGCGCTTCAAACTCTCCGAGGAGCAGACCGAGGCCATCCTCGAGACCAAGCTGCGCCACCTCGCGAAGCTTGAGGAGATGAAGATCCGCGAGGAGCAGAAGGCACTCGATGCTGAGCGCGCGCAGCTTGAGGCGCTCCTGAAGAGTAAGGCGAAGCTGCGCAGGCTCGTGGCGGCTGAGATCCGCGCCGATGCGCTCACCTACGGCGATGACCGCCGCACCAAGATCGTGGAGCGCGAAGCGGCGCAGGCGATTGATGCGACCACGCTCATTCCCAATGAACCGACGACGGTCGTGCTGTCAACCGGCGGATGGGTGCGCGCGGCGAAGGGCCACGATATCGATCCGCTGACACTGTCGTACAAGACCGGCGATGCCTTCCAGTCCGTGGCGCGCGGCCGCAGCCTGCAGAGCGCGGTGTTCATCGACAGCACCGGGCGCACCTACACGCTGCCCGCGCATTCGCTGCCTTCCGCGCGCGGCCAGGGCGAGCCGCTCTCCGGGCGCTTGAATCCCCCGGACGGCGCGAAGTTCGCCGGCGTCATGCTGGGCGAGCCCGAAGACCTGTGGCTGCTCGCGACCGATGCGGGCTACGGCTTCACCGTGCGCTTCAAGGATCTCCTGACCGACCGCCGCGCGGGCAAGACCGTGCTCAATGTGCCCGAGAACGCCCTCGTGCTGCC
>PLIX01000257.1:6295-12733 GCA_003140135.1 Gammaproteobacteria bacterium
GCCCCGCAGGGCGAGCTCATCATTCATTCAGGCGAGAAGCGCAAGGTCCTCGCCTGGGCGGAACTTAAGGGCTACCGCGGCGCGCGCGCGCAGCGCGGCGCGGTGCGCACTCGCGGCTGGCGGCAAGTGGATCGGCTTGAGAGCTCAACACGCTCACCCGCTGGGTAGCTGTGCGATCGGCGTGCATCACGATCTCCTCGGGCGACTGCACGAAATAGCCCTGGATGTACTGCACGCCCAACTGCCACAGCACGGCCATGGTATTCGCATCCTCGACACGCTCGGCGATGGTTTGAATCTTGCGCCGTGTGGCCGCCTCGACGAGATTGCGCACGCGGGTTTGCACTTCGGTGTCCTGCGCCAGCGCCTGCACGATGGCCCCGTCGATCTTCACGAAGTCGAGCCCCATGTTGGCGAGCAGGCCGTGGGAGTCGCGGCCGGCGCCAAAGGCTTCGAGCGCGAAGCGAAAGCCGCGCTGGCGCAGCGCCGCCGCGAGTGCCTGCAGCTGCTCGATGTGATTCGCCGCGACGGACTCGGGCACCTGGAAGCACAGACGCCCCGGCTCCGCGCGGCTCGTGCGGATGTGATTGTCGAGCCAATCGAGGAACGAGAGGTCATTGACCGTTTCCTTCGACAGGCGCACGAACAGACAGCCCGGCTTGCGCTGCGCGGCGAACGAGAGCGACGCGCCCACCACCCAGCGATCGATGTTCTTCAATAGATCGTTGCGCTCGGCGGCCGCCATGAATTCCGCCGGCAGCACCTCCTTGCCCTGCGTGTCGATCATGCGCACGAGCACGTCGAACATGCCCGGATCATCGCCCTTCAAGCTCGCGACTGGCTGCTGCACGAGGCGGAAGCGGTTTTCCATGAGCGCAGCCTTGATGTGCTTCACCCACACCTTGTCATACGACTGCACCCGCTGATCGGCGTCGGCGCGCGCCGAGGTGACGGCCTGGTTGCCGCCGCGCTGCCGGCCGGTGCGGCAGGCGGCGAGCGCCTGCGCGATGGCGGCTTCGAGGTCTGCGTCGGCGGGCGGAACCACGCTCAAACCCAGAGTGCAGGTCACCGACAGGGATTTGTCCTTGATATGCACGACATTTTTTGCCGACCTCGCGACCAGTTGCTCGCTCCAGGCCTCGACGTCGCGCTCGTTGCCGCGCTCCAAGAGGACGAGGAAGCTCACTCCGCCGAATCGGCCGGCGATGTCCTTCGGGTTCAACTGCTCCTTCAGCAAATTCGCGAACTCCACCAGAAACTGCTCGCTCGCGCCGACGCCGACATCGCGCTCGATGGTGATGAATTTGTCGAGCCTGACGAGAACGAGATAGCGCACGCCTCCGGGAATGGGTGTCGCGAGCCGCGCGGCGAGCTCCTGCAGCAGAGGCACGCGGTACAGAAAGCCCGTCGAAGGGTCGCGGCGCGCTGCATCCGCCAGCTCCTCGGCGAGCCGGCGTTCATCGCGCTGCCGTGCTGGGACGATGAGCTGCACGCAGGGGTCGCCATCGTGTTCGCCCAAGGCGAGCACGAGTTCTATGGCGAGCGTGGTGCCGTTCGTCAGTTGCGCATCGAGCTTCAGGGCGTGATCGTGCCAGCGGCCTTGCAGGCAGGCGGCGAGCGCGCCTTTCAGCGCGGCGTGCCGCGATTCCTCGAATAGATCCATGATCGGTTGGCCGATGAGGGCCTCGGGGCTGTCGAAGCCGAAAAGCTCGAGCCAGGACGGATTGACGCCCACCGCGATGCCTTCCTGGACCTGCACGATGGCGTCGTTCGAGCGCTGCAGCGCCGTGTCGAGCTCGCGGCGCGCGTCGCGCGCGGACTTGATGGTGGTGCCGAGCACGCGCTCCAGACGAAAGGTGTGCAGCTCGCGCGCCATGACGGCCTGCAGCCGCTGCGGATTGCCGAGCGACACGACGTCGCGAGCGCCGCCGAGGAGCGCGGCGGCGATGCGCGCCTCATCCACGGTATCCGCGATCAGGACCAGGGGTACGGCCGGTGCCAGGTGGTCGCGGACGCCCGCCGCCGCCAGCAGATTTTCGGGGCCGCTGTCGACGCACAGCAGCAGCTCCGGGTTCAACTGCGTCAGCGCGTCGCCCAGATCGCGCAGCGAGGGGATCCAAGTGCAATGCACCGGGTGTCCGGCACGGCGCAGGATGCTGTTGATCGTTTCGACCGGGTCTCGTGCCAGACTGAGCACGATGAGCGGCACGGCAGTCTGCTCGTTCAACCCTTATCTCCTGCAGATTGCGCGCAAGCGGTTGCGATTTCAGCAGCGCTTTGCACATAAGCACGGAAAGGCTCTCATATTGCACGGAACGCGCGGTGTGCTGCGCCTCTCAGAATTCCCGGCGATGGCACGGCGGGTCGCCTTAAGGGCTGCGCGGGCGCGCAGAGCGCAGCGCATTCGGCTGTACACCTGCGCTGGGGTGGCTTTGTTGGTGCCCGGATCGGGATGCCGTTATCATACGCGGCCCTTTGGGGACCCTATTTGTGAACGGTCCGTGCGGCGAGGATTGAGATGGCGAACTACAGCACCAGCGAGTTTCGCTCCGGGATGAAGATCATCCTCGACGGAGATCCTTTTTCGATCGTGGAAAACGAGATGGTGAAGCCCGGCAAGGGGCAGGCCTTCAACCGCGTCAAGATAAGAAACCTCAAGTCCGGCCGCACCATCGAGCGCACCTTCAAATCGGGTGATACGGTTGAGGCGGCGGACGTGGTCGATATGGACATGCAGTATCTGTATCAGGACGGCGAGTTCTGGCATTTCATGGTGCCGGAGAGCTTCGAGCAGTACACCGCCGGCAAGGCCGCGATCGGCGACAATGCCATATGGCTGAAAGACGGCACGGTCTGCATCGTCACCTTGTGGAACAGCGTGCCCCTCGTCGTGACGCCGCCCTCGCACATCGAACTCGTCGTGACCGAAACGGATCCCGGGCTGCGCGGCGATACGGCGACCGGCGGCCAGAAGACCGCCAAGCTTGAGACGGGTGCCGTCGTGCGCGTGCCGCTCTTTATTAATGAAGGCGAGTCGATCCGCATCGACACCCGCACCGGCAACTATATTTCCCGCGCTAAGCAGTAGCCGCCGCCGGCAGCGTCGGGCTCAGCGCGCCCGCCATAGCCCGTCCCCCGCATAGATGATGAGCGCGGTCCATATGAGCGCGAATCCGACCGCGTGCGTGCGCGCGAACGGCTCGTGAAAGACAAAGACCGCGCAGGCGAGTTGCAGGCTCGGCGCGAGGTACTGCAGCAGGCCCACCGTAGAGTACGGGATGCGGCGCGTGCCGTAGGCAAAGAGAAAGAGGGTGATCGCCGTCAGCGGACCGCTTGCGACAAGCAAGGCATCGATGCTGGGCGGCGAGTGTCCGAAAGCGCCGCTGCCGGAGGCCTCGCACCACAGAAGATACGCGCTCGCGCAGGGCACGAGCAGCAGAGTTTCGACGGTAAGCCCGGGGAGCGCTTCGACGTGCACGACTTTGCGGATGAGGCCGTAGCTGGAAAAGGAGAATGCCAGTGTCAGCGAAATCCACGGCAGATGGCCCGCGACGAACGTCAAATAGGCCACCCCGGCTGAGGCGAGTGCAACGGCGGTCCACTGCGCCCGATTGAGCCGCTCCGCGAGGAGCGCGATCCCGAGGAGGACATTCACCAGAGGATTGATGAAGTAGCCNNAGCGCGAGACGCAGGACGACGCGACGGTCGGCGAGCGCCGCGCGCACTTCCTTGAGCTCCCCGCGCAGCGCGATGCAGCCGAGCAGGATGAGGCATGACCACAGCACACGATGCGCGATGACCTGCGTCGCCGGCACGTGCTGCAACGCCCTGAAGTAGAGCGGAAAGAGTCCCCACGCCGCGAAGGCGGCCGCGGCCGCGGCTATTCCCTTCGGCGCTTCGCGCATCCGTTACCCTGCATCTCCCGCGCGCTGGCTCGCAAGGAAAATGACGGCGAGCGCCTCGAGGCCGCGCCGATCGGTATCATCAAAGCGGGCAAGCTCCGGGCTGTCGACGTCGAGGACGCCCAGGAGCGAGGTGCCGAGGAGGAGCGGAATGACGATTTCCGAGCGGGAGGCGGCATCGCAGGCAATGTGGCCCGGAAACTTGCACACATCGGGCACGACGAGCGTGGTGCGGCGCTCGGCCGCAGTCCCGCAGACGCCCGCGCCGAGCGCGATGCGCACGCAAGCGGGCTTGCCCTGGAAGGGACCGACGACGAGCGCGCCGTCTTTCAGGAAGTAGAAGCCTGCCCAATTGAGTTGGGGAACGGCGTCAAAGATGAGCGCGGCGGTATTGGCCGCATTGGCGATGAGGTCAGACTCGCCCGCGAGGAGGCCGGCAAGCTCGAGTGCGAGGCGCGCGTAGTCCGCGGCCTTGTCGGCGAAATCGTAGCGCGCTCCCACATGACTCATCGCATCGCTCCCTCAGGCCCGCTCGGTGGGAAAGGCCATGACCTCGTCAATATGCGCAGCCCCGGCGGCGAGCATCAGCAGGCGGTCAATGCCGAGCGCAACCCCGGCGCAGTCGGGCAGGCCCTGCGCCAATGCCGCCAACAGGTACTCATCGATGGGGAAGGTCGGCAGGCCGCGCCGCTGCCGCTCCTGAATGTCCGCTTCGAAACGCTCGCGCTGCTCTGAGCTTGAGGCGAGTTCATGATAGCCGTTGGCGAGTTCCACGCCATCACGATAGAGCTCGAAGCGCTCGGCAGCGCGCGCATCATCCGGATCCCGGCGCGCGAGAGCGGCCTGCGAGGCAGGGTAGCCGTGAACGAAAGTGAGCCCCTCGCGGCCGAGGCCGGGCCCAACGTGAGCGGCCATGAGGAAGTCGAGTAGATCATCGCGATTGTCAGCGGCGCCGCCGCCGTGCGCGAGTCCGAGACTCTCGGCCGCGCGCGCAAGCTCGGCGTCGCTCGCCGCAAAGGGATCCAATGCCAGCGCGCGCCGAAAGGCTTCGCGATACGTCACCCGCTCAGTCACGCCGGCGGCAAGGCGCGCGGCAACAGCGCGCACCAGCGCCTCAACTTCCGCCATGAGATCGCCGAGCGAAAAGCCGATGCGATACCACTCGAGGAGCGTGAACTCCGCGTTGTGCAGCGGCGAGCGTTCCAGCGCGCGCACCACATGGCAGATCTGAAAGATGTCGCCGCTGCCGCAGGCGAGCAGCCGCTTCATCGCATACTCGGGCGAGGTGTGCAGAAAGTGCACGGGCGCGCCGGGGAATTCGACCCGCGCCGAATGGATATGCACATCGGTGACCGGATGATTGACGAGGAAGGGCGTGTCCACTTCGAGCACGCCGCGCGCACTGAAGAAGGCGCGGATGCGCGCGCCAAGAGCCGCGCGGCGCTCGAGCATGGGGCGGCCTGCCGTCGGACGCCAGGATGCTTGCGTCATGGCGCATGCCGCCGTGCCAGCGCCTGCCCGACCTTGACGGGGCTGCCCGCGGCAAGACCGGGGAGCCAATCCGCCGCGCCTTTAGGCAAGAGCAGAATCACCGTCGAGCCCATATTGAAGCGTCCAAGCTCCGCGCCCTTAGGCAGCCCGAGCTCCACGTCGTGCCGGGGCGCGAGCTGGCGCGGCCGCCGCTGCGCCGCGGGCGTCACATCGCCGTGCCAGCGGGTGCTCATGCTGCCCACAAAGAGTGCGCCGACGAGCACCAGTGCGAAGCCTGCCGGCGCGTCATCAAATACGCACACGACGCGCTCATTGCGCGCGAAGAGCCCCGCAACACCCGCTGCGGTCGCGGCATTGACGCTGAAGAGCCGCCCGGGCACGTACCAGGCCGCCGTCAGCGTCCCGTCGCAGGGCATGTGGATGCGGTGGTAGTTGAAGGGCGCAAGATACAAGGTTGCAAAGGAGCCGTCGCAGAAGCGAGCGGACTCCGCCGCCGATCCGGCGAGCAGCGCCTCCAGAGAATAGCTGCGGCCCTTGGCCTGCACGAGCTTCCCGTCCGTGATGCGGCCGATGGCGCTCACCGTTCCATCGACGGGGGATGCGATGATTCGCGGATCGGTGTCGATGCGCCGCGCCTGCGCTCTTAGGGCGCGCGTGAAGAACTCATTGAAGCTTGCGTAGGAGAGCGGCAGCGGTTCCTCGGCCTCACTCATGTCCGGGCGGAAGCTCCTGACAAAACGGCTGATGAGGAAGTTCTTGAGGGGTACGCTGCGGCTGCGGGTCACATGCCAGGCGAGCCGCGAGAGCAGGAGCTGCGGGAGCAGATATTGCAGCCATACGAATAGACGCGCTGCCAGGCTCTGCGGCGCGACGGCGGCGGGCCGCGTCTCAATCATCAACTGCGCAGGCGCGCCGCGACGCGCCGCAGGTCCGCTGCTAACGGCGCGACCTCAAAGGGCGGCGTGAATACAGCCACGATCTCGCCCTGGCGGTCGAGCAGGAACACCGCCGCGGAATGATCCATCGCATAGTCGCCGCCGGGCAG
>PLIX01000154.1 GCA_003140135.1 Gammaproteobacteria bacterium
GCGCGATCTTGGCAGGCTACGTTGGTAGCCTGCTGCTCGCCGGAGGCTTTCTCTCGATCGGCTCGTGCATGTCCGCCCTCACCCGCAACCAGGTCATCGCCTTCATCCTGGGCGTCGTCGTCTGCTTCGCATTCTTGCTCGCGGGCTTTCCTCTGGTGCTCGACGTATTTCGCAGCTGGGCGCCGCAGGCGCTCATTGACGCCATCGCCTCGCTGTCGTTCCTCACGCACTTCGAATCGATCGCCAAGGGAGTCATCGACATCCGCGATTTCCTCTATTTCGCGATGCTGATCACTTTCTTTCTGCTCGCAACCGCGATCGCACTCGACGTGCGCAAAGCTGAGTAGCGCAAAAGGCCCACCTGTCATGATGAAACGCTCGACACTTGGCGGCGGCGCACTCCTCGCGCTCGCACTCCTGTTCGTCGGTCTGACGATCCTCTTTGATTACAGCCTGCGCGGCTGGCGCGTGGATCTCACGCAGAACCGACTGTACTCGACCGCGCCCGGCACCGATCGGATCCTGAAGAGCCTGCGCGAGCCGGTGAACCTGTATTTCTTCTTCACCGAGAAGAGCGCGGCGCAATTGCCGGTGTTGAAGACCTACGGCGGTCGCGTGCGCGAGTTCCTCGAGGAGCTCGCGGCCCGCTCGAACGGCAAGCTGCGCCTGCACTTCATCGACCCGCAGCCTTTTTCCGAAGATGAAGACCGCGCCTCCGAGCTCGGGGTGCGTGGCGCGCCGCTCGGCGGCTCCGGTGGCACGCTGTATTTCGGCTTGGCCGGCACGAACTCAACCGACGGCCACGCGGCAATAGAGTTCTTCGATCCCGCCAAGGAGGAGTTCCTCGAATACGATGTGGTCAAGCTCATCTACGAGCTTGCGAATCCCAAGAAGCCGGTGCTCGGCTGGCTCACGACTCTACCGATGACGCCGTCGATGGATCCGCAGTCGGGCCAAATGCGCGAGCCTTGGGCCATCTATTCGCAGGCCCAGCAGCTCTTCAACGTGCACCCCCTCGACCCCGCCGCGACCAAGATCGACGCCGACGTCGATGTGCTGGTGCTCGTGCATCCCAAGAATCTTGCGCCCGCGACCTTATTTGCGATCGACCAATATGTGTTGAAGGGCGGCCACATCGCCGTGTTCGTCGATCCGATCGCCGAGGCCGACACCTCGGGCGTGGATCCGCAGAATCCCATGTCGGCGATGAGCGCCGACAAGTCCTCCAACTTGCAGCCGCTGCTGGGCAACTGGGGCGTGCAGTACAATCCGCGGCAGGTGATCGCCGATGCAAAGCAGGCGCTGTCGGTCTCGCTGCATGAGAATGAAGCGCCGTCACGGCACTACGGGATCCTCGGCCTCGAGCAGTCGAACTTCAATCTTGCCGATGTGGTGACGGCGGGCCTATCGAGCGTGAATGTCGCGATGGCCGGCTATCTCGAACCGGCCAAGGGCGCGACCACGCACTTCGAGCCGCTGCTGCTGTCGAGCAATCAGGCGCAGCCGCTGGCCACCGAACGCTTCGCGATGTTGTTCGATCCGAGCACGCTGCGCGATGGATTCCGCGCGACCGGCAAGCGCTACGCCATCGGCGCGCGCATCACCGGCAACGTCAAGACGGCGTATCCGGGGGGACCCCCGGCGGGCGTCACCCTGCCGCCCGGCACAACGGCGCTGAAAACCTCGGCGAAACCCTTGCAGCTCATCGTGTTCGCCGACGTCGACATGCTCGCGGATTATCTGTGGGTACGGCAGCAGAACCTCTTTGGCCAGCACGTCGCCCAGGCGTGGGCCAACAACGGCGATCTCGTGCTGAACGTTCTCGATAATCTTTCCGGCAGCGCCGACCTCATCAGCGTGCGCGGCCGCGCCACCTTCACGCGCCCCTTCGAACGTGTCGAGGCGCTGCGCAGAAGTGCGGATGATCGCTTCCGCAGTAAGGAACAGGAGCTCGAACAGGAACTGCGGACCACGGAGGAGAAACTGACGGCGCTCGAATCGCGGCGCAACGACAAATCCTCCGTGATTCTGACGCCCGAGCAGGAGCGCGAGCTCAATCGCTTTCAGGATGAGAAGCTGCAGGTGCGCAAGGAGCTGCGCAACGTGCGCCTGGGACTTGATGAGGAGATCCGCAGGCTCGGCACCACATTGAAAATCTTGAACATCATCATCGTGCCGGCGCTGCTGGCCGTGATTGCACTCCTGGTGGTTGGCTGGCGCCGGCGCCGGCGTGAGCAACACGCGCTCCTGCAGATCAAGAGGCGTACATGACCGCACGGCGCGTCCTCATCCTTCTCATCGCGGGAGTCATTGTGATCGCGGGAGCCTTGTGGCTCGCGTCCCAGCGGCATCTTGAGAAGGCAACCCTCGCCGGCGACCTCGTACTCCCGGGCCTTGAGAAGTCCTTGAATGCCGTCACCGAGATTCATCTGACGAAGGGTGACGGCACGCGCACCACTTTGAAGAAAGGCGCGACGGACTGGTTCGTCGCCGAGCGTGACTACCCGGCCGACTCAGGGCGCGTGCGCAAGCTGCTGCTTGATCTGGGTGCTCTCAATGTGATCGAGGAGAAGACGCGCAATCGCGAGCTCTACCCGCAGCTCGGGGTAGAGGACGCCGATTCGCCCAAAGCATCCAGCACGCTCGTCGAGGTCATCACTGCGGCGAAAACGTTTGCGCTCATCGTAGGCAAGCCCGCGCAAGGCAAGACTGGCTTCGTACGTGTTGCGCATGGCGAGCCGAGCCTGCTCGCCCAGCCGCTCATCAGCGTCGACGCCGACCCGCGGCGCTGGATCGATCGCAATGTGGTCGATATCGGCGAACAGCGCGTGAAGGAGGCGTCGGTCGAGCCCGCGGCAGGACCCGCCTACACGGCAACGCGCGACGCGGCCCAGCAGAGTGACTTCAAGGTCACTCCCCTTCCCAAAGGCCGGGAACTGTCCAGCAGTTCCGCGGCCAGCGAGGTGGGCAGCACCTTCGTCGCGCTGCAGGCCGATGACGTGCGGCGTGCACCGGCCGCCGCATCCGGCGCCGCCAAACTTGACCATGCCATCTTTCGCACATTCAACGGCCTGGAGCTTGATGTCACGGGGCTTGTCGAAGGCGAGCACCACTTCATCACGCTCCTCGCGCGCTCAACCGCCAAGGACGCGCAGGCCGAGGCCGACGCTCTCAATAAGCGCGTCCAAGGCTGGCAGCTCGAGGTTCCGGCCTACAAGTACCAGGCGATGTTCCGCCCGCTCGAAGACTTGCTGAAAAAGATTGAGCCGCCGAAGCCCAAGGCCAGCAAGGCGAACGCGGCGAAGAAGAGCGCACCGCAGGGCTGATTGTCCGCGGATGAGGCGGGTTTGCCGCAAGGACGCCGGCGGTTAGGCCCATGCACTCGCGCCGTCGCGCACCAGCTGCCGCTGGCCAGGCGAAAGTGGCCGCTGTCCGAGACGCGCGAGGAGTTGGCCTCCGGCGCCGAGTCGCATGGCTGGTCGATGGACGGCATCGAAGTCTTCGAGGTCAGTGCCGATGCGCATGAGCTTGACGGCGAAAGTGATCTCGCCATGCTGAACCCTTCGGAGGTCGAGCTCACCGAGACGACGCGCAAGGTGCTCGCTGCGGTTGAGAGCCTGGAGCCACGCCGCACGGTATTTGATTCTCTGTAAAGCCGGTCGACTTCGCGGCGCTCGAGCGCGCGGTTGCGGAGCCCGACGCCGCCACCCGAAATCTCGCCTGAGCAAGGCATCCTTTGAGCTAACCGAGCTCACGCGCAAGGCCAGGCGCAAGGCCGCCCTTTTTTGCGATTGCGACTTCACGCAGATCGAGCCATGCGGCGAGCCGCGCGAGTTCGGCGGCCAGGCTCGCAACCGTGGCTGCGCGCTCGGCGCCCGGTTCCAGGTGCGCGGCCTGGACCAGCAGACACCGCGCCTTGCGATCAGCTTTCAGATCAACACGCGCCGCGATCGTCTCGCCCAAGAGAAACGGCAGCACGTAGTAGCCGTGCTCGCGTTTGTGCGCCGGTGTGTAGATCTCCAGCCGAATGCGCGCGCCGAAGAGCCGCTCGGTGCGCTCGCGCCTCCAGATGAGGTTGTCAAAGGGCGACAAGAGCGCGCTCGCTGCTAGCGTGCGTGGGATGTGCGCATCTGCGGCGAGGTAAGCGTGCTGCCGCCAACCCTCGACTTGAACGGGCTGCAATTCGCCCGCCTCGACGAGATCTGCAAGGCACGCGCGGGTCTCGGCCACCGGCATGCGAAAGTAGTCGCGCAGGTCGCCTTCGGTCGCGACCCCCATCGCCCGCGCGGCGATCTTGAGGAGCGCACGATGTGCATCAGGCTCAGCGGGCGTCGGTTGCGCGAGGACGGCGCGCGGCAGGACTCGCTCCGTGAGGTCATAGACGCGCTCAAATCCGCGCCGGGTCTTGGTGGCGATCAATCCGGCTGCGAACAGCCATTCGAGGGCAAGCTTGCCGTTGCTCCAGTTCCACCAGCCTCTCTTGCGCGGACCCTCTGCGAAATCGCCGCCGGTCACCGGCCCGCGCCGCTCGACCTCGGCGAGGACACGGCCAATGTAGTCCTGGCGGTCGTGGGCGAAGGTGCCCCAGTGGCCGCCGCGCCTTTCCTGCGTTCGCCGCATGCGCCACCGCATGAGCGGCTGCAGTGCCAGAGGCATGAGCGAAGCCGCATGGCCCCAGTATTCAAAGAGCGAGGGCCGTTTTCCCCAGGCTTCCTCCTCCAACAATGTCAGCGGGTAGGCACCCAGGCGCGAAAACGCGGGCATGTAGTGGGCGCGAGCCAGAACATTGACGCTGTCGATTTGAATGGCGCCCAGAAGAGCGGCGAGCTTGCGCAACGCCGGCCGCCCCACCGGCCCCTCCGGCCGTCGCGCGGCCAGTCCCTGCGCTGCGAGAGCGATCCGTCGGACCTGGCGCGCGGAGAGATCTCGGGTCATGCGGCGAAGCTTGCGCGAATCGGCGGCCGGTGCTGCAAAGCGGCGTTATCGGGCCGGTGGCCTACGCTGCCGGCCAACCAAGGCTCAAGACCCCGTTGCGGAGCCTGCGTCATTCGCCGCCGCAAGCCGCGTCTCCGCGGCCGCGACCATCGCCTTGAAACGCGGATCACCGCGCAGCGGGTCGAGGTCCGGATCGGCTTTGGCGTGGTTCAGGAAGCCAATGGCCAAGGTCTCGAAAACCGGACCCAGGAGTTTGAGTGCAGAGTCTGGGTCATTCAAATAGGTCGTCATGCTGCAGGCAAAGTTGTAGCGCGCGTTCATATTGTCCGGGTCAATCAGCAGAGCACGGTCGATCCAATCCTTCGCGCGTTCCGCCTCTCCCAGAGCCGCAAGAGCAACGGCACCGTAGGCCATCGCCGTTCCGTTATTCGGATCCTGCGCCAGAATTTTTTCGCTTCGGGAAAGCGTGATTTGCGCAACTCGCCGAGCAGACTGGGAATTTCCGAGGGCGGTGTAACAGGTGAGTAACATGGAGCTAGAATTCAGATCCGTCTCCATGAGAGCCATCGCCTTCTCATAATAGCGAACGGCCTCGTCCAGCCGTTGCTGCCTGAATCGCAAATACGCCGCCGCCCTGTTGACCTCGTAGGATTCGGGGTCCAGGCGCAGGGCGACTTCGATCTCGGCGGCCGCCTCATCATGACGGCCATGTTGGGCGAGGATTCTCGCCTTGACGGCATGGGCCTCGGCGAGATTGGCGTCCAACGCCAGCGCCCGTTCTGCCGGCACCAGACCGTCATCGCCGCGTCTGCCGTGGACGAAGCGCAGGGTCATCTGCCCAATCGCCATGAGCGCCCAGGCACGCGAATACTTCGGATCGATTTCGATGGCGCGGTTGCACAGCCGGATAATCGCTTCCACCCGCCGGACGTCGGCTTCATGGCCGGTGATGTAGGACTGCCGCGCCAGGAGATAGAGATTGTAGGCCTCGACATTGTCCGTGCCGCGCTGCTCGATCGCTTTCTTCTCTTCGGGCAATAGCTTTAATTTCAGCGCCTTGACGATGGCTTCGGAGATTTCGGACTGCAGCGCGAAGATGTCGTTCAGGTCGCGATCGTAGCGCTCGGCCCAAAGATGATCGTTGCTCGAACCGTCGACGAGCTGAGCGGTAATGCGTACGCGGCCGCCCGCCTTGCGCACGCTGCCTTCGAGGACGTAGCCGACCTTGAGTTCGCGTGCGAGTTTCGGCACATCAACATGCTTGCCCTTGTACATAAACGCGCTGTTGCGCGACACGACGGACAGTGCCGATACCTTGCTCAGATCCGTGATGATGTCCTCGGTGATGCCATCGCTGAAGTACTCCTGC
>PLIX01000069.1 GCA_003140135.1 Gammaproteobacteria bacterium
CCGCTGCCGTTGTCGCCCACGAGCGGCTTCGGCATGAACGTCGCGGTTTTGCCATAGCCATGCGCCACGTTATGGACGCAGTACTTGAGAATCTGCACCTGGTCCGCCTTGTACACGAGGCCGCCGGCGCCGATGCCGATCTCCGACTGGCCGCCGGTCGCCACTTCGTGGTGATGCACTTCCACCACGAGACCCATCTCCTCGCAGGCGAGACACATGGCCGAACGGATGTCCTGGAAAGCATCCACCGGCGGCACGGGGAAGTAGCCGCCCTTGAGGCCCGGGCGATGGCCGCGGTTGCCGTCGGGATAGTCCTTGCTGGAATTCCAGCTTCCCTGAACGGAGTCGATCTCGTAGAAAGAGCCGCGCACGTCCGAGCCGCTGCGCACGCTGTCAAAGATAAAGAACTCGTTCTCCGGCCCGAAGAGCGCGCCATCGGCGATGCCGGTCGACTTCAAGTACGCCTCGGCGCGTCTGGCGAGCGAGCGCGGGTCGCGCTCATAGCCCTGCATGGTCGCAGGCTCAATGACATCGCAGCGGATGTCGACCGTCGTCTCCTCGAAGAACGGATCGATGACGGCGGTGTTCGGATCGAGCATCAGGATCATGTCCGACTCGTTGATGCCCTTCCAGCCGCCAATCGAGGAGCCATCGAACATCTTGCCGTCGCGGAAGAGCTCATCGTCCACGAGGCGCGCAGGAATCGTTACGTGCTGTTCCTTGCCGCGCGTATCGGTGAAGCGGAGGTCTGCGAACTTGACCTCCTTTTCTTTGATCAGCTTGAACACGTCGTTCGGAGTCATACCGTCTCCTAGGAAAGGGGTCTTGATCAGTGCAGGGCCTATGCCAGGCCTGAAACGGTCGCGAATCAAGCACTTGGCCAGGGCAGGGCTATCGGGGTCGCACCACATTGGTGCGCACGATCAAATCGCATGCACCGAGAGGGTGCGCGATTGTACCCCACCGATGGCCCGCTGTTTACGGGTTAGGATTTATAATCGCGCCCCCATGAAACCCCCACGCCTCGGCAGCACGCCGCGCACTTTCCAGGAGCTAATTTTCGTGCTGGAGCGCTACTGGGCGGACCAGGGTTGCGTGATTCTGGAGCCCTACGACATGGAAGTCGGCGCCGGGACCTTTCACACCGCCACGTTTTTGCGCGCGATCGGCCCGGAGCCTTGGAGCGCCGCCTACGTGCAGCCGTCGCGCCGGCCGACGGACGGACGTTACGGCGACAATCCTTTTCGCCTGCAGCACTACTATCAGTTCCAGGTGATCATCAAGCCCTCGCCGCTCAATATCCTCGATACCTATTTGGGCAGCCTGCGCTCCTTGGGGTTGGATCCTCTCGTGCACGACGTGCGCTTTGTCGAAGACAACTGGGAGTCGCCGACGCTCGGTGCATGGGGCTTGGGCTGGGAGGTGTGGCTGAACGGCATGGAAATATCGCAGTTCACGTACTTCCAGCAGGTCGGGGGGTTGGATTGCCGGCCGGTGAGCGGCGAGATCACCTATGGACTCGAACGGCTCGCGATGTACCTGCAGGGCATCGAGAGCATCTACGATATCGTGTGGGCCGAGGGCCCTCACGGCAGCGTCACCTACCGCGACGTCTTCTATCAGAATGAGGTGGAGCAGTCGGCGTACAACTTCGAGCAGGCTGAGGTCGCCGTATTGCTGCGGCACTTCATCGACCACGAAAAAGCCTGCGCCGATCTGCTGGCGGCGGGACTTGCGCTGCCGGCGTACGAGCAGCTCCTCAAGGCCTCACACACCTTCAACCTTCTGGATGCCCGCCATGCCATCTCGGTGACGGAGCGGCAGGCCTACCTGCTGCGCGTGCGCACCTTGGCGCGCGGCGTGTCCCAGGCCTATTACGCAAGCCGCGAAGCGCTCGGCTTTCCGCTCTCGAAGCCCTCGAGAGCAGCGGTTGGCGCATGAGGGCGGAGCAGCGCGACTTTCTCGTTGAGATTGGTACGGAGGAGTTGCCGCCCAAGGCGCTCCTCGAGCTCTCGCAGGCATTTCTCTCGGGCCTCAGGGCAGGGCTGCTGCAGGCGGGCCTGAATCACGGCGCGATGCACGCCTTTGCAACGCCGCGACGGCTTGCGATCTGGGTCAAGCGTCTTGCAGCACGACAGCCCGAGCAAAATCTGAAGCGCCGCGGTCCTGCGGTCAGCGCAGCCTTCGATGCCGCCGGCGCGCCTACGCGCGCAGCGCTTGCCTTCGCGCAAAGCTGCGGCACTTCTGTCGAGATGCTGCAGAAGCTCGCAGAACCCAAGGGTACATTTCTCTTCTTTATTGGCACGAAGAGCGGCGTCGATGCCGTGACACTGCTGCCGGCAATCGTGCAGAGCGCGCTTGATGGGCTGCCTATCCCTAAGCGCATGCGTTGGGGTGGGGGCAGCGCCGAATTCGTGCGCCCCGTGCACTGGCTCGTCATGCTCTATGGCAAGGATGTCGTCCCGGCAACGCTCCTCGATACGGTTTCCGGCAACCTGACGCACGGACATCGCTTTCATGCGCCGCAGCCGCTGCGCGTTGCGACACCGGGAAGCTACGCGCGCCTCTTGAACACGCGCGGCTATGTCGTTGCAGACTTCGCAGAGCGGCGTGAAAAGGTCCGACTGCTCGCGGCGACACAGGCAGGTGAGCTTGGCGGCCGGGCTCTCTTCGACGCCCAACTCCTGGATGAGGTAACGGCGCTCGTGGAATGGCCGGTGCCGGTGGCGGGCCGCTTCGATGCCCGCTTCCTTGAGCTGCCTCGCGAGGTGCTGATCTCAACTCTGCAGGACCATCAGCGCTACTTCCCGGTGGAAGACGCCCACGGAATCCTAATGCCATGGTTCATCACTATGAGCAACATCGAAAGCCGCGAACCTGAGAAGGTCCGTGCAGGCAATGAGCGCGTCGTGCGACCGCGCCTTGCGGACGCGGCATTCTTTTGGGCGCAGGACCGCAAGCAGCCGCTCGCTGCGCGCAGCGCGGCGCTCGACAGCATCACGTTTCAGGCGAAGCTGGGCTCGCTCGGCGACAAAACACGCCGCGTGCGCACGCTCGCGGGCGAGATCGCTGCAGACATGCACGTCGATCGCACTTCAGCCGAGCGTGCCGCCGAGCTTTGCAAATGCGATCTCTTGACGGCCATGGTCGGAGAGTTTCCCGAGCTGCAGGGAATCATGGGGCGCTATTACGCGCTTCTCGATGAGGAGCCTCAGGAAGTCGCCGACGCGATCCGCGAGCACTATCTGCCGCGGGGCGCGGGCGACGCGCTGCCGATATCAAATGCCGGCATGGCGGTGGCGCTCGCCGACAAGCTCGACACCCTCGCCGGAATTTTTGCCATCGGCCAGAAGCCGAGCGGTACCCGCGACCCCTTCGGGCTGCGCAGGGCCGCCATCGGCGTATTGCGCATGCTGATCGAGCGCCGGCTCGATTTGGATCTGCGCGGGCTGATCGAACGCGCGGTGGCGCTGCAGCCGGTGACGGCGGTGCGCACCGCCGATGAGGTATACGACTATATTTTGGAGCGCCTGCGTGCGTATTACCTGGAGGGCGGCGGCCGGGCAGCGGCCACTTCGGCGATCTCCACGGAAATGTTTGATGCGGTACTCGCGACCCAGCCGCGCTCGCCTTTGGATTTCGATGCGCGCCTGCAGGCGCTCGCCGCATTCCTGCAGCTGCCGGAGGCAGCGAGTCTTACCGCCGCCAACAAGCGCATCGCCAACATCCTGCGCAAGGCGGACGGGGCGCCGCGCGCGCCCGTCGACGAGGCCGTCCTGAAGGCGCCCGCCGAAGTGCGCCTCTTCGATGCGATGCGGGCGCTCGCGAGCGCCGTATCCAGCACGGCCGCGCAGCGCGAATACACCGCCTCGCTTGGGCATCTCGCGCAGCTGCGCAGTGCGGTTGATACATTTTTCGACGAGGTCATGGTGATGGACCCCGACGAGAAGCTGCGGGCAAATCGACTGGCGTTGCTCGAGGAGCTGCGGGGACTCTTTGCCGGGGTCGCGGACCTGTCACGATTGCCGGGCTGAACGTTCGCATGCAGCTCATCGGCTCTTTCGTCTTCACGGTGTTCTTGTTTTTCTGGACTTTCTTCTACGCGATCTTTTTCTGCGTCGCCTGCCTCTTCCTGCCTTTCCGACTGCGCTTTGCCCTCGCGCGTTTCTGGGGAACCGTACTGCTGGCTGCGCTGAAAGGGACTTGCCACCTCGATTACCGCGTCGAGGGGTGGGAGAACATGCCACCCGGCAATCACGTCGCCCTGTGGAAACATTCCTCCTCCTGGGAAACGATCGCGATGGCCGTCATCTTTCCGCGCCAGGTGTGGGTGTTGAAGCGCGAGCTCACCTGGATCCCGTTTGTCGGCTGGGGCATCCGGCAGCTGCATGCGATTGCCATCGACCGCAAGTCCGGCAGCTCGGCCGTCGCGCAGGTCATCGAGCAGGGCCGGGCACGGCTCGCCGAAGGCTCATGGATCATCATCTTTCCGGAGGGCACGCGCATGCCCCGCGGCCAGACGCGCAAGTACGGCGGCAGCGGCGCACTCCTCGCCCGCGAAACCGGAAAGATGATCGTGCCCGTAGCCCATGACTCGGGCGATTACTGGCCGCGGCGCGGGCTCATGAAGAAGTCCGGCACCATACGTGTGGCCATCGGGCCGCCCATCCGTGCGGCAGAGCTCGAGGTGCGTGAAATCAACGATGCCGCGCAGTCCTGGATCGAGGACAAAATCCGCAGCTGGGAGAGCGTGCAGTGACGGCGGAGAACGCGCTGCCGATGCGCCGTACGCGACCCCAACTTTCCGGACAGCTTATTGGCCTGGCACGACCACCGTGCCGATGAAGAGCAGCGCCCCGGTATCATCATCGCGAATAGCGTAGAAGAACGGGTGGTCCATCGTCATTTGGAACTGCGACGTCGGCGCTGCCGTAATACCGACCGTGCCGGAGGTCCCACCCGATTGTCTGCGGTGACGAGGCTCGCACTGACCGCGGTTTTGTTCTCTTGCGCCTGGACAACCGCTGGTGGCAGCGATGAGTTCGAGCTCGAAGGAGGCGCCTGGGGATTCTGCGCTTGAGTCCCCTCACCACTACCTGCGCCGCCTCCACCACCACCACATCCGCAAAGCAGACTGATAGCCGTTAAGAGCGCCGCGGTGCCCGCGGCGCGCGGATTCCCACTCCGCAGATGCAGCTCCATGGGAGGGCCTTTTCAGAGCAACTTGGCAATGATTAACGGCCCAACGCCAAAAAGTTACATTTACCGCGCGACGCCTCAGCCGCCGTACACTCGATCGATTGATCGGTATTTGGGCTAAGTCGCTTAGCTTATGGGCCTATTGATTCACAAACGAATCAATAATCACTCATCTGACGCAACACCGTACTAGATGTCGAGATTGGTGACCGTCAACGCATGCTTCTCTATGAACTCCCGGCGCGGTTCGACCTGATCGCCCATCAAGGTGGTAAAGATGTCATCCGCCGCGAGTGCGTCCTCGATCCTCACCTGCATCAGGCGCCGGGTTTCAGGATTGATCGTCGTGTCCCACAGCTGCTCGGGATTCATCTCACCCAGGCCCTTGTAGCGCTGCACGATGTATTCCTTGCGGCCCTGCGCGAGCACGTAGTCATACAGGTCGCGGGCCGTAGCTTTCTCGACCACTTCGGGCTCAGCCGGCCTTTTCCTGGGCGCCGCTTTCACGGTTTTCTTCGCCGCGTTCTCGGCCTCTTCGGCTTCNNCCCAGGCCCTTGTAGCGCTGGATGCTCTGACCCTTCTTCGCCTGTTCGAAGAGCCAGGCCATGCCCTCTTTGAAACCGCCGATATCGTGGCGGTCCTCCCCGCGCGTCACGTAGGCGCCTTCGCCGATCAAGCCGGCCAAGGTGCGCGCCAGATCAGCGATGTGCTGATATTCCGCGGACTCGAAAAACTCCCGCGGCAGATATTTATCACTCGGCGTGCCGTGCTCGGTTTTGTGGACGATGATCCGTGAGGCATGCGCGTCGGCCGCACTGCGCAGCTCGACCCGAAAAGTGCGCGTCCCATCGTGGAGTGCATTCAGGCGATTGTGCAGCTCCTGTGCCCAATCGCGCAGCCAGTCGCGCCGGTCGAAATTAGCAGTGGTCACTTCAGGCATGTAAATGAGCTGTTCGAGCAGGCGGTCATCGTAGCGCCGCGACCAGCGTTTGATGATCGCTTGCACCTCGACGTACTTGCGCGCCAGAAGTTCAAGAGCAGTCCCGAGAATGGCCGGAGCGCTTGAATTGACGTGCAGAGCGGCATTTTCAAGCGCCGTATTGAGCAGCACGGCATCAAGCTCAATATCGTCCTTGACGTAGTGCTCCTGCTTGCCGCGTTTTACCTTGTAGAGCGGCGGCTGTGCGATATAAATATGGCCGCGGTCGATGAGCTGCTGCATTTGGCGGTAGAAGAACGTCAACAACAGTGTGCGTATGTGGCTACCATCAACGTCCGCATCGGTATTTTTCGCTGCTATCCCACCGAATCCGCAGATGAAATTCTCATCGCCCCAAACTGAAAAATCGTAGACGTTCCCGTTCGAGGCTTCGACCGGAGTTATCGATACGATGGGCAGTGCCATGAGATCGCCGTCGAGGCACTGAAACGCGCGATTCTTGATGTTTGCAGGCTCGTTGGAATTGACGAAATTCTCAAGCCGCGGTGCAGACGCGTGATCGCGCCAGACCACCATCAACCTTCTTAGGTCGTCCTTGGCGCTCACGGAGATTACCCAGTGCGGATGTTTCGTTTCACAGGGCGCGCCGCGGATCTCTCGCACAACTCCGTCAGGTTTGCTCTTGGTCAACGACGCTACGACCCCAAGAGAGCTTAGGCAATACGAAATGCCGCTTGCGATGTCGTAAGACGACGTTGCAAAAGCGATTTGGGATGCACCGATGGTGCCGTCGCCCAGAAAATAGCCGCGTATGAATGCGAGTCTCATGGACTCGGAGACGTTGAACACCAAATCGGGAATTCGTTTGGTGATTGAGTCCACTTCGTGGAAGCCAAAGACGTGCTGCCACGCAAGTGCCGCAGTGCGATTTACGAGCTTAAGTTCGCCAGCGCCCCGATTGATCTCGTAATTCTTCGGAGACAGCCCGAATACCTGTGTGAATGCCTCGGCCATTTCATCGAGGAAACGCACATTACTTTTGCCGATGCTCAGCCGAACTCCATTGCGATCCGAGCATGAACCTTCAGCCAAATAGAATCCCAGCAACGTCATGAGTTCTGACGTGACATTTACGAACCGAGGTATTCCCTTGTTGGCATAATGCTCCGGCGTCAACTCCAAATCTTCGCGGCCTTCAAACCACTCCAGATCCTCTGCTTCGAGCGCTGAGAGGCACACGTAGGGACGAACACGATTGGCTGGCGAGCCGCGATACTGTTCCTCCCATATACGCTCGGGCCGACTCGGTCCCACCGTCACCCGGGGCATCACGGTTGCCGCATTTGCCCCGATGACCGCCAGGTACGATTCGCAGTTGGGTAACGTCGGCCGGGATGTCCCTTTTTCCCAAGCGTAAAACGTCACCGGCTGTTTTATGCCAATCCTTCGGCACAGCTCTACATTTGAAATTCCGCTGGCGCGACGCAGGGCAGTAAGTTCCTGTCGGACCTCTGGGGGAAATTCAACTCGCGGTGCGGATTGTTCGGGTTTGTCGGCGTATTCCGCCAAAATGCGGCTTCGGTACCATTCCTCAACAGCGGGGCCTCGAACCCAGATCTGCTCTCGTGCATCGCGCGCAGCGTGCAACTCTCGCAAGAGATCGATGCGTTTGGGCGCGTTCTGCGGGAGCTGCAGCGATTTCGGCGCCACCACTCGATTGCCGACGCGCAAATCGTCGCCCCTTTTAAGGCAAACCTCGCCGTTTTCGTGAACGTAAATGCTGTGGCTCGCGGTCACTCGAATCGACCGCCCGTAGGCGGTCTTTACCTCATACAGAACCTCGTCGAGCGGGTGGCGGATGACGCCTTTAATCGGTCGGAACCGAACGCGATGATCGTCCAGTCCGAAACAAAGGACCTCGCCTAATGATGGATCCCGCACGCGGCGCGTGACGCCTTCTGCATCAGCCTCCACTCCTGCGAGCGCCGCATCGATGAATCCGCCTATAGTGGTCATCCGCACGCCGTCTCCACGGCGCACAAATACGTGCTCCTGCGCATCCACGCTCATGATAATGATGCGGTGATAGCGCAGTTTTTCGATATCAAACTCATCGCGCCCGATACCACAGCCGAGGGCCGTGATGAGCGTGCCCACCTCCGCCGATGAGAGCATCTTGTCGAAGCGCGCCTTCTCAACATTCAGGATCTTGCCCTTCAAAGGCAAAATCGCCTGCGTGCGCCGATCCCTGCCCTGCTTGGCTGAACCGCCTGCTGAATCGCCCTCAACAATGAAAATCTCCGACAGCGCCGGATCCTTCTCCTGACAATCGGCGAGCTTCCCGGGCAGGCCTGCGATGTCGAGCGCGCCTTTGCGCCGCGTCATGTCGCGCGCCTTGCGCGCGGCTTCGCGCGCGCGCGCTGCCTCAATAATCTTAGCTACGATCGCGCGGGCATCCGCGGGATGCTCGAGCAGGAAATCCTGCAGTTTGGCGCTCACCGCCGTCTCAACAATGCCTTTGATCTCCGATGAAACGAGCTTGTCCTTCGTCTGCGAGGAGAACTTGGGATCCGGAAGCTTCACGGAGAGGATGGCCGTCAATCCCTCGCGCGCGTCATCGCCGGTGGTCGGAATCTTCTCGCGCTTGGTAGACATCTCCTTTTCGATGTAGTCGTTCAAAGTGCGCGTCAATGCACTGCGAAACCCAGCCAAATGGGTCCCGCCGTCCTTCTGCGGAATGTTGTTCGTGTAGCAGAACATGCTCTCCTGATAGGAGTCGTTCCACTGCATCGCCACTTCCACGTTGACGCTGCCTTCCTGCGTCTTGAAGCCGCACACGGAGTCGTGAATCGGCGTGCGCGCGCGATTCAGATATTTGACGAAGGCCTGCAGGCCGCCGGCGTGCTCAAACACGTCGGACTTGTTCTCGCGCTCGTCGATGAGCTCGATCCGCACGCCGGAGTTCAGGAATGACAGCTCGCGCAGACGCTTCGCGAGCACGTCGTAGTTGAACTGGATGTGCGTGAAGATCTGGGCGCTAGGGCGAAAGCGAATGATGGTTCCGCGCTCGGAAGCATCTCCGACGACCGCGAGAGGCGCGACCGGCACCCCAAGCTGATATTCCTGGCGATGCAGCTTCCCGTCGCGGCTGATGGACAGCTGCAGGTACGCCGACAAGGCGTTGACCACTGATACACCCACGCCATGCAAGCCGCCCGAGACCTTGTACGAGCTGTCGTCGAACTTACCTCCCGCATGCAGCACGGTCATGATGACTTCGGCGGCGGAAACCCCTTCCTCCGGGTGAATATCGACCGGAATCCCTCGCCCGTTGTCCGAAACCGTGACGGACTCATCCGCGTGAATGGTGACCACAATCTGATCGCAGTGACCCGCGAGAGACTCGTCGATCGAGTTGTCCACCACCTCGAAAACCATGTGGTGGAGCCCGGATCCGTCATCGGTGTCAC
>PLIX01000060.1 GCA_003140135.1 Gammaproteobacteria bacterium
ATCCCTATGGCTGGGGCTGGGGCTGGGGATGGGGCTGGCGCGGCGGGTACTACGGCGGTTGGGGATGGGATGGCCCCTACGCTTACCGCGAGGGTATCGTCGCCGTGGATTTATATGACGCGAAGAGCCGGCAACCCCTGTGGCATGCATCTGTGGATCAGAGCGTCGTGGGCCTGACGGGGACGGCGGCAGATAACAAGATCAAGGCGGCCGTAGCGGCAATTTTTACCAAGTATCCAGGTTAGAAGGGATCCCTCCCCGACACGATTGCTGCCTCGTCACGCGGGAGCTCATCCCAGCTATCCTCACGGGTCCGCGCGAGGAATGCTCGAGAGTGCGCTCTTGACTTGCGGCTCTCGTCGGCCGGCTTTTGCCGACCTTCCCGCTCGCTAGTACACTCGCCTCGCACCGCGCGGCACGCTCGTGCGCGGGGTCAACCCCGAGGTACATTGTGATTCAGTTGCGCCCGCTCGTTCTATCCTTAATTCTGTTATCGACCAGCGCCCTTGCTCAATCGCCTATCGCTCCAGACACCGCGGAGCCGGGGTCTGCGGAGGAAATAGCCCAAGCCACAACCGAGCCGCGTTTCAGTTCTCCCTGGGTTTCGTACCTGCCCGCCTCCGCGAGCGTACCTTCACCGCGCGCTTTTTTCGGTCGCATCCCCGGCGCACCGGGCGAGCTCGTTGATTCCGCCAAAGCCTATGCGTACTGCCGTGCGCTGGCCGCCGCTTCGCCGCGAGTGCGGATGTTCACCATCGGACGTTCCGAAGAAGGCCGCGACATCGTGATGCTCGCGATCGCCGACGAAGCGGGGATTGCGCAACTTGAAAGCCTGAAAGCGGCAACGGCCGCTCTCGCCGACCCTCGCAAGACCGATTCGGCCGCTGCCGATCGCCTGATCGCCAGCTCGCGCGTCATCTACTATTTCAACGCCGCGCTCCACTCCGACGAAACCGGTTCCACCGAGTCAGTCCTCGAGCTTGCCTATCGTCTGGCGGCTTCCGAGCAACCGATGATCCAGCGCATTCGCCAAAACCTCGTTGTGCTCATCAATCCCGTGTCCAATCCGGACGGACGCGATAAGCAGGTCGAATGGTTCTACCGCTTTATCAAGGGCAAGACAGATTTCGCGACACTGCCGCGTCAGTCGCCTCCCTATTGGTCCAAATACGCCTTCGTCGATATCAATCGGGACACGCATCAGCAAACTCACGAAACCACCAAAGCAGTCCACCGCATGTTCCACGAGTGGCACCCGACGATCGTGCACGACCTGCACGAGGCGGTGCCGCTGCTGATGACATGGAACGGCACCGGTCCCTATAACCCCAACATTGATCCCATCACCTACACCGAGTTCCTGGCCTTAAGCTTCCATGAAGTCGAGACGCTCACCGCTTTTGGCATGCCCGGCGTTTCGACGTGGAACTTCGGCGAGGCCTTTGCTCATCTGTACCTTGATTCGGTCGCCATGAATCACAACGCGATCGGCCGCGGCTATGAGACCTTTGGCAACGGCAGCGCCGAAACCATGACGCGCACCCTTGATCCCGACGACGTCACTCGGCAATGGTATCNNCGCACCCTCGACCCCGACGACGTCACCCGGCAATGGTACCGGGTGCTGCCGCCGCCGGCCGCGAGCTTCCGCTGGTCAGCACGCGACAATGTCAACTACAACGAGACCGCGGCGCTCGCCGCTCTTGACTACACCGCCGAGAATTCTCACGCCCTGCTGCGCAACTTCTACGAGAAGGGCTATCACTCCTGGCGCAAGGGCGTCGAATCGCCGCCGTACGCCTTTATCATTCCCCAAGACCAGGGAGATCCGACCCGGGTCGCGCAACTCGTCGGCCGACTGCTGTCGCAGCACATCGAAGTCAGCCGGGCACGCACAGCCCTCAAGCTCAAAGAAGGTGTGTATCCCGCCGGAACCTATGTCGTGCGCCTTGACCAGCCCTATCGCAACTACGCCGTCGATCTTCTCACTCCGCAGCAATATCCCAAGGATGGCGGCGAGCCGTACGATGATGTGTCCTGGGAACTGCCGGCTCACTATCATCTGCAGGCGCTCGCCAGCGCCGATCCTGCGGTGCGCTCGAGCGATCTCGTCAATCTGACCGAGGCGCCCCATGCGAGCGGCCGGGTGATCGGCAGCGGCGGATATTACCTTTTGCGGGACACCGGTCAGGAAGGCCTGCTCGAAGCGCGCTATCGTCTGGCGCAATTCAACATCGAAATCGCCGAGCGCCCGTTTTCCCTGAGGAGCGTCGACTATCCGGCCGGATCCTGGATCATCCCCACACAGACGGGCCTGGCCGACATGCTGCGCGATTGCGCCGCGAATCTGGGTCTTGAATTCACCGCAGCAGATTCCGCGCCCAAGGTGCCGCGTCACACCGCGAAGGCGCCGCGCCTGGGAATCTGGGTGCCGTGGGCGGACACCGACTCCATCGGCTGGGTGCGCTACTCGCTCGATCAGCGCAAAGTCCCGTACGTCTACCTGCGCGATGAGGACATTCGAGCGGGCAATCTGCAGGACAAGATTGACGTCCTGCTCTACGGGCACGTGGATCTAGAGCTTGCCGAGCAGATCCAGGGAATTCCCAAGGCCTGGGGCCCGATGCCCTTCAAGAAGACTGCGCAAACCCCGAGTCACGGCACGCCCGCCGAATCCGACGACATCACCGGCGGCATCGGCTGGGAAGGGCTTGCGCAGATCCAACACTTCGTCGAGCGCGGCGGTCTGCTCGTGACGCTCGGCAGTGCTTCCATGCTGCCGATCGAGGGCGGCCTCATCCGCGGCGTACGTCGCGACTCCGGCGGTCCGCCGCGCAGCTCACAAGGCGGCGGCGTAGCTTCCGCCGCCGCTGCCCAGGAGTCGGTCGCGCGCACGCCGGGCGCGCATCTGCGCGTCACCTTTGCACGGCCCGATCATCCGATCGCCTACGGCTATACGGCTCATACGCACGTTTTCCGCCAGAACTTCCCGCTGTACTCTGTGCCACGCCGCTGGCTGCGCATGGCCTATTGCACGACCTGCCTCGACGGGCCTTTTGATACCAGCAGCGTCGTGCTCGAATGGGGCGACAGCGACGGTGCCCCGTTTCTGGTCAGCGGTCAGGTCTGGGGAGAAGCCAGTTTGATCGGGCGCCCTGCAATTCTCGATACCGTCGTGGGTCAAGGCCATATCGTCACTTTTAACTTCAATCCACTGCACCGCGATCTGAATCGCGGTGATCAACGCATGCTCTGGAATGCGCTCCTCAATTGGCAGGCGATCGTCGCAGCGCATGCGCGCCCGTGAGCGAGCACCTGAGCGCCTACGGGCAACCGATCGGCCCGCCCGTCAAGGACTGGGTTGAACGAAATCGCCCGAAGCGCATTGCGCTCACCGGCCGCTACTGTCGCGTCGCTCCAATCAACGTCGAGCGTGACGCAGCCGCGCTCTTTGATGCCTACATGCAGGCGCCCGACGGCCGCGACTGGACCTATCTCGCGCAGGAGCGGCCGGTCGGCGCGGCATCATTTCGTGAGTACCTTGCAAGGATCGCAGCGAGCAGCGATCCCCTGCACTACGCCATTGTCGATCTATCGAGTGGGCTTGCCGTTGGCACCGCAGCGCTCATGCGCATCGAGCCCGTTCACGGCGTCATTGAAGTCGGGTGCATCACCTTCTCCTCGCGGCTCAAAAAAACCCGCGCGAGCAGCGAAGCGATGTATCTCATGATGCGCTACATCTTCGATGAGCTCGGCTACCGGCGCTATGAGTGGAAGTGCGACAGCCTGAATGCCCCATCCTGCGCGGCCGCGAAACGCTATGGCTTTAACTTCGAGGGAATCTTTCGCAACGCGATCGTCTACAAGCGCCGCAGCCGGGACACGGCATGGTTCTCGATCACCGATGCGGAGTGGCCGCGGATCCGCAGCGCCTTCGAAACATGGCTGCATCCTGAGAACTTTGACGCGGCCGGGCAGCAGCAGCGCGCGCTCGCGGCTATCCGCGTTTCACTCTCACAGCAGGCGGAATCTGCAGCGGCAGTGCCAGCCCCCAGTCGAATGGTCGATTAGCCGCTCCACGTCCAGTCGCTGCTCTTCGCCCGGCAGCCACCGCCTGTCAATCCGCTCCAGGCGCGCCCGCGCACAAAGCGCCCCGTGGGCGCCCCCGTGGCCATCCCGTCCTTGAGTGCGATCCGTCCGTTCACGAGGACGTAACTCACGCCGGTTGCTAACTGATGCGGCTGCGCGTAGGTCGCGTGGTCCTGAATCGTCTTGGGATCAAATATCACGATGTCGGCAAAGTAACCGGCCTTGAGCATGCCGCGATCGGCCAGTGACAGATTGAGCGCCGGCTGAGCACTGAGCTTGCGAATGGCTTCCGGCAGCCCCAGCGCATGCTCGTCGCGCACGTATTTGGCGAGCAGCCGGGCGAAATTGCCATAGGCCCGCGGGTGCGGATTGGCCTTCAAGAATACGCCCTCAGGCGCGGGCGCCGCCTCATCGGAGCCGAAGCTGATCCACGGCAGCGCAGTCTGGCGGCGAACATTGTCTTCGGACATGAGGAAATAGGCGACGCCGACGCGTGTGCCGTCCTCGATGACCAGATCAATCGCCGCATCCTCGGGACTCACCCCGCGCACGCGCGCCACCTCGGCGAGCGTCTTGCCGGTCAAAGGCTTGAGGGCCGGATTCTTGAACGCGAGGAGGAGCGTGCCGCCAGCTCCTGCGCTGCCATACAAATTCTCCCACTTGGGATGCGGGTCGCGCATGTCGGCGATCACCCGCGCGCGCACCGCCGGATCCTTAAGATGCGAGATCCACGCTTCAAGGCCGCCGTCCTGTACCCACGGGGGCATGGCCGCGTCAAGGCCCGTCGCGCCCGCCGTATAGGTATACATATCCGCCGTGATGCGCGTGCCGGATGCTCGCGCGGCATCAACCATGGAGATCAGCGCACCGAGCTTTCCCCAGTTTGCCTGTCCGGCGGCCTTCAAGTGATAGATCTCCGCCGGCGCACCCGATGCGCGCGCGATATCAATCGTCTCTTGCGCCGCTTCAAGCAAAGTCGTGCCCTCGCTGCGCATATGGGCGATATAGATGCCGCCGCAGCGCGCGGACTCGCTCGCAAGGGCCATGAGCTCAGGTGTCTTGGCGTAGCCGTTCGGACTGTAGATCAGCGCGGTCGTCACTCCGAGGGCGCCTTCCTCCATCGCCTGGCGCACGAGCGTGCGCATCTGGATGAGCTCGGCGGGCGTGGGCTGAACATCCCGCTCGCCGAGGACATTGACGCGCACCGTGCCTGCACCCACAAAGGAGGCGACATTGGGAGCGATGCCGCGCGCCTCAAGCTGCTGCAAATATTCGCCGAGCGTCGTCCAGTTGACGTCATAGTGAATGTCCGCCTGACGCTCGCGCATCCGCGCCTTCATCGTCGGCGTGAGCGGACCCATTGAGTCCTCGCCCATCACCTCCAGCGTCACGCCCTGACGCAGATCGCTGAGCGCGCGGCCGTCGGCCAGCAGCGACTCTTCGGGATGAGCCAGCATATTGATGAACCCGGGGGCGACCGCCTGCCCTTTGGCGTCGATTTCCGTGCGCGCGTGCAGGTTGGCGCGGGGTCCCACGTACGAGATGCGGTCGCCGTCGATGGCCACATCACCCGCAAAAGGCGGGTGGCCGGAGCCATCAAAGATCTGCGCGTTGCGAATCACGATATCGTGCGTCGCGGCCACGGCGGCCCAGGAGCTGGCGCTCCACAGGGCGGCTACCAGGACACGCACGCGCCTGGCGCGAAACTGCGGTGAGCGAATCCCAAAGTTCGAGCGACTGACCGTTAAGGGGCGTTGGGAATCGACCATTTTTAAAAAGCGTCTTGTGCGGCGCTGCTTGCGGCCGCGCCGCGAGAGGTTCGCGGATACCTGCAGCCAGACGGCCGCGGTAGTTGTAGAGGGCTGCCGCAATGATGCACGCCGCCCGCGCAGTTGGCGGTTAACGCCGCAGCCACTCAATTCACGCCAGACCCGCACACGAGATGCCGGCCGGGACGTGAACCTCGGCCGGCATCTGCGTGCGTGTTAGTCGCTTAGCGCGCCCAATGACCTCTCTGGAAGTGCCAGTGCGGACCGCGCTGCACCCACGTCTCGCCAACCCAGTGGTAACCGGGACGCTCGTGCAGCCAGCGTCCGCCGACCCAGACGTGCCGGCCACCGTCCCAGTTCCAATATCCGGGCGCCCAGGCGTATCCGACACGCACAGGTGGCACGACTTCGACCTGCAATGGCGGCGGCGCAACGTCGATATCGACGACAACCGCGCCGTAGCTCGTGGCAGGAGCCGCGATAGTGGCCGCGGCTAACAAAAGCAAGCTCAGTAATCCCGTTCGTACACGCATGTTCCAAAGCTCCGGTTGTGTGAATTGGTCCTACTGCAACGAACGCCCCGCCCAATGGATCCGTTGACGGCCGGCGGCTCAATCGGCGCAAGCCCAAAAGACGCAGCAGCAGCGCCCGTACGTCATACGCCAACAAATGCCGCCGATGTACACTACGCACACCGGCAGCTTGCGCACGACTATGAGCACTTTAGCATCAGGGACGTGTCGGAGCCACTACAAAAGCGCGACTAACCGCTTGATTTATTATACGAATTACACAGTGGCCTATCGCCTGGCGGCGCGCCAGGCCGCCGCTTAATCTGCGCGTAATGTTTCTTCACGGGGTTCCTCCATGGCCTTCTTGTCAGAACTGCGCGAGCTCAACCATCAGCAGCGTCACACTGTTTTGGCAAGCTTTCTCGGCTGGACTCTGGATGCGTTCGATTTCTTTCTCCTGACCTTTGCCGTTAGCGCAATCGCAACCGACTTCAAAGTCGGACGCGAGCAGGTGTTCGTGGCCGTGACGTTCACTCTGGCGGCACGACCTCTGGGCGCATTCCTCTTCGGGCGGCTCGCCGAACGCTTCGGCAGACGGCCGATTCTCATGCTCGACATTGTGCTCTTCAGCGCTTTTGAATTTGCCACCGCATTTTCACCGAACCTTGCCACCCTCATCTTCCTGCGCTTCTTGTTCGGGTTTGCCATGGGCGGCGAATGGGGCATCGGCGCTTCGCTCGCGCTGGAGTCGATTCCGGCCAAGGCGCGCGGAGTCGTCTCAGGCCTGCTGCAGGAAGGCTACGCCGTCGGGGGGCTCCTCGCCGGCTTGGTGTTTGGCTTGTTCTTTGATCAGATCGGCTGGCGCGGGCTCTTTATGGTCGGAGCGTTGCCGGCACTGCTCGTGATCTATGTTCGCGCCAAAGTGCCCGAATCAACCGTCTGGGAAAATGCGCGGCGCGCGCCGCCGCAAGAACGCAGGGTGCTCGCGGCCATGCGGGGCTTTTGGGGTCGCGCCTTGTATCTCGTCCTACTCATGACACTGTTCAATTGCTTCAGCCACGGCTCGCAGGATGTCTTTCCGACGTTTCTGAAAGTGCAGCGCGGGCTGAATGCGCATCAAACGGGTATCGTCACCACGATCATGGCGTGCGGCGCAGTGGCCGGTAGCTTGTTCTTTGGCACGCTGTCGTCGCGCATCGGGCGCCGCAAAGGCATCGTGATCGCAGTGCTCCTGTCACTGCTCATGATCTATCCGTGGGCCTACGCCAGCACCGTAGCGACGTTGGCGCTCGGCGCATTCCTCATGCAGTTCATGGTGCAGGGAGCGTGGGGCATCGTACCGGTGCATTTGAATGAGCTCTCGCCAAACGCCGTGCGCGCCATGTTGCCGGGCCTCGTCTACCAGACGGGCAATTTCATCTCGGCGCTTACGCCGACACTCTTATCTCGATGGGCGGAGGCGAACGACAGGAACTACGCGCAAACGATGTCCATTTTTATCGCCTGCGTCGCGGTGCTGCTGGTAATCGTTACAGCTTCAGGTCCCGAGGCCAAAGAGAAGCCATTCGGGTAGCTGCCGTTCTCCCGAACCGCATGGTGCGTGCCTGCGTGGCACGCACCAGCGGGTGAATGTCAGTCGTCGGTCTTGATCTGCGTGATTTTCGAGCCTTCAAGAGATACATCTCCCAGCAGGCCCTTGGCGCCAAAGACAAAACCCAGGATTGGCTTGCCGATCGTCTCCGTGTCGTACGCGCCTCCGGCACTCTGCGATACCAGGACCACCGCCGCGTCCGCACCGATTGACCAGCCCTTGCTCGCCATGAATTTGTCGAGTGAGTCTTGCGTCATGAACATGACGATCTCGCTACGCTTGGCAAAGCCGAGCGTGAGGCCGACCGACGCCGCAGCAATGCTGTAATAGCCGGCGGTCGCGCGATTGACTCGCAGGACGCCCTGCCCGTACTCGCCAGCGACGCCGGCGCCGCCCTTGGATACGTGCGAAAAGATCAGGATGCCCGCCGCCTTCTTGGCGAGGTCCCGGTTCGCCGGGTTCAGATTGAAGAAGTGGTGCAACGCCCTATCAGCGCTGGCATCCAGTTGCGCCTTGCTATGGGCGGAGGAAGCGGCGCTGGCGACCAGCGCGAGTATCGCAAGGCCGGTTGCGGCCGCTAAAGCTTTCAGTGTCATGGTGGTCCTCTGTATGAAGCAAATTGATTATCCGAGCTGGGTAAAAACTCGGCCGCGAAGAACATATACCGCGGGAGGGCGCATGGCCCCCGCGCAAGATAGATGAAGTGCGCTGCTTGATCAGTTCGCTGACGCACATTGGCGTCCGCAAATGCGTCACAGCGTACATAAGCGACAAGGAACGCCTCACCGGGTCCTTCACATTGAATGTTGGTAAGAACGAAGAGTGCACGCCTACACAATGGCAGCGAACTCACATTGTTCCCGCGTCAGATGCTGCCGTGATGCAGTCCGAGTTTGTGC
>PLIX01000026.1 GCA_003140135.1 Gammaproteobacteria bacterium
GTCGACGGCTTCCGCTTCGATCTGGCCTCGGCGCTCGCGCGCGAGCTCTTCGAAGTCGATAGGCTGGGATCATTCTTCGACACCATCGGCCAGGATCCGGTGCTCTCGCAGGTGAAGCTCATCGCCGAGCCGTGGGACGTGGGCGCCGGCGGCTATCAGGTCGGGAATTTTCCCGCCGGCTGGAATGAGTGGAACGACAAATACCGCGACACCATGCGCGCCTATTGGAAGGGCGACGGCGGCCTCATCGGCGACTTCGCGCAGCGCTTCATGGGGTCGAGCGATCTGTATGAGGCGAGCGGCAGAAAGCCGCATGCCAGCATCAACTTCATCACCGCGCACGACGGCTTCACGCTGCACGACCTCGTGAGCTACAACCAGAAGCACAACGAGGCGAACGGCGAGGATAATCGCGACGGCAACGACAACAACCTTGCGTGGAACTGCGGCGTCGAGGGGCCGAGCGATGATCCGGCGGTGAATGCGCTGCGCGAGCGGCAGAAGAGAAACCTCATGGTGTCGCTGCTGCTCTCGCAGGGCGTACCGATGCTGCTCGCAGGCGATGAGATCGGCCATACGCAAAACGGCAACAACAACGCCTACTGCCAGGACAACGAGATCTCCTGGATCAACTGGGATCTCGGCAAGAAAGAGGAACTGCTCTACTTCTTTGTGGCGCGGATCATCAAGCTGCGCCGCGAGCATCCCGTATTCAGCCGCCGGCGCTTCCTGCAGGACCAGAGCACGGTGACGGACGATGACAAGGAGGTCATGTGGTTCGCGCCCAACGGCGCCGAGATGACCGAGACGGAATGGAAGCAGGGCTTCGCGCGCTGTCTGGGCGTGTACCTTGCCGGCACCGCGATCCGGCGCATCGACCGGCGCGGGCAAAATGTCAAAGACAGGAATTTTCTGGCGCTCTTCAACGCGCATCACGAACCCATCGCCTTCGCGCTGCCGCAGCTGACGGCAGAGGGCGCGTGGAGCGCGGTGCTCGACACTTCGCTCACGCAGGATCCCTTTGCAGACACACGCCACGAGAGCGGCTCCGCGTATGCGTTGCAGGGACGCTCGATTGCGCTCTTGGTCGAGGGCGCGCGTGACTAGCGCTCTGTGCCGCAGCCATCCCATGCCCTTCGGCGCGCAGCTGACGGCTGACGGGGTGCGCTTTCGAGTATGGGCGCCCGCCGCACGCCGGATGGACGTCATGCTGAACGTGGGCGGCGCAGAGCGCGCGCTTGCCATGGAGGCGCTGCCGGGCGGCTGGTTTCAAGTCATCAGCCGCGAGGCGCAGGCGGGCAGCCTCTACCGCCTGCGTATCGATGGCGACCTTGAGGTCGCAGACCCTGCGTCGCGCTTCAACCCCGAGGATGCGCAAGGCCCGAGCGCCGTGGTGGATCCATGCGCCTTCGCCTGGCCGGACGGCGCCTGGCGCGGCCGGCCCTGGCATGAAGCGGTCATCTATGAGCTGCACGTCGGCGCCTTCACTCCCGAAGGCAGCTTTGCCGGGGTTGAGCGGCGGCTCGACTATCTCGCCGCGCTTGGGATCACGGTCATTGAACTCATGCCGATCGCGGACTTTCCGGGCGCGCGCGGCTGGGGCTATGACGGCGTGCTGCCCTACGCCCCCGATGCGGCCTACGGCACTCCTGAGGAGCTGAAGTCGCTCATTGCCGCCGCGCATGGCCGCGGACTCGCCGTGATGCTCGACGTCGTCTACAACCATTTCGGCCCGGAAGGCAACTATCTGCACCGCTACGCGCCGGGATTCTTCACCGACCGCCATCGCACGCCCTGGGGAGACGCGATCAATTTCGACGGACCCGGCAGCAAAACGGTGCGCGATTTCTTCATCCACAACGCGCTCTATTGGCTCGAGGAGTATCACTTCGACGGACTGCGCTTTGACGCCGTGCACGCCATCAGCGACGACAGCGAGCGGCATATCATCAAGGAAATGGCGGCGGCCCTGCGCGCCGGACCGGGACGGGTGCGGCCGATCTACCTGGTCCTCGAGAATAACGCCAACGAGGCGCACCACCTGGGCGCGCCGGGCGCGAGCGAGACTCACGACGCGCAGTGGAATGACGATGTGCACCACNNCAGGGAGAGATGTCCCCCTATCAGGGCAACGCGCGCGGTGAGCCGAGCGCGCATCTGCCGCCGACCGCCTTCGTAGCCTTCCTGCAGAACCACGATCAGATCGGCAATCGCGCGCATGGCGAGCGCTTGGCTACGCTCGTCACGAGCGACGCGGCGCGTCTCGCCGCGAGCGCGCTCCTGCTCCTTGCGCCCGCGCCACCCATGCTCTTCATGGGCGAGGAATGGGGAGCGCCCGAACCCTTCCCCTACTTCTGCGACATGAGCGCGGAGCTGACCGTGAAGATCCGGGAGGGGCGCCGCCAGGAATTCGCGCGCTTCGGCAAGTTTGCCGCCGCCGGTGAGCTACCCGACCCGGCCTCCGCGGCCACCTTTGCGCAGGCAAAGCTGGATTGGACCCGGCAATCCCAGGCGCGCCACGCGCATTGGCTCGAGCAGTACCGGCGGCTGCTTGCAATCCGCCAGCGCGACATTGTGCCGCTCGTTCCGCTCATCCGTTGCGGCACTTGCCGCATGCTCGAGGACCAAGGCGCCTTCGCGGTGGATTGGAGCCTCACGGACGGCGCGGTCCTGCGGGTGTTGGCGAACCTGGCAGCGGCGGCCGCACCCATGGTCAGCCGCGCCTCTGGGCAGGTCATCTTCGCGACGCATCCGGAAATTCGCGGCGCGGCATCGAACCATGAGCTCGCGCCGTGGAGCATCACGTGGCTCCTGGAGCGCGAACGTGTCGGCACCTGAGCCGCCGCGGGTGCGCGGGCGATGATTCCGCGCGCGACCTATCGCCTGCAGCTGAACGGCGCATTCACACTGCGGCATGCCACCGCACTCATCCCGTATCTTTCCCGCCTGGGCGTAAGCCATGTCTATTGTTCGCCCTATTTCCGTGCCCGCCCGGGAAGCCTGCACGGCTACGACGTCGTTGATCACAACACGTTGAACCCCGAGATCGCCGATGATGCGGACTTCGAGCGCTTCGTCGCCGAACTGCGCGCTCACGGCATGGGACAGATCCTCGATGTCGTTCCCAACCATGTGGGCATCATGGGTTCGGACAATGCCTGGTGGATGGACGTGCTCGAGAACGGCCCGGCCTCGCTCTATGCCGCCTTCTTTGACATCGACTGGCAGCCTGCCAACCCGGCGCTGGCCGGCAAGCTCCTGGTTCCCGTCCTCGGCGAGTCCTATGGCCGGGTGCTCGAGCGCCGCGAGCTTGAGCCGCGCTTCGAGCGCGACGGCGGCGCATTTGCCATCTACTACCATGATCACCGCTTCCCCCTCGATCCGAAGAGCTACCCGCGCGTTCTCGAACCGGCGCGCCGGCTCATGCGGCCGGACGCACTGCCGCCGGAGACCCGTGCCGAATTCGAGAGCTTGATTGCGGGGTTCGGTCATCTGCCCGAGAGGAATGGCGCCTCGGCCGATCAGGCAGCCGAACGCAATCGCGACAAGGAAGTCTACAAGCGCCGCCTGGCGGCGATGTGCACCGCCCAGCCGAGCATCGCGCAGGCGATCGATCAGGCGATCGCCTCCCTGCGAGGCGATGGCGCCGCGGCCGCAAGCTCCGATGCGCTCCATGAGCTTCTCGAGGCGCAGGCCTATCGGCTCGCTTCCTGGCGTGTCGCCTCCGACGAGATCAACTATCGCCGCTTCTTCGACGTCAATGATCTCGCCGCCCTGCGCATGGAGAACGAGAAGGTGTTCGAGCAGACGCACCGGCTCACCCTTGAGCTATTGCGCACGGGCAAGCTCGATGGCCTGCGCATCGATCATCCGGATGGCCTCTACGATCCGGAGCAGTACTTCCGCCGCCTGCAGAGCCGCGCGGCCGAGGTGACCGGGAGCGCGGGCGCGACGAACGGCGTGTTGCCACTCTATCTCGTCGTGGAAAAGATCACCGCGGGATTCGAGCACCTGCCGCCGACATGGCCCGTGCACGGCACGACCGGCTACAACTTCACCAATGCCGTGAACGGGCTCTTCGTGGACGGCGCAGCCAAGCGCCGAATCGACCGCACCTACCATGCCTTCATCGGCGAGCTGACGGAGTGGAAGGAGATCGCCTACGACGCCAAGCGGCTGATGCTCGACACTGCGCTATCCTCCGAGCTCACCGTTCTCACCAATCAGCTCGCGCGCATCGCGCGCGCGGATCGCAACACGCGCGATTTCACGTTCCGCAGCCTCAGGCAGGCGCTGACCGACGTCATCGCGTGCTTTCCGGTGTACCGCACCTATGTCGCCGGCTCCGTGTCGGCGGAGGATCGACGCTTCATCGACTGGGCCGTGGCGGGCGCGAAGGGCCGCGACTCCGGGATCAACTACGAGCTCTACGAATTCGTGCGCGCCACCCTGCTTTTGGAGACGCCGCTCGAAGCTCAGCGCGAACCCGTGCGCGCCCTTGCCATGAAATTTCAGCAGCTGACCGCGCCCGTGACCGCGAAGGGCGTTGAAGACACGGCGCTCTACCGCTTTCATCGGCTGGTGTCATTGAACGAGGTGGGCGGCGACCCGGATACATTTGGCGTCAGTGTCCGCGCCTTTCATGCGGACGCGAAGTATCGCCAGCAGCACTGGCCGCACGAGATGCTCTCGACCTCCACACACGACACCAAGCGCTCCGAGGACACGCGCGTGCGCATCGACGTGCTCTCGGAAATGCCGCGCCTGTGGCGGCAGATGCTCGTGCGCTGGCGGCGCATCAATCGCCTGCGCAAGCACGAAATCGAAGGCCGGCCCGCACCGGGCCCGAATCAGGAGTATCTCCTCTATCAGATCCTCCTCGGCAGCTGGCCGCTCGAGAAGATGGGCGCGGCCGCACTGCGCGTCTACACCGAGCGCATCGCCGCCTACATGATCAAGGCATCGCGCGAAGCGAAGAGCCGCACGAGCTGGTCCGACCGCAGCAAGGATTATGAAGACGCCCTGACGCAGTTCGTGCACGCGCTCCTTGAGCCGCGCGACGGCAATTTATTCTTGCATGAGCTCAAGGCCGCCCAGCTGCGCATCGCGCGCTTTGGAATCCTGAATTCTCTTTCCCAGACGCTGTGCAAGCTGACCTCCCCGGGCGTGCCGGATATTTACCAGGGCAATGAGCTGCTCGACTTCTCGCTGGTCGATCCGGACAACCGCCGCCCCGTGGACTACGCAGAGCGCGCGCGTATGCTCGCCGCCCTCGAGGCGCACGGCGAGGCGGAACCGGCGTTCGCGCGCGCGCTCCTGGAGAATCTCGCCGACGGCCGGGCGAAGCTCTACGTCACTTGGAAAACATTGCAGTTCAGAAAAGCGCACGCCGCGCTCTTTGACAGCGGCGAGTATCTGCCCGCGGAGGTCACGGGAACGCGCGCCGGCCACCTGTGCGCGTATGCGCGGCATGTCGCAGGCGAATGTGCGCTCATGATCATACCGCGACTCTATGCGCAGCTTCTGGGCGAGCGCGAGCAGCTGCCGCTCGGCGAGCGCGTGTGGGGCGACACGGAGATTGAGCTGCCCCGTGCGTGGGCGGGTACGGACTTGCGCAATGTGCTCGACGGCCATGCGCTCGGGTCGCACGTGCGCGACGGCCGGCGCATGGTGCTGGCAGGCCACGCGCTGGCAAATTTTCCCGTCGCACTCCTCGAGCCACGCCGGCCCTAGCGGTAGGCTTTGGCCTGCAGGGTGAAGAGGTGCGCGTAGCGGCCGTTCAGGGCCATCAATTCCTCGTGGCTGCCGCGCTCGACGATGCGCCCGTGCTCGAGCACCGCGATCTGATCCGCCATGCGCACGGTGGAGAAGCGATGCGAGATCAGGATCGTGATGCGCCCGAGCGCAAGCTTGCGAAAATGCTCGAAGACATCCGCTTCCGCCTGCGCATCCATCGCCGCCGTCGGCTCATCGAGCACCAGCACATCCGCCCGCGTGCGCATGAACGCGCGCGCCAGCGCGATTTTCTGCCACTGCCCTCCCGAGAGCTCGCGCCCGTCGCGGAACCATTTGCCAAGCTGCGTGTGGTATCCCTGCGGCAGGGTTTTTATGAACTCGGCGGCCTGGCCCTTGTCCGCAGCCTCGCGCCAGCGCGCCTCGTCCTCAAAGTACTGGTCGTCCCCGGCGCCCACGTTCTCCCCGACCAGCATCTGGTAGCGGGCGAAGTCCTGAAAGATGACGCCGATTCTCTGGCGCAGCGAGCCTTCATCCCAATCGCGTAGGTCGAGTCCATCGAGGAGAATCCGCCCGCTCGTCGGCGGGTAGAGGCGCGTCAAAAGCTTGATCAGCGTGGTCTTGCCGGAGCCGTTCTCGCCGACGAGCGCGAGGCTCTCCCCGGGAAGGAGATGCAAGGTGACATCCTCGAGCGCAGGTTCAGCCGCATCGGGATAGCTGAAGCTCACATTCTCGAAGCGCACGCCGTCCTGCGGCTCGGGTCCGCGCTGAATCGCGCCTCCCGGCGCTGGCACGGGAGTTTCCAGGTACTCGTAGAGCGTCGAGAGGTACAGATTGTCCTCGTACATGCCGCCGACCGCCGACAGACTCGCCGATACGGCGGACTGGCCCTGGCGGAAGAGCAGCAGATACATCGTCATCTGGCCGAGCGAGATGAGCGCGCGCGCGGCGGACAGAGCGATCCAGGCGTAGGCGCCGTAGAGCGCAAGCGTTGCGATCAACCCGAGGCCAAAGCCCCAGGCGTCGCGCCGGATGGTGAGCGCGCGATCCTCACGGTAGAGGCGTCCGAAGATATCCCGATAGCGCTGCAGGAAGCGCGGGCCCAAACCGAAGAGCTTCACCTCCTTCGCATGGTCCTCGCGCGCAAGCACGGTCTCAAGGTAGGTCTGCATGCGAGTCTCGGGCGAGCGCCAGCGAAACAATCGAAACGCATCGCCCGAGAATTTGGCCTCGGCGACGAATGCGGGCAGGCCTGCGAGCAGCAGCACGGCGACCGCCCAGGGCGAGAAGCGCACGAGCAGCGTCCCGTAGCTCACGAGCGAGATGCCGTTTTGTGCCAGCCCAAAGGTGCGCATGACGAGCGACAGCGGACGGCTCGAGGCCTCGCGCCGTGCGCGCGTCAACTTGTCGTAGAACTCCGAGTCCTCGAAATGCTGTAGTTCGAGCGTGAGCGCCTTCTCGAGGATCATCACGTTGACGCGTTGCCCGAGCTGCGCGCGCAGCAGCGACTGGCACAGCGATATGCCGCGCTGCGCCGCCGCGGTCGAGGCGACGAACGCCCCTTCGAGGAGCACGAGCTCAAACACGTGACGCGCACTGCCGCCGGGATGCCTCACCGCGGCGACCACCGCATCCACGATCAGCGAGCCGATGTAGGCCACTCCGGCCGGCACGACGCCGGCGATGAGCGTCAGCACGCCCAAGGCGAGCGTGAGCTGCGGGCTCGTGCGCCAAACGAGCTCGAGCGCGCGGCGGCTGTAGCGGAAGACTCCGAAGAAGCCGCGCAGTGTCTTCGGTTCGGCTGCGGCGGCGGCGGCCGTGACGGCGGCCGCTGCCGCATGGGCGCGGCCGGCCGGATGGGTGAAATTCACCACGCGCGCGTTGGACGGGTAATCAGCCGCGAGCCGCGCCGCATGAACACATAGCCGTAGATCCAGGAGGTCATAACCGCGATGCGATTGCGAAATCCGATGAGCACGCTCACATGCAGGAACATCCAGGCGAGCCATGCGAGGAACCCGCCAAAACGCAACGGGCCAATCTCAACCACCGCGCGCGACTTGCCGATCGTCGCCATCGAGCCCCAGTCGACATAGTGAAAGCCGCGTTCGCGGGATGCGCGCGAGCCTTGGACCTCCTCGACAATGACGCGGGCGACATAGCGCCCCATTTGCAGGGCCCCCTGCGAGACGCCCGGCACGGGCCGGTCGGACTTCGAATCGACGAGATAGGCCGCATCGCCAATCACAAAGACCTGCGGATAGCCGGGCACCGAGCAATCCGGCATCACCTGCACGCGAGCGCCCGGCCCCACCGGCACGCCGAGCGTGCTCACCAGAGAAGAGGCACGCACTCCGGCGGCCCAGATGACATTGTAGCTACGCACGCGCTCGCCGCCGACCTCGACCCCATCCGCAAATACTTCCGTGACCGGCTGGCCGAGCCGCACTTCGACGCCGAGGTCCTGCAGCTGCTCGAGTGCGTGCCGCGAGGAGGCCGGATGCAGCGCCGGCAGGAACCGCGGCCCCGCTTCGATCAGAAGCACGCGCGCGCGGCGCGTGTCGGCGACGCGAAAATCGCGCGCAATGACGTCCACGGCGAGCTCTTTGATCGCCCCTGCCAGCTCGACCCCCGTCGGGCCGCCGCCCACAATGACGAAGCACAGGTGGGCCGCGCGCTGCGCCGTGTCGGCCTCAAGCTCTGCGGTCTCGAACGAGCGCAGCAGTCGCGAACGGATGTAGGTCGCATCCTCGACTTCCTTCATGCCCGGGGCCCACTGATGCCACTCGGCATGGCCGAAGTAATTGTCGACGGCTCCGGGCGCGAGGATCAGGTAGTCGAAGGACAGATGGCTCTCGCCGACGTCTACCCGGGCGCGCGCCAGATCGATCCCGGTGACCTCGCCCATCATGACGAAGGCGTTCGGTTGCGTACGCAGGATGGTGCGGATCGGTTGCGCAATGTCCGCAGGCCCGAGCGCCGCGGAGGCGACCTGGTAGAGCAGCGGCTGGAACAGATGATAGTTGTTGCGGTCGATGACCAGCACCTCAACGGCTGCACGCGCCAGCGCACGTGCGGCGAAGAGGCCGCCAAAGCCGCAGCCGACGATGAGCACGCGCGGACGAACGCTCGCGGAAGTTTTCGCGCGCGCGGTGAGGTCCTGGTTCGCCACGGCCTATTATCCTTGATCCGCCGCTGCGAGGCGCAGCATGGCCGCGAGGCTCTGCTCGACATCCGCGTCCGTCGTTGCCCAGCTGCAGACGCTGATGCGCATCGCGGTGCGGCCCTGCCAAACGGTTCCTCCGCACCAGCAGGTGCCGTCGCGCTGAATCGCTGCGACGATGCGTCGGGTTCGTTCGGGCGCGCCGAACGCGACCAGCACCTGGTTCAACACCACATCGTTCAGCACCTCGTGGCCTGCCCCCGCCAGGCCCTGTGCAAAGCGCCGCGCCTGGCGGCAGTTGCGCTCGAAGAGCTCCGCAAGGCCCGTACGCCCGAGCGCGCGCAGCGCGGTCCAAACCTCAACGCCGCGTGCACGCCGCGAGAGCTCGGGCGTGAAGTCCGAAGGATTGCGCTCGGCCGACTCGGTGGGCAAATACTCGGCAGTGATGGCCATCGCGGCCTTCAACGCCGACGCGTCGCGCACGAAGGCAAGCCCGCTGTCGTAGGGGACGTTCAGCCATTTATGCGCATCGGTGGCCCACGAATCCGCCTCCTCGAGCCCGCGCGCCAAAGGACGCAGTGCAGGTGCAGCTTTGGCCCAGAGCCCGAACGCGCCGTCCACGTGCACCCAAGCCCCGGCGGCGCGCGCGGGAGCGATGAGCGCCTCGAAAGGATCAAATGCTCCGGTGTTCACGTTGCCCGCCTGCAGGCACAAGATGGTGGGACCGTGGATTGCCGGCAGTGCATCCGCGCGCATGCGTCCGGCCGTATCGACCGGCACGCGCACGATCCGCGCGCGCCCCAGACCCAGCATCCCCAGCGACTTCAGCAGCGTCGGATGCGCCTCTAGACCCGTCAGGACGGTGATGGGCGGCGCCGCAAAGAGGCCGTGCGCCTCCACGTTCCAGCCGACGCGCGCGAGTACCGCGTTCCGCGCCGCCGCGAGCGCAGTGAAGTTGGCAACTGTGGCCCCGGTGACGAATGCGCCGCCGCTGCCCACGGGCAACCCGAATAGATCAATGAGCCAGCGCAGCGCCACGGACTCAAGGTGCGAAACCCCGGGCGTACTGGCGTAGAGACCTGCGTTCTGATCCCAGGCCCCGGCCAGCCAGTTTGCCGCGAGGGCTTCGGGCAGCGCACCGCCGATGACAAAGCCGAAAAACCGGCGGCCGGCGGTGGCGAGCGTCGCAGGAGACACCGCGCGGTCAAGCAGCGCCAGCGTCTCGCCCTCGGCGCTCGGGCCTGCCGGGAGCGCCTCATCGAGTTGCCGCAGCGCCGCCGCAGCCTGCGGATCCGGCGCCACGGCGCGCTCGTTGAGGCCGTCGAGATAGGCGCGCGCGCGGCGCGCAGCATCGTCAAGAATGGCGTACATGAGGGGCTGTCCTCGCAAAAGACGCGGGCGAGCGCCGCGCCGGCGCTCGACTCACCATGAGACCAGAGCGTCGCCGCGTGCGCCCAGTAGAAAGTATCTGAGCTCCCATTTGGGCTAATATTGAGGCCACCCGACCTTACTTCCAGGATATTCGCGTGGATGGTCCCGAACTCGAATACGTCGGCTTCTGGCTGCGTTTCTGGGCGTTCATCATCGATTCGGTGCTCGCCATGGTCATTCTGCTGCCGATCCTGCATGCCTATGCGGGCTATTCGTACTGGCCCGGCCTCTGGTCCGATATGTACACGGGCAGAGGGCCCACCGCAGAGCTCATCCAGTGGGTACTGCCGGCGATTGCGGTCGTCATTTTTTGGATCACTCGCCAGGCGACGCCGGGAAAGATGGCCATCTCGGCCACCATCGTCGATGCTGAGACGGGCAAGCGACCGACCACGGGCCAGTTTATCGGCAGGTACCTCGCCTACTACGTTTCGATGATTGCATTTTTTCTCGGATTTATCTGGATCGGATTAGACGCGCGCAAGCAGGGGTGGCACGACAAACTCGCAGGCACCGTCGTCGTGCGTCCACGGCGTGGCACGGGCACGGTGCATTTCAATTCCCCATGATGAGCGCGTAAGCCGCGCTCCTACAACGCGCGCGCCGGTGACGAGCGTGCGCGGCGCCCGCGCGGGAACACGCGACACGCGCCTCTGGCATGATATCCCCATGGACGTCGCCCACGTCATTCAGTCAGCTCTTGCGCCCGTCTTCCTGATCTCAGGCGTGGGCGTGATGCTCGGAGTGCTGACCAATCGCCTGGCGCGCATCGTCGATCGGGCGCGGGTATGGGAGAACGAAGCCGAAAGGGAAGCCCAGCGCTCGGCCGACCTTGAGGAGCGCCTGCAGGTGCTGGCGCGACGCGCACGTTACATAAGCTCCGCCATCACCATGTGCGCCATATCCGCGCTCCTGGTGGCGCTCGTCGTGGTGGCACTCTTCGCCAATGCGTTTCTCGCCGTCCAGCTGTCGGCCCTGATCGCCCTCCTTTTCGTCGCGGCCATGCTCGCGCTGACGGGTGCGTTCCTGACCTTCCTCATCGAAGTACGGATCGCAACCGCCGCCATCCGCATCGGGCAGCCGCGCTAAAAGCGCGCCCGGGAGGGCTGTCGGGGCAGCCGAAGCGCGAATCTGCTACCCTGCGCACCCTTTTTTGTGCCCTGACTTATGAACCGTCCCATTCGCAATATTGCGATCATCGCGCACGTCGACCACGGCAAGACGACGCTGGTGGATTGCCTGCTGAAGCAATCCGGCACCTTCGCGGCCCACGAAAAAGTTGGCGAGCGCGTCATGGATACCGACGATATCGAGCGTGAGCGTGGCATTACCATCCTCGCCAAGAACTGCGCCATCGAGTACGGCGGCACACGCATCAATATCGTCGACACCCCGGGGCATGCGGATTTCGGCGGCGAGGTCGAGCGCGTGCTATCGATGGTCGATGGCGTGCTCTTGCTCGTGGATGCCGTCGAAGGACCGATGCCCCAGACGCGTTTCGTCACGCGCAAGGCCCTGGCGCTGGGTCTGAAGGCCATTGTCGTCGTCAACAAGATCGACCGGCCGAGCGCACGTCCAGGCTGGGTCGTTGACCAGACCTTCGAGCTCTTCGACAAGCTCGGGGCCAACGATGCGCAGCTTGATTTTCCGGTGATCTACGCCTCGGCATTGCAGGGCTGGTCGAGCACGGACTACACCGAGCGCCGTCCGGACATGAACGCATTGTTCGAGGCGATCCTCGCGCACGTGCCGCCGCCGCAAACCGAAATCGCATCGCCGCTGCAACTGCAGATCTCAACCCTCGCCTACAATTCCTACGTCGGTCGCATTGGCATCGGCCGCATCCGCATGGGCTCAGTGCGGCCCGGGCAGCTCGTCAGTCTCTTCTTCGGCACCGAAGATAAGGGCACGGCGAAGATCGGACAGGTGCTCACCTACAAGGGCCTCGAGCGCGTGAGCGTCGATGAAGCCTTTGCCGGGGACATCGTCGCCGTTACCGGGGTCGAGGATGTCAACATCGGGCTCACCGTCTGCGACCCGGAAGGCGCGCACGGCCTGCCGCCCATCCGCGTGGATGAGCCCACGATCGCCATGAATTTCCAGGTCAACACCTCGCCGCTGGCGGGGCGCGAAGGCAAGTTCGTCACCAGCCGCCAGCTGCGCGAGCGCCTGTACCGCGAGCTGCAAAGCAATGTCGCGCTGCGGGTCGACGACACGGAGGAGCCGGACATCATGCGGGTGTGCGGGCGCGGCGAGCTGCACCTGACGATTCTCATCGAGAACATGCGCCGCGAGGGCTATGAGCTCGCCGTCTCACGCCCGCAGGTGCTGACCAAGATGGTCGGCGGCGAGCTGCACGAACCCTATGAGGCGCTGACGGTCGATATCGAAGACACTCATCAGGGCGGCGTCATGGAGGCGCTAGGGACGCGCCGCGCCGACCTCACCGACATGTCCATGGACGGCAAGGGCCGCGTGCGTCTCGAGTATCGCGTGCCGGCACGCGGGCTCATCGGCTTTCAGGGCGAGTTCATGACCCTGACGCGCGGCACGGGTCTCATCAGCCACATATTCGACGGCTTCGCTCCCATGAAGGGTGAGATCGCCGACCGCAACAACGGCGTGCTCATCAGCAATGAGAACGGCGAGGCGGTCGCCTACTCGATCTTCAATCTGCAGGAGCGCGGGCGCATGTTCGTCAGTCACGGCGAGAAGGTCTACGAAGGCATGATCATCGGCATTCACAGCCGCGAGAACGATCTGGTGGTGAATCCGATCAAGACCAAGAAGCTCACCAACATCCGCGCGGCGGGCAAGGACGATGCGATTCTCCTGACGCCGCCCATTCAGTTGACGCTCGAATATGCCGTGGAGTTCATCGCCGATGATGAGCTTGTGGAAGTGACTCCGACCTCGATACGCATTCGCAAACGCTTTCTCAAAGAGACGGACCGCAAGCGCGCCGCGCGCAGTGACGCCGCCTGAGGCAGCAGCACGCCCGCAGCGCCGCGGGCGCCGCTGAGCCGAGAGCGCGCGAGCGCCTGCGTCCCGCCACGAGTGCGCGTGCGGGGCTGCAAAATACTCGCATGGTGCGGCGCTAGATCGCGCGCGCGCCGCGGATGTCGATGAACTGCAGAAACTCCGCGCGCGTGCGCGCGTCGTTGCGGAAGACGCCCGTCATGCGGCTCGTGATCATCGACACGCCGCGCTTGTGTACCCCGCGCGTCGTCATGCACTGATGTACGGCATCGACGACGACGCCGACGCCGCGGGGCTTGAGCACGCCGCTGATACAGTCTGCGATCTGCGCGGTCAGCTTCTCCTGCACCTGAAAACGGCGCGCGTAGCCTTCGACCACGCGCGCAAGCTTGCTGATCCCCACCACCTTGTCGGTGGGCAGGTAGCCGACGTGCACACGGCCGATGATGGGAGCCATGTGATGTTCGCAGTGCGACTCGAAGGAGATGTCGCGCAGCACGATCATCTCATCGTAGCCGGCGACTGCCTCGAAGGTGCGGCCCAGATAGTCGGCCGGATCCGTACCGTAGCCGGAGAACCAGTCCTGATAGGCGTCCACGACGCGTTTGGGCGTATCGACGAGACCCTCGCGCGCCGGATCCTCTCCGGCCCAGCGCAACAGCACGCGCACCGCCTTTTCGGCGCTGCGGCGCGAGACTTTGACCGGCACTGTCTTGGCCACTGGCGAATCCTCAGTAATGCAGCACGCCCGTGAGTGTAGCGCGAGCGTTACCGTCCGTGCCCCACCGCACAGACGCGGGTGGCCCGCGGTGGGCGCAATGCCGTGTCGATGGCGCATCGTCGGCCCGTCCCCGCAGGCTGCAGGGCCCCGCATCGCCTCGGCCTACGCCCTAAGGGTGCGCCCCGGTGATAGACTTCGTGGCGCTCTGATGCTCTGGGAGGAAGGTTTTGGGATGATCCGGGCAGGTCAAGGAATGCACTTCTGCGTCCTGACCGCGGGCGATTGCGCCGCGGGCTTAGCGTTGCTTGCGCGCTATCCCAACGAATTTCGAACCACCGTGCAGCCCATCGGCTCGGCCGAAGAGGCGTTTGCGCGCTTCGATGAGCTGACCCCCGACTTGCTCTTGGTCGACGCGGACGCCGAGCCGCCCTCGGGACTCACCCTGTGCCGCATCCTGAAGGAGCATCCCGTGACCATGCTGCTCCCGGTGATCGCCATGAGCCGCTCGCCCAAGCGGCGCATCGAAGCCTTCGCCGCCGGTGCCGATGACTTTGTCGCCCGCACGTCCTCGCCGGAAGTCTTCCGGGCGCGGGTCGAGAGCCTGGTGCGCGCCGGCGCGGGCCGCAGGAAACAGGTCGCAGCGCACTTGGCGGCGGAGTTTGAGCGCGGCGAGCACGTGCGCCGCACCTTTCGCCGCTACCTCTCGCCGCGCATCGCCGACAAGATTCTCAGCGACGGGCAGCTGCGCGACAGCATTCTCGCCGCCGCCGACGTGCGCACTCACGCCGCCGTGCTATTCGCGGACATGCGCGGCTTTACCGGCATCTCGGAGCGCTTGACTCCGCAGGAGGTCGTGCCGCTCCTGAATGAGTATTTCTCACTGCTCACGGAAATCACGTTTCAGCACGACGGCACCGTGTTCCACATGGCGGGCGACTGTCTGATGGTCGGCTTCGGCGTGCCGCTCGAGCAGGCCGACGGTCCGGAGCGCGCCGTACGAACCGCACAGGAGATGCTCGTGCGCTTCGGCGCCCTGGCGCAGCGGTGGAAGGCGCGCCATGAAATCGAGACGGGTCTCGGGATCGGCATCAATGAGGGCGACGTCATCGCCGGAAACGTCGGCTCCGCCTTGTACATGAACTACACCATCATCGGCGATACCGTGAACGTCGCCTCGCGGCTGGCGCAGCGCGCGCGCGCGGGCGAGGTGCTCTTTTCGCGCGCCGTGAAGCGCTCGCTCGATGCACGCGGCTTCGACACCGGAGCTCTGGAGCTGCCTCCCATCACCCTGCGCGGCCGCACAACCCCCATCGACATCTACTGCGTACCGCGCGAGAAGCGCCTCACCCTCTACACCGACATCGGGTTGCCGGCGTGACGAGTCACGCCGAGCTCACCAATCTCGCCCTCTTCTGTGACTTTGAGAACATCGCCCTGGGCGTGCGCGATGCGCGCTATGCGCAGTTCGACATCAATCGGGTGCTCGAGCGGCTGCTCCTGAAGGGCTCGATCGTCGTCAAGAAAGCCTACTGCGACTGGGAGCGTTATCGCGAGTTCAAGTCCGGCATGCATCAGGCGGGCTTTGAGCTCATCGAGATACCGCACGTCAGTCAGTCGGGCAAGAACTCCGCCGACATCCGCATGGTCGTTGATGCGCTCGATCTGTGCTACACGAAGCCGCATGTGGAGAGCTTCGTCATCATCAGCGGCGACTCCGACTTCTCGCCGCTCGTGAGCAAGTTGAGGGAAAACAACAAGGGCGTCATCGGCGTCGGCGTGAAGAACTCCACCTCCGATCTGCTCATGGCCAATTGCGATGAGTTCATCTATTACGATGATCTCGTGCGCGAGCAGAAGGCGCGACGCACGGTGCGCAGGAAGAGCGTAGCGGCGGAGCCTGCAGCGCCTGCCGCAGCGGCAGGCGACGGCAAGGACAAGGAGAAAGATAAAGAGAAAGACAAGGAAAAGGAAAAAGAGAAGGAAGAGGACAAACAGCAGGAGGCCTTCGACCTCGTGCTTGCCACCATCGATGCATTGATCGCCGAGCGCGGCGAAGATGAAAAGGTGTGGGGTTCGATGGTGAAGCAGGCCCTGAAACGCCGCCGTCCCGGCTTCAACGAAAGCTACTACGGCTTTCGCTCATTCAACCGCCTGCTCGAAGAGGCGGCGAGCCGACGCCTGCTGGCGCTCGAGCGCGACGAGAAATCAGGCGGTTACATCATCACGAGCACCGGCGAGGCCGGCTGATTAGCCGGTCAGACAGCTTGCGCGTAGCATTGGAGGGTTCGAATACCTAATAATTGGGAGAACCTAATGATTAAGCCCCTCAGCACCTTGCTTGCTGCCGCCGTGCTCACGGTCGCCATGCAGGTCGCATCCGCCGCGGACGAGAAGCCCTACACCTACGGACCCATCGTCAATGTCGCGTATATCAAGACCAAGCCCGGCCAGTTCGACGCCTACATCAAATACGTGGCAACGACGTACACGAAGTTGATGGAGGAGGAGAAGAAGGCGGGATACGTTCTGAGTTGGTCGGTGTACAGCGCCCAGCCGCACTCGGCCAACGGTGCGGACGTGATACTGACGACGACCTACAAGAACTGGGCCGCTTTGGACGGGCTTGGAGATCGCGTCGAAGCCGCCCAGAAAAAAATCTATGCAACCCACGCCGGCATTTCGAAGGCCCAAGTGGATCGCGAGGCGCTGCGCGAGCTGGTCGGCAGCGACAACGTACAGCAGCTCATCCTGAAATAGTGCGGCAAGCCTGTGGCGGGCTTGCCGGCACTCGCGGGAGACGCTCGCGCGCTCCCGGGCCGCAACCCGCCGCAGGCGATCTCTTGTGCGCTCTTGTTTGATGTCGTCGAAGCGACCGGTTGAACCGCGCTCAATGCATAAAGCGCTGCGAGGCAAGCGTCAGCGACAGGCTGCAGACGCCGACCAGGATCGCAACGAGAAGTCCTGAGGCGAGCGGCCGCCAGCCGATGCGCCACATCTGCGTGAACGAGACGCTCAGCCCGACGGCGGTCATGCCACAGATCAGAAAGAGCTCCGAGGCGCTCTGACCCGTCGTCGTCAGCGCGTGCCACGGGGCAGCCAGTGCGGAGTGCTGCGTCAGCGCATCGCCCGCGGTGCGCAACACGACGCAGCACACGAAGCCGATCACGAATAAGGGCACGAGCTGCACGCGCGCGCCGCTGTCGATCGGCCCGGCACCCTCATCGGCAGAGAACGCCTGGCTGCGCGCGAACCAGGCAGCCGCCGGCACGAGAAGCGCGATCGACAGATTTCGCAATAGCTTCGCAACGCTCGCCGCAGCGAGCGCCGCCGGCGCCGCGTGCTGCTGCGAATAGATCAGTCCCGCGCCAATCACCTGCGTCGTGTCGTGAATGGCCGTGCCGAGAAACACCCCGGCATAGAGCGGTGCGGCGCTGAAGAACACGGCCGCGAGCGACGGATAGGTCAGCATCGCGACACAGCCGAAGAGCACCACGCACGTGATCGCGAAAGCCGTCTCGTCATTGCGTGCGCGAATCGCCGGCGCCACCGCGATGACCGCCGTACAGCCGCACACGGCCGTGCCCACGGCCAGCAGCACCGCAAGCCGCGGCGGCACGCCAAAGAGCCGGCAGAGTGCAGCGGCTCCGAGCAGCGCCACGCAAATACAGATGATCGCTATGGGCAGCGCGGTCGCCGCGATGGCCGTCGCGCCGCTCAGCGTCAGGCGCAAGCCGACGAGTGCGATGCCCGTGCGCAACAAGCCGCGCATGACCCACTCCAGACCCTCGGTCGCAAAGCGCGGCACGCCAAGCGTATTGCGCCATAGCATGCCGAGAACGACCGCACACATGACCGGGCTGATGGGAAGCTTTGGCAGGCCCGCGATGCCGCCGGCGAGCTCATTCGCGACGCCTTTGGCCAACAAGGCGAGAACGGCTGCGACCGCGATGCCCGGCAATGCCAGACGCAGCCACAGGACACTGGGGGATGCAACGTGCAGCCGCCGCTGCACGACTAGGAATTCAGAAGGTCGATGCGTAGCGCGGACGAAGCCGAGCCGGCAGAACGGCGGGCAACGAGCTGCGCGTTGAGTTCGCCCACCGCGCGACTGCCGGTGCGGACGAAGAGAAAGGGCAGGAGACCATGCAGCATGCAGGCAATTCCCGCCAGCACCATGCGGCCTCCGAAAGAGGTCGCCGTGGCCAGGTGCTCGCCATAGCTCTCCCCGACAGTCGCAGGGTGAGCGGTGAACCACCTGGAGATACTCATGCCTACATGCTAGTCCTAAGGCGCGGCTACAGGGTTGCGTAATTCCGGATGAAAAGCCACAATATGGCAATAATATTTCCTTAAATCACCATATTTAGGAATTTTGTTTTGTGGACAAGCTCGACAAGCGAATTCTGGATCTACTGCAGCAGGACGGTGCCCTGACTGCCGCCGCCATCGCCGACCGGGTCGGGCTGTCGAAGGCCCCCTGCTGGCGGCGCATCAAGCGCCTGCAGGACGATGGGGTCATCAAGCAGACCGTCGCGCTCCTCGATGCGCGCGCGCTCAATCTTGGCACAACGGTTTTCGTCACTTTGAAAACCGCGCATCACAATGCCGCCTGGTTCGAGCAGTTCGTGCGCGCGGTGCGCGAGATCCCCGAGGTGACGGAGATCTACCGCATGAGCGGCGATGTCGATTATCTGATGCGGATTGTGGTCCCGGACATCGACGCCTACGACGTCGTGTACAAGCGTCTCATCGCAAGCATCGCCTTCTTGGATGTGAGTGCAAGCTTCGCGCTCGAGACGATCAAGTGCACCACTGCGCTGCCGCTCACCTATATGAAGCTCGATTAAGTCTGCGTGCTCACTCTTAGAGTGAGCGCAGAAAGTTCCCAGGTCACCGCGCTCAAATATTCTTCGCGGCAAGCGCGCTGCGGCAGCGCTCTATGCGCGGAAGTGCTCTATTCGCAGCATATGCATGGAACGGTCACATCTTGACTGACTTGTCGGTGTGCGCCGACATAATGCTACGATTACGCGCTCAGCCCGCCCCTTTCTCGTGATAACCCGGCGTTATGTGTTGTAAAATGAAATTGGCCTCCACTGCAAGCCTCAGTGTCCTCGCGTCAGCGGCAGCTTTTCTCGGCGGCTGCACCAAGGCGCCCGCGCCCATGAGCATGCCGCCGCCGCAGGTCGCGGTCGTCACCGCGCACGCGCAGGAGGTCCCGCTCACCCGCGATCTCGTGGGCCGGCTCTCGGCCACACGTCAGGCGGACGTGCGCGCGCGCGTGGCGGGCGTGCTCCTGAAGCGCGTGTATACGGAAGGCGCGGATGTGCAGCAAGGCCAGACGCTCTTCCTCATCGATCCGAAGCCGCTGAAGGCCGCACTCGATGCGGCGCTTGCGAACCTTGCTTCCGCGCAGGCGAGCGCCGCCAACGCAAAAGTGCTCGCCCAACGGGCGATCGATCTTGCACCCGAGCACTTCATTTCCAAGAACGACCTGGATAATGCGCGCGCGAACGATCGTACCGCGGCGGCGGCCGTGCAGCAGTACGAGGCGAATGTGGAGCTCGCCCGCATCAACCTCGGCTACGCCAACGTGACCGCCCCGATCGCCGGCCGCGCCGGTCAGCAACAGGTGACCGAGGGAGCGCTCGTCGGTCAGGGTGAGGCGACGCTACTGACGACCGTCGAGCAGATCGATCCGATCTACGTCAACTTCAGTCAGGCGGCGACCGACCTCGAGCAGTTGCGGCGCGCGCAGGCGAACGGCCACGTGCAGCTCCTGGAACCGAACAAGGCAACGGTCGACCTGAGCTTCTCCGACGGCACTCGCTACGCGCACAGCGGCACGCTCGACTTTTCCGACGCGGCGGTCGACAGCGCCACAGGTTCCGTAACGCTGCGCGCGATCGTGCCGAATCCGGAGCACACGTTGTTGCCGGGCCTGTTCGTCAACTTGCGCATCACGACGGGTGCGCAGACTGCCTTTCGAATTCCCGCCGCCGCCGTGCAGAGCGACGATGCGGGGTTCTTCGTCGTGACGGTCGATGGGAGCGACAAAGCCGTTGTCAAACACCTCACGACCGAGCGCCTGGACGGTGATGTCTGGATAGCGAGCGGCGGCGTCGCCGAAGGCGATCGCATCGTCGTCTCCGGTCTGCAGCAGGTGCGACCGGGAGGTGCAGTGCAAGCAACGGCGTGGCAGCAGCCGCCCGCCGCTAAAGTTGAGGCACCCGCCGCACCCGGCCAGTAGCCAAGAGAACCTTCGATGCCGCAATTCTTTATCGACCGCCCGATATTCGCGTGGGTGATCGCGATCCTCATCACGCTCTCAGGCCTCATCTGCCTGCGCGAGCTGGGAATAGAGTCCTATCCGCAGATCGCGCCGCCGCAGGTTATCGTGTCAGCGACGTTCGCCGGCGCCAATGCGGACACCGTCGAGAAGACGGTCACCCAGGTCATCGAGCAGCAGCTGAACGGCATCGATCACCTCCTCTACTTCAGCTCCACCTCAAGCTCGAGCGGCGGATCGACGATCACGCTGACGTTCGATACCGGCACGAACCCCGACATCGCTCAGGTGCAGACGCAGAACCGCCTGTCGCTCGCGTTGCCGCGCCTGCCCGTCGAAGTCACGGCGCAGGGCGTGACCGTTGCGAAAGCCAATCCCGGTTTTTTGTCGGTCATCGCATTGAAATCAGACGACGGCTCGCAGGACTCCTACGCGCTCAACAATATCATCGCCTCGCGCCTGCTCGATCCCCTGCAACGCGTGCCCGGAGTCGGCAGCGCGACTCAATTCGGCTCCGAGTATGCGATGCGCATCTGGTTGAACCCCGCGAAGCTGCAGGGCTACGGGCTCGGACCCTCCGCGGTGCTGGACGCGGTACGCGCGCAAAATGTGCAGTTTGCCGCCGGCGCGATCGGCTCGGAGCCGCTTATCCCCGGACAGGGCATGTCGGCGACGGTGCGCGCCGAGGGGCGCTTCACTTCGCCCACGCAGTTCGAGGATGTGATCCTGCGCACCAATACCGATGGCACGACGGTGCGCCTGAAGGATGTCGCGCGCGTCGACCTGGGCGCATTTCAGTACGGCCGCGACACGCAGCTCGACAATGTGCCGGTCGCGGGCGTCGCCATTCAATTGCTGCCGGGGGCGAACGCACTCGCGGTCGCCGAAGCGGTGAAAAGTCGCATGGCTTCGCTGCAGTCGAGCCTGCCGCCGGGCGTTTCCTGGTTTGTGCCCTACGACAGTACGGATTTCATTCACATCTCCATTAACGAAGTCGTGAAGACGCTCATCGAGGCGATGATCCTGGTCTTCATCGTCATGCTGGTGTTTTTGCAGAATTTGCGCGCCACGATGATCCCGATGCTCGTGGTGCCGGTCGCCTTGATGGGCGCCTTCATCGGCATGTACGCCTTCGGCTTCACCATCAATCAGCTCACCCTGTTCGGCATGGTGCTCGCCATCGGCATCGTGGTCGACGATGCGATCGTCGTCATCGAAAACGTCGAACGCATTGAGCGCGAGGAAAAACTCGCCCCCAAGGAGGCCACCCGCAAGGCGATGCTGCAGATCACGAGCGCCATCGTCGCGATCACCTCCGTGCTCGCCGCCGTTTTTATCCCGAGCGCCCTGCAGGGCGGCAGCGTGGGCGTCATCTATCGACAGTTCGCTCTCACGATCGCGGTTTCAACCGCCACGTCCGCGTTCCTCGCGCTCAGCTTCACGCCCGCATTGTGCGCGAGCCTCCTTAAGCCTACGCACGGGGAGAAGAATGCGTTCTTCAGATGGTTCAACCGAACTTTCGACTGGACCTTGAAGACCTACACCCGCCAGACAGGCACGGCGGTCGGCCATGCGCCCTCGTGGATGATCGGCTTCGCGGTGATCGTCGTCCTGTGCGCCTTCCTCTTTTCGCGCCTGCCCGGTAGCTTCCTTCCGGAGGAAGATCAAGGCTACGCGCTCGCCATCGTGCAGCTGCCGCCCGGTGCCGCAATCGAGCGCACCATCAAGGTAATGTCGCAGGTCGACGCCATCTTGAAGAAGGATCCGGCCGTCCAATACATCTTTCAGGTGAGCGGCTTCAGCTTCGTCGGACAGGGGGACAATGTCGGTCTCGCCTTCATCCGGCTGAAGCCCTGGGATTCGCGCAAGACCAATGCGACGGATTTCATCAAAAATGCAAACGGCACGCTCTTCATGAACCTTAAGGATGCGCAGGCATTCGTCGTCAATCTGCCCACCGTCCAAGGCTTGAGCCAGTTCGGCGGCTTCGACATGTATCTGCAGGATCGCGCGGGCGCGGGACATGCACAGCTCGTGCAGGCGCAAAACACGCTCCTCGGCAAGGCGGCAGAGGACACTCATTCGCTGGCCGGCGTGCATCCCAACGGCCTGCAGGACTCGCCGGAACTGAAATTGGTCGTCGACCGCGTGCAGGCGCAGTCCATGGGGTTCTCGGCGAGCGACGTTTACACGGCGATCGAGTTGATGCTCGCGCCGGTATACGTCAATGACTTCTTCTACCAGGGTCGCATCCTGCGCGTCGTGGTCCAGGCCGATGCGCCCTACCGCATGAACGCCGGTGCGTTCGGAGATATCTATCTGCCGAGCACGCTCACGCCCGCCCGCACCACGGCAAGCGCCAGCGGCGCATCGGCGCCGGGCACCGTGCCGATGGTGCCGCTGTCGAGCGTCGTGCATCCGAGCTGGACGATGGGGTCGCCGAGTCTCGTGCGCTTCAACGGCTATTCCGCGATCGAGATCCAGGGACAGCCCGCCCCGAATCGCAGCTCAGGGGAGGCGATGCGGGCGATGGAAAACATCATTAAGCGGGATCTGCCGAAGGGTTTCAGCTTCGACTGGGCGGGCCAGTCGCTGCAGGAAATCGTCTCCGGAAACCAGGCGCCGATGCTGTTCACCCTGTCGATCCTGGTGGTGTTCCTGTGTCTTGCAGCGCTCTATGAGAGCTGGACGATTCCGGTCGCCGTTCTTTTGATCGTGCCTTTGGGCGTGCTCGGCGCCGTGGTCGCAGCCGACGCGCGCGGTCTGCCGAACGATGTCTACTTCAAGATCGGCTTGATCACCATCATCGGGCTCGCCGCAAAAAACGCGATCCTGATCGTCGAATTCGCGGTCGAACTGCAGCGGCAGGGCAAGTCATTGCGCGCGGCGGTGGTCGAGGCGGGTCGGCTGCGCATGCGCCCGATTCTCATGACCTCGTTTGCATTCATCCTGGGTGTGCTGCCGCTCGCGATTTCGAGCGGCGCCGGCGCCAACGCGCGCCATGCCATCGGTACCGGCGTCATCGGCGGGATGCTGTTTGCAACCGTCTTTGGCCTGCTGCTCGTGCCGGTCTTCTATGTCGCGATCCGGCGCATGCTTGGCGAAAAGCTCGATGCGCCGGGCCGCGACACGCAGGAGAAGCCTATTTGACCGTGTAGCCCCGTCCCTCAAGGCACGCGGTCATCGCATGGTCATAAGCCGGGCGTTTGCTCGGGTCGGGGGGCGCGCCGCCGACACTCTGGGTCGGATCAAAGCCTGACTGGTCCGCGGCCCAGCGGTGGCATTCATAGCGGTCCTGCTCCTGCTGCTCAGGGGTCTGGCCGTTCTTCGGGTAGGAATAGAGTTCTCCCGCTGCGGCCGGCGGCTCGGTGCTCGCCGCGCTGTCACCCGGCGGGTCGACCACCTCATACTGACCCTGTCCCGGATTCCAGTTGTAGTAGGTGTCGTTCGCGTAATAGTAAGGGTACCCGCCGACCCAGACCGTCGTGTAGTAGGCCGGCAGGAAGGGCACGAACACCCCGATCGGAGGGCCGACGACGATGAACCGGCCGCCGTAGGGCCGATACCAGACACCGCCGTGGAAGTAATACGGATTGTGCGCACCGTCGTACACCGGGAAGTGTCCGGAGGGCAGCGCGCCCACACTCGCGCCGCGCGCCGGATAGTAATGATCCATGTGGTAGCGCGTGTCGTGATACTGCTCCGCGGCGAACACCGCGCCACTCACGAGGCTCAAGGCGGCGAAAGCGCCGAGAAGCTTAAGTTTCCGATTCATGACCATGTCTCCTGCAAAACCTCAGCGCACGCTGTATCCGCGGGCCTCAAGACAGGCGCTGGCGGCGCGCTTGAAGTCCCCCGCCTTGCGCTCGAGCTGCGCCGACTGCTGCCGCTGCACCTGAACGGTCTGCGCCTGCGCCTGAGCCTGAGCGGCCTGCGCATCCTGAGCCGACTCGGCCGCGCCGCCGATCACGCCACCCAGGACGGCGCCCACAAGCGCTCCCGTGCCGGCGCGCCAGGGGGGCGCGATGAGCGCGCCCAGCACCGCGCCGGTTACCGCGCCGGTCGCGACACCGGCGCCAGGCGGCACGGCGGGCGGTCCGCTGACCACCTGTATGCGCTCGTGCGGGGGGACGCTGGGTGAGCTTGGATCAAATCCCGTCTCCTGGATTGCCCATTGGAAGCAGTCGTAGCGGTCGCGGTCCTGCTGCTCGGCAGTCTGTCCGTTCGTCGGATAGGCGTAGATGTTGGTCTGCACGGGCGCGGGCGGAGGCGGCGCGGGTCGAGGCGGCGGTGGCGTCACGCAGCCGCATAGCACGGCAGAGAGCGTCGCCGCCGCAATAATCGCCACACGAGGCATGCCGTTCGAGCTCTTCATTAAATGGACTCCACTATCAGGGCGCCAGAAGCTTAAACGCACGAGACCTCGAATCGGTTGACGCCATCCCGAACGATCCGGATTTTACGCGAATCGCTCAAGGCCTCACCTTGACTATGACCGTCTGTGCACGTCTGCAGTTCCCCGTACCCGCAGAACCTGCCCGTACTACAATTGATGAGACTGCACACTGCAAATGACTCGCCGTGCGCGATATCAAGTAGAGCAAAGAATCAGGATTGATCACCAAGCCCCGTGGCTCTATGCGGCGTCAGTGCTGCTGCTTGCGGCCTGCTCCGGCATTCCGCAGCGCGCCAAAGAGGAGCAGCTGCAGCAGCAGTATTTACAGTACGCCGGAGCACCCGTGGATCGTTTCACCTATCTTGGGCGTTTCGACAGTTGGAGCGCGCTCAGCGGCACTCAATTGGTCGTATGGACGACCCTCAACGATGCCTACCTGCTCACCGTGCGTGCGCCGTGCATCAATCTGCAATTTACGCAGCGCATCGGCCTCACGAGCACAGCGGGCACCGTCGACAGCGGGCTTGATTCCGTACTCGTCGATCGGGACCGCTGCCAGATCACCGAGATACGGCCGGTCGATTACAAGAAGATGCGGGCGGAACTGCGTAAAGACAAGCCGTGAGGAGCACATCACATAATCAAACTCGCCTAACCCCGTCGCGTGCACCGCCTTCACTCTTTTTTGCGTCCAGCGCCGGGCGCAGGGGAACGAGCTTGCGCTCAGCGCAGTCCCGATTAAGATGGGCGTCCGGGCCGGGGCATTTTGCGCCGTGTCCGCCCCTAAGCTTAGGTTCTTTAGTCGAGGTTCCGGCGATGAATTCCACTCGATCCAGGCGCTGGGCACTCGGTGCCGCCCTACTGATTCAGGCCGCTGCAGTCCCGGCGTTCGCCGCATTGGGCGGTAACTTGAGTTCGGTCGAGGACGATCAACTCAAGATGAAAGGCACGCTGCGCACGACGGTCGCGCCGGCCTATACCGTGCATGAGATCCAGACTCCCGCCGGCACGGCCGTGCGCGAGTACGTGGCGCCGACGGGCACAGTCTTCGCCGTCGCCTGGCGCGGCCCGAGCGTGCCGGACTTGCGGCAGACGCTCGGAGCCTATTTCAAACAGTACAGCGACGCGCCGCGGCCGGCACATCCCAATCATGAGCATTTCGCCGTCACTCAGCCCAACTTCGTGCTGCAGTCGAGCGGGCACATGCGCGCCTACTTCGGGCGAGCCTACGATCCGCAGCTTCTGCCACAGGGTGTGGCCATCACCGACATCAAATAGCGAGGCCGCGATGCGCAGATTGATCGCAGTTGTTCCGGTTGCATTACTCATGGCGCTCGGCGCGTGTGGCGGCGGCGGCAGCTCGGACCTGGGCGGCGGAGGGACAACCCCGGCCCCACCCATAGTCACTTCCGGATCCAACGTAGCCACCCTCACGGTCGATGCAGGTCCTGCGGAAAATAGCGTCAATACTCCGTTTGTCACGGTCACGGTGTGCTCGCCGGGCAGCACCACCAATTGCCAGACCGTCGATCATATTGAAGTGGATACCGGATCCTACGGGCTGCGCATCATTTCATCGGCCCTTGCCTCCACATTCGTGCTGCCGTTCGAAATGGACCCCAGCAACAACACCATAGTCGAATGCACGGTGTTCGCGGACGGCATTAGCTGGGGGCCGGTCGCGATGGCCGACGTGCAGGTCACGGGCGAGACGGCGTCCAACATACCCATTCAGATCATCGGCTCTGCCGCCTTCGCGACCCCACCCAGTGACTGCTCAAGCCGCGGCGCGACCGAAGATACGGTCGGCACGTTCGGCGCGAACGGCATCCTCGGAGTCGGCGCGTTCGTGCAGGACGATGGTTTCTACTACACCTGCCCGCAAGAGGTTTGCGGGGCGATTGAGCCGACTCTCGCGGAGGAAGTCTCGAACCCGGTGGCCTTTTTCGCAGCGGACAATAACGGCGTCATCGTCGAGCTGCCGACAGTGCCCGCGGCGGGCTCGGCCCTACTGACCGGGTCGCTGGTCTTCGGCATCGGTACCGAAAGCAATAATGGCCTCGGCAGTGCCACGATCTACACGTTGGATCCCGATACCGGTAATCTCAGCATCACTTTCAACGGCAGCACCTACAGCAGCAGCTTCATTGACAGCGGCTCGAACGCCAACTATTTCGTCGACGCTGC
>PLIX01000216.1 GCA_003140135.1 Gammaproteobacteria bacterium
CAAATCATATTCTTCGAAGACCAGCGCGCGTTGGAAGAGTTCGAATCGAGCGGGTTCGAATTCGGGGCCGACGTGGGCGCTGTTGCGATCACGGCGGGCGCGTCGGCTACCGCGAGCACGAATGGCACCAGCGCTGGAGCAAGCGTAGACGCTAACAATGCGGTAACCCGGGGCCGGTATCAAAAGGGTATGGCAGTGTTCACCATTGCGAAGGGCGGTCTCATGTACCAGGCCGCTGTCGCTGGCCAGAAATTTCATTACACACCACGTGGTTCGTAACTGATGCACTGAGACGCTCGTACTCAGTCCATCCTTAGTTATCCAAAGCTGAGTTGTGGAGTGGCTCGCCGGCTGCCCCTACGCTTCGGCGCCATGCCCAAGCGTCGCCAGATCCCGCGCATCACGACGATCCGCGTGCCCGGCGCGGCACTGAAGTAGCGGACATGCTTCGCAATGTTCCTTCCGATCCGCAGCCTCTGGGGGTGAAGTGATGTCCACAGACCCGTAAGATCAATAAAAGCGGCATGGTTGGCAATGCGGATTACTCACCTGCGTGTGACAGAATAATTGTGGCGAATGGGATCTCACGAATGACTCCTGCTATGCCCTCCGACATTGCGGCCCGACTCGACCGGTTGCCGTCCTGCCGTACGGTTTGGACGATCATACTGCTTCTCTCTTTGGGGAGTGTTTTTGAGTTCTATGATCTATTTTTCGCGGCTTACGTCGCCCCCGGCATGGTCCAATCCGCTCTATTCACTCCGGAGTCGTTGGGATTCTTTGCTTCGCTGCAAGTTATTAAGGTTGCCGGTTTTGGCACGTTCGTTTTTTCGACCTTCGCAGGCTTATGGTTCGGAGTTGTAGTTTTTGGTCACGCAGCCGACCGCTTCGGCCGTAAGACTGTCTTTACCTGGGCGCTGATTTGGTACATGAGCTGTACGGCCATTATGGCGTTTCAGCAAACCGGACAGTCGCTCAACATCTGGCGGTTCGTTGCGGGCGTAGGCTTCGGCGTGCAGCTGGTTACCATCGACTCTTATATCGTTGAACTCGTACCCCGAACGCTGCGCGGGTGCGCATTCGCACTTAATCAATTCATCTCCTTTTGCATCGTGCCCGTGGTCGCGCTGCTCGCCTGGCGATTGGTACCCTTAAAGCCTTTCGGATTTGACGGCTGGCGTTGGGTAGTTCTTCTTGGCTCGATAGGCGCAGTCGTTGTGTGGGGGCTGCGGTCGGGTATTCCGGAAAGCCCGCGCTGGCTGGCGGCCACGGGACGAGTCGATGAAGCGGACGCGATCGTCGGCGACCTCGAACGAAAGATTGGCATGGAACTCGGAGGCGCGCTGTCCGCCCCTCAGCCGACTGCGGTCGAACACGGGGGCCGCGCGACGCTCGCCGATATTTTTGCCCCCAAGTACCGCGGCAGAACCATCATGCTTTCCCTGTTCAACGCTGCGCAGGTAATCGGCTTCTACGGCTTCAACTCCTGGGTTCCGACGCTACTCATTGCCCGCGGCATCAATGTCACGCACGGACTCGAATACGCCTTCATCATTGCCCTCGCACAACCGGTCGGTCCGCTGCTCGGTAGTTTTTTTGCCGACACGATTGAACGCAAAGTTCAGATCATGGGCGGCCTCGCCTGCATGGCTGTGTCAATGGGAGTCTTCGCCTTTGCAACGTCTCCAGCCGTGCTCATCCTGATAGGAATCGCATTTACGCTGGCAGCAAACGTCATGTCTTACGCCTATCACGGATATCAAGCGGAGCTTTTCCCGACGCGAATTCGCTCCCGCGCCATCGGTTTTGTGTACTCGTGGAGCCGTCTGACTGCCGCATTTTCGGGTCTGATCGTCGGTTCACTTCTTGCTACCGGAGGCGTGCCGGCCGTCGCCGTATTCATCGGCGGCGCGATGATCGTCGGGATCACCCTCATCGCAGTTCTTGGACCCGCCACGAACAGTGTGGCGCTCGAACAGTTGAACGATTAGGCGTGCGCTGGAATCACCGGCAGCACGACATGCGAAGGGTGGTCCTGGTCGACAAAGACGCGATTCGTTGCGACTTGCGTGCGGGTAGCTTTCCCCTCAGGTTCACCTGTGTTGGGATTGAAGTCAAAATGCGGGAAATTGTCTGACGACACATCGATGCGGATACGATGGCCCGCCTTAAATAGGTTCGACGTCGGAAAGGCCTCTATCGCGATTAGGTAGACCCTGCCGGGCTCCATCAGGCTCGGTTGCTCCCAGGAGTCGCGGTACCGACAGCGCAGGATACCGTCGGTCAGATTCATCGCATAGCCGTCCGGGTAGTCCTCATTCGGGGGATACACATCGAGCAGCTTGATCGTAAAGTCCGTGTCCGGTGCATCGGAAGCGATCCACAGTCGTGCCTCGATCGCGCCGGTCACCTCGATATCGGCCGCCAGCCGCGGCGTCGCAAAAACCAGGACATCCGCTCGCTGCTCGAGTGCTCTGTACGGTTCGCGGCAGCCGAAAAACTGCGGAGCTTCCCGCTGGTCAAACGCTCCGCCGACCATGATGGGTTGTCCGGACGTGATCGTACCGCCGATGGTTGGCACCGGCGTCGCTGGATCGTAGCGGTATTGCCGGGGACGGTTGCCCCGGGGCGGCAGGTGCTCGGATAGCATTCCGTCCGGATGCAGGTAGTAGCGTGTGAGACGCTCTCGCGGAATCGGCCAAGTGCGCTCCGCGCGCCAGACTCCGCCGTGATCCATCCGGCCTTGCGCGGTTCGCCGACCTGTGCCGCCACCCATGACGAAGAGCTGCACGGTCGGCTCCAGGTCGACGCCGTTCGACTCCCCCTTGAGAAAGCGGTTGAACCAGCGCAGCTTCAACGCGACGTAATCGGCTGCCACGTTGCCTTCGAAGGCAGCCACGGAGCCGAAGTCCACGTCGCCGGCGAAGGTCTGCTCGCGGTTGCCATGGGTCCACGGCCCGAGGATCATCCGCATGGGGCCGCGCTTGCGCGCGCTGAGCGCGCGGAAATTGTCGGTGACGGTCCGCGGGTAGGGATCGTACCAGGATGAGATGAACACGATCGCCGCATCCCGCCACTGATCATAGTAGCCGGCGGCGTAGATGCCCATCTGCTTCCAAAAGCCGTCGAAATTGCCGTGCTCCCACTGATCGAACACATAGTGCTCGTACTCCGGCACTAGACTCAGCGGCGAGTGGCCGCGCGCCCACGGCAATCGGGCAAACCAATCCTTTAGATCAATTGCCTTCAGAGCGGCAAGCTTCGCCGGATCGCGCTTCACCTCCGGCGCCTCGAGCGCTTCATTGAAGGCCCACGTGACCTGCTTCATCTCGAAGGCGCCGCCTTGCCGGATCCCGCCCTGATACGCGTTCGAGAAGCCGCCCGAATCCATGAACATCGCGGTCACGCCCGGCGCACCGGCGCTGGCTAACGCGGCTTGCGTGTGGGCCGCATAAGACAGCCCCATCGTACCAATGCGGCCATTGCTCCAGTTTTGGCCGATGATCCAAGCGCAGCAGTCATAACCGTCCAAGCCATCGCTCAAATACTTGACGTACTTTCCTTGAGACTTTCCGCGACCGCGGCAGTCTTGAAACACGACTGCGTAGCCGTGACTCGCGAACAGGTTCGCGACCTGCGTGCTCGCATGTCGAGTGCCGTCCTGGGATTTTCCATACGGTGTGCGCTCGAGGATCGCCGGCATCCTCCCGGGGATTACCTCAGCTCCGCGTGCCGGCAGATAAACGTCGGTTGCGAGTAACACGCCGTCGCGCATGCGCACCATAACGTCGCGCCGCACCGCGACGTCGTACGCTCCCGCGGCGGCGGCAGCAAACGCTGCCTCGGGCAGTGCAAGGAGCGCAGCAAGCTGCAGAAAGCGAACCGCGAATTCGCGGCGATCGAGCGGCTCGATTGTGCTCATAGGGTAAGTCTTCGGGGATTACACGCCGGTCGGGGAGTCATTGCCATCGGCCGCGCAAGAATAGTACCGGATCGTTCTGGCCGCTCGGGTTGCTATAGCTTACTAAAGCATAATCTAGAGCTCGAGCGACGACATTCTTCACGAGCGGGACAACCCCGCGTTCCACGGCCTTGGGCGCACGGCGCATGTATCGCAGCCGTACCGATCAACGTCAGCAGGCTGGCATCGCTGCCGTCGAGGTCCCTGCGCAAGGTAGCGGCGTGCTTTGGCCTGCGCTCGCTCTGACACTTCTTGACGCGCGGCCTTGCACATTGCAGCCGGCTCGGTTTCTTTTCTCCGATCGAGTCCGATAGACTTGCGGCTAAGAACGAATGAGTTTGTTGAGGGAGCCATTATGAGTCAATTCAAGTTTGGCGCCTGCCTGGCCGCTGCTCTGGCGCTCACGCTGTCCGCATCCTTGGCCGCAGTGCCCAGCGCGCCAGATACGCAAGACAAGCCGCAGGACAGCGCCAGCGACAAGTCCGACGGCAGCAAGTTCGAACCGTTCAAGCCGGAGGAGAAAACCAGCACCGGCACAGTGACGATCGGTGGACAAGCGATTTCCTATCAGGCGATCGCCGGCACGCTCATCGTGCACCCGAAAGACTGGGACGACGTTCCCCGCGACCCCAAAGCCGACAAGGAAAACTCATCGCCTGCTGGCGACCCTGCGGAAGCAAAAAAGAACCCCACCGCCGAGGCTTCGATGTTCTATGTCGCTTATTTCAAAAGCGGCGGCGGCCCGCGGCCCATAACTTTTTTCTACAATGGCGGTCCCGGCTCCGCGACCATGTGGCTGCACTTGGGTGCCTTTGGACCGCGGCGTATCGTAACTTCGACCGACGCACATACACCCGCCGCGCCCTACTCCCTCATCAACAACAGCTCGAGCTTGCTCGATGCAACCGATCTCGTCTTCATCGACGCGCCTGGCACTGGCTTCAGCCGTATCGCCGGTAAGGACAAGGAGAAGGCGTTCTTTGGCCTCGATCCGGACGCCTATGCCTTCGCTGAATTCATCTCGCAGTTCCTGTCGAAATACAGTCGCTGGAATTCCCCCAAATATCTGTTTGGCGAAAGCTATGGTACGCCGCGCTCGGCGGTGCTGATCAATCAACTCGAAGCGGATCGCTTAATCGATTTCAACGGCGTGATCCTACTCTCACAAATTCTCAATTTCGATCTGAGCCCGGATGGACCGACAGGGAATCCCGGCATCGATCTGCCGTATCAGACTTCATTGCCGACATACGCAGCAACCGCCTGGTATCACCATAAGCTGCCCAGCGAACACAATGATCTCGAAGCCTTCCTTGCTGAGGTGGAACAGTTCGCGATGGGGGACTATGCACGAGCGCTGGCGGCCGGCTCGGACTTGGGCGCGACGGAACGCGGCGCTATTGCAGAAAAGCTCCACCAGTACACCGGTCTTACCGTCGAGTACATCATCAAGGCGGACCTACGGATCGACGGCGGGGAATTTCGTCAGACGCTACAGAGCGGTGACAACATGACTACCGGTAGGCTCGATACGCGCTTCTCCGGTCCTGATATCGATCCCCTGAGCCAGCGAGCGGACTACGACCCGCAAGCTGCGGGTCTCGGGTCAGCTTATGTCTCCGCATTTAACGACTATGTGCGCAAGGATCTGCATTATGGGGAGGGCAGGATCTTCAAGCCTCGCATCATGACCTTCGGGACCTGGAATTTTCAGCACCAATTGCCCGGACAGGGCGACCGGCCGTTGTCATCGCGCCAAGGCTCCAACGTCATGCCCGACCTTGCGAACGCGATGAAGATCAACCCCAACCTAAAAGTTCAATTGAACGCCGGCTATTTCGATCTCGCGACACCCTTCTATCAGGGCGTCTATGAGATGCATCACCTGCCAATTCCCGCCAACCTGCAGGGCAATATCGAGTACCGGTTTTACGAATCTGGCCACATGGTTTATGCCAAAGACTCCTCGCTCAAGATGCTGCACGATAATGTCGCGGGATTCGTTCACCGAACCAGCAATCTCGGCAAATAGTGGGATGCCCCCAGGAAACGCTGGGGTTCAGCCAACCGACTTTGCTTGGGCGGGACATACTCCATTGCACTTGGACCGACTGCTCAGGCGCGGCACCGTTATCCCACTCGGCCCTCTGGCGGCGACAACCAGCTTTGTCCGTCTGCCTCAGCCTCCAGCAGCAGCAGTCTGCGCTTGATCTCCAGCCCTCCGCCGAAGCCGGTCAGGGACTGGTTCGCTCCGATGACCCGGTGGCAGGGCACGACGATGGGCCAGGGATTGGCGCCGTTGGCACGCCCAACGGCGCGCGAAGCAAGCGGGTGGCCAAGGCGACGGGCAATCTCGCCGTAGGAGATCGAGGCACCGTACGGAATCTGCGTTAATTCCTGCCACACGGCGCGCTGAAAGGGCGTGCCAATCGGTTCCAGCGGCACGTCGAACTGACGCCGACGGCCAGCGAAATATTCTCTCAACTGTCGCACGAGGCTCTTAAACGGGCGCTCGCTGGCAATCCACTCCGCTCGCACCGTCGTCGGGTGCGGTCCGGATTGGAAATGGATCGCTTGCAGCCTTGCTTGACTCCCTACCAGCAGCAGCGGGCCGATTGGGGTGCCCATCTCAAAGTAGTAAGTCGTCTTGAGCGTCATAACCACCATGCGCACCGTGTTTGCATTGTTCGCATCGCCACGCTGAGGCGTGGCGTCAGCTGTGCAGATCGTCGATCCAGCGAATCAACTCGGGGGACTCCGCAGCCTCGATATCCAGATTGAACACCAGCCCGGTCTGCCCGCTTCTTGCCAGCACGCAGTGAAGTTGCAGATCCTCGCTCGCATTTATTTCCTGATGCGGGACATACGGAGGTACGTAGATGAAATCACCCGTCTGGGCCTCGGCGACGAATTCGAGTCGATTTCCCCAGCGCAACCGCGCATGGCCGCTAACCACATAGATCACGCTTTCGAGGTCGCCGTGATGATGCGCACCGGTCTTGGCTTTGGCATCGATGGTGACTGTGCCCGCCCAGAGCTTCGTCGCTCCGGTGCGCGCGGTCGTCACGGCGGCGCGCCGTTGCATGCCCAGAGTCTGCGCTGTGCTGGCATCAAGTTCGTTGGCCCGAATGATCCGCACCCCCTTCGATCGCCACACGCTATCACTCATGGGCCGCGAAACGTCCGCGTCTTACAAGGCCGAGCGCTGCGGCGTTGGCCTGCGAATCGATGTACCGTTCGCGCATGCGGCCACCGGCTGCACCGAATCGCAATACAGGACTTTTGACGTCTCGCGTCATATAACCTAAGGATGCGGCATGATGGTTTCATTATCCGGGCTCCGGAACGGATAGTCGATGATAGGCCGCTGCGCGTCATAAACGCCAATGGCAGCTGCAGCGAGTCGACCCGCGCGCAACGCCACCATTAAATCTATTTCCGTTACGCTCGGCCCACACCCAGTATTGATCCGACCGGCATGGTGCGTTGCCGCTGCGTCCATGTTGGAAGGCACATGCACACGGTAGAGAGCCGCTCGGAGACCGAGAATCGGCCGCGTGTCATCGCTACAGCTGGATGGCCCAACGACGCCGACCAGGTCTGTGCGCCCGGGCGGAAACTCAACAGATATGCCGGCGGTGCGGGATCACGCCCATTCCGTCCGCGGCCGTGGGCTTGGCCCGGCGCACCGGGCCTGGGCGAAATCTCTAACTAATTTTTCGCGTGGAAGCAGGAAGCGCTACGATCGGGCGCAACCTCTGAAAAACCAGCGCGGCCGTCGCATCGACGGCCGTACTCCGACATGAGTCGAATCGAGCGAATCGCTCGGTTCTATTTGCGCCGTCTTGCGAGCGCGGCGCCCGCGAGGCCGAGGCCCAAGAGGCCGAGAGTCGCCGGCTCCGGAACGGGCGTTCTACAGGCAAAAGCGCACACCGTGGCCTGCGCGACCGTCGTACACAGCAGCGCAATGGTCCCAACCGTCACAGCGATAGCGCCGTATTTCATTTTTGATTTGTACATCACTCAGCCCCCGTAATAATTCTTACTTCTATGATTTCCCGATGTCCGCGCAAACGCGGTCCCCTGGGCCCTTGCGCGCTTCGTCACTTTCACGATGCACGGCTCGTGCCGCTTCGACTCATGCTGAATGTTTTCAGCCAGTTAAGACGCATGCGCAGTGCCAGGCGAGCCGCTGTGTCCTGATAATGTAAGGAATATCGACACCTATTTCTTATGACTACGGCCGAGTCTCCGGTCGGCTTGGCCATGGAATGCACGAGTCTTTGGCCCTGTGCCGCGGCTGCCGCCGACACTTCCACGCGCACAGAAATCGCTCCAGATTCGCCGTTTTCCACCGGTGGCTTGCCGAACCGCACGCGCTCGCGGCTCAACCCATCGATGATCCAGTCAATTTTTTGTCAACCTCCGACCTCGGCGCGCGCGGCGCTCGGAACCTCCATACCAGCGGGTAGTTTCTGCTTCGCCGAGCAGACGGCGGTCGCCGTCGCGGCGATCCGGATGCTTGCGGAACTTGCACAAGCAGCTTTCCGGCATCGCGCAGCCCGCTAAAGGTAGGCGTGGCGCTTCGCGCAACAAATAGCGCTTGTCGGCAGCGTCCTTCGCGGCCGCATAGCACTCGATGCTCGGCGCGAGCGACACCGCACGGTAGTCGCCGCCGGTGCGCGCGGTCTTGGACTGCGAGCCTGGCGCAGGTTTTTTCGCGCGGCACTCGCCAGAGGTTCCCCAGAGGAGCGATCTAAATAGCTGAATCATTGTTATTTTCCGCTTGTGTCAACTGCTCGATATTGAGCGCTCCAATAGTCCTGATTCTAGCCGTTGTGTGTGCCCTGGCAGGGGCGATTTCACTTAAACATCCAAGTCGGATGGCGCGGCGCATCTATTGTGCGGCCAGTGGATCGCCGCGTGGCCCATTTCACTTAAATGCCAAATTTGCATGACGTGGCCCAACGGATAGTTAACTACTGCGATCGCGCCTGCCGCCAGAAATCATCGGCTGAGGATCCCTCGCGTAGCGCCAGCATCGGCTGCTCCATGCTGGATGTACACACTCGGAATAAAAAGTTACGCCGCATTGTTGGAATCAGGGCGGCGTCCCTTACGCGCACCTACCGCTACGTTCGTGAAGCATTCGCCATCAGCGCCGTCGGCGGATCCGCGCGTCGCATGCGCGGACATTGACGAGTTGAAAAACCCAGCCAGATTGGAGCCGGGCATTTTTGGCCCTGGCTAAAGTCATGCCTGCTAAATTCGCCTCGCCCGCCGGGCGCCGCATATTTTGCGGGAAGGACGCGATGCGCCGTAGGGCGCTCGAGACCACAGCGCTCTAGCGTAAGCTACCCGCGACGCGGTACTGTGATGACAGCTACGGCAGTTAATTCCATGGGCTCGACTCCCACATTCGATCTGGCTGGACTTATCAGCCGCCATTCGCCGGGGCATGCGCTTGCGCGGGAGTTTTACACCGACCCGCATATTTTCGAACGCGACATGGACCGAATAATTCTCCGGCACTGGTTCTGCGCGGCGCATGCGAGCAGCGTGCCCCGGCCGGGCGATTTCCTGGTTGTCGACCTCGGAGCGGAGTCGGTGATCATCATTCGGACCCAGGACGATGAGATCAGGGCGCTCCTTAACGTCTGCCGCCACCGAGGATCACGGATCTGTACGGCCCAATCAGGAAAGGCGTCTGCAGGGCGACTCACATGCCCCTACCATGCATGGACATACGACCTGAACGGTCGGCTGGTTGCTGCACGGCAAATGCCTGAGCCGTTTGACCGCGATCGACTTGGCCTCAAGTCACTGGCGGTTCGCGTCGTTGGCGGCTTGATCTTTGCAACGTTCGCGGAGCGGCCGCTCGACTTCGCGCCCGCGGAGGGCGCCCTGTCACAAACGGCGCGCGTACACGGCTGGGATAAAGCTAAGGTTGCCCATCGCGAGATGTATTCAATCAAGGCCAACTGGAAGCTCGCCATCGAGAACTACATGGAGTGCTACCACTGTCAGCCGGCCCACCCGGAATTTTCGAAACGGCATGTCTACGCGCGCCCGGCGAAGCAGGGCGAACAGCTCGAGCAGGCAGGACGTCGTCGCGCCGAAGCGCTCGGCATCTTTATAGAGGACGTCGACCAATACGGGTGCGCCGCGAAGTCGGGCAGCGAGTCCGTATCGGTGTTTCGCAGCGCGCTCAGCAACGGCGTCGCCAGCGCAACGCCCGACGGTCAGCCCATCGCACGGCTCATGGGTGATTTTTCGGGCCATGACGGCAATTCGACCTACTTCGATATCGGCCCGCTCAGCGATTTTCTTGCCTATGCGGACCACGGCGTCATCTACCGCTTCATTCCGAGAGCCGTCCAACATACGGAGATGGAGGTCATGTGGCTCGTGCACGAAGATGCCGTACAGGGACAGGACTACGACGTCGAGCGGCTCGTCTGGCTGTGGCATACGACCAGCGCGGAAGACAAGAAGATTGTCGAATTGAATCAGGCGGGCGTGAATTCGCGCTTCTTCGAGCCGGGGCCCTATTCACTGCAGGAGCCGTACGCGAGGCGCTTCGTCGATTGGTACTTGAACGAACTTGCAGCGCAGTAGTGCGACCATTTCGCACCTGACCTGCGGTGAGTCGCGCTGGTTCGCGACCGGCCCGCGTTTCGGTTGCCGAAACATCGCCCGCGCACCTGCGGCTGGCGCGATGGGCACTTTCACCGATATGCTGAGTACCGTGTTTGCCGGCATGATCTGGAGCGTGGTCGCAAAGTGTGGGGCTCGGCTGGATCTTGACCGCCAGGCGCCCCGCCGCAGAACGTCATGACTGAACGATCGCGAATAATACCCCCCGCTGATTCGCAACTGCCGGGCCTTGGCCGACTCGTCGTCCGGCTCGATACGAGCCTCGAACTGCTGGAGCGCGCACCCGCGGATGGCCGCCCTCGAGTGCTCGCCACCGTGGTGACAACCACCGGCTCGACGTATCGCAAGGCGGGTGCGCGCATGCTGATCATGGCCGATGGTGAATTCGTCGGGCTCTTGAGCGGGGGTTGTCTCGAAGAGGACTTGAAAAGCCACGCGCAACAGGTGTTCGCAAGCGGAGTGCCACGCGCCGTCGAATACGACATGCGCGGCCCGGACGATCTGATTTACGGCATCGGTGGGGGCTGCGAGGGAGCGATGCGCGTTCTACTCGAGCCGGCGGACCCTGGCAGTCGTGCCGCAACTGCGCTGGCCGCAGCAGGCAACGCCACGCGTGCGGGCCAGCGGACATCGCTCGTGATCGTGCATCAATCTCGGGATCTGCAGCTGGGCACGCATAGCGCAGCTCCGCCGCTGCCCGCGAACCTCGTAGCGGCCGGCCAACAAGCGCTCGCGCACTGTGCCTCGCGGCGCTTCGAGTCGGAAGATGGCGGTCAGCGAACGCAGGCGCTCATACAATTCCTTGCACCGCCGCCCTGTTTGCTTGTCTGCGGCGCAGGCCCTGACGCCGAACCTGTCGTGGGCGCCGCATGCGCCTTGGGCTGGCGCGTCACAGTCGTCGACCATCGCCCCGCGTACGCGGTTGCAAGCCGCTTCCCGGGAGCCGAGGTCAGGCTCGCTGACGTCGGCTCTTTGCGCGCGGCCGTCGACATCGAACGTTGTCACGCGGCCGTGGTGATGAGCCATCACCTGCATTCCGATGCCTCCTACCTGCGCGAGCTCGCCGAGGCAGGTGCTCCGGCGTACGTCGGTCTACTCGGTCCGACGGCCCGCCGTAGTCGACTTGCCAAGGAGCTGGGGGCGACGGCCGACAAGCTTGCGGCTCGCATCCGCGGTCCCGTCGGCCTCGACATCGGCGCGGCGACGCCGGAAGGCATCGCGCTTGCAATCATCGGCGAAATCCACGCCTGGCTGGCGGGGCGTGCCGCCGGTGAAGTGGCATTCGCTTCATCACGCTCGGCTTGGTAGCGAGCGCGCAGCCCGGCATCTTGGCCTTAGGCTGCCCCGGCGGCCTCCTTAAGCGCGCTGAAGCGGCCCGTCGGCGAAAGTTCTTCGCGGGCCGCCGCGCCAGTCCACAGCGCATTTCGCTTCGCGACGAATTCGCTCTTGGAGAGCTGCTCGAGTGAACCGGACTTCGCAAACAAGAAGCCCTGCCCGGCTACGCAACCGAGAGCGAGGAGCGCGGCGACCTGCGGCTCGAGCTCAATTCCCTCGGCCACCGAGTCGAGTCCCAGCGTGTCACCGAGCGTGATGACGGCGCGCGCGAGCTCCGGGCCGTTATAGGTATTGAACAGTCGGTTAACGAAGGATTGATCGATCTTCAGAATGTCGATCGGAAAACGGTGCAGGTACGAGAGTGACGAGTAGCCCGTGCCAAAGTCATCGATGGCGAGCCGAACGCCCAGGTCCTTCAGCTGACGCAATCGCCCGAGGTTGGCTTCCGTGTTGTGCATAATGGTGCTTTCGGTCAGTTCGATCACGAGGTTACCGGGCTCGAGCCCGGACTCCTGCAACGCCTGCGCGACGTCCTGCACCAGATCACCGTGCTGCAGGTGACGACCCGAAATGTTGATGGCGACCCGCAGCTCGGCACCACCCGCCACCGAATCGCGCCAGGCGCGCATCTCACTGCACGCCCGTCTCAGTACCCAGCGACCGAGTTTGACGATCTGGCCGCACTCCTCGGCGACCTGGATGAACCGAGCAGGAAACAGCACCCCCAGGTCAGGGTGCCTCCAGCGTACGAGCGCCTCGACGCCCAGAAGGCTGTGAGTGCCAAGGTCGACGATCGGCTGATACTCGACGAAAAACTCTTCATTGGCTAGCGCGCGGGTGATGTCCGCCTCCAGACGCAATCGCTCGTGCAGCAATTCCTGCATCTGCGGCTGAAAGGTGACAAACCGGCTCTTACCCCCGGCCTTGGCGTGGTACATCGCGATATCCGCTTTGCTGAGCAACGCCTCGGCGTCCGTTTCGAAAGTCGAGAACGCCACCCCGATGCTGGCCGATACGCGCACCTCCGTCGCGCTGAGCGCGAACGGCTGCTCGAGTCCTGCGATCAACGCGGCGGCCATGCTCTCGACCTCCGCAATCGTCGTGACTCCCTCGAGCAGAATGGCAAACTCGTCGCCGCCCAGGCGCGCGACGGTGTCGGAGAAGCGCGTCGACTTGATGAGGCGCTGCGCCACTGCCTGCAGCAGCCGATCGCCGGCATCATGGCCGAGCGAGTCATTGATGTTCTTGAAGTTATCGACGTCGAGGAACATCACCGCCACCTGATGTTGGCCCCGCTGCGCGAGCGTCAGGGAATGCTGGACTCGGTCGCGGAACAGGTTACGGTTCGCGAGCAGCGTCAGCGGGTCGTGGAACGCCAGTTGGCGCAATTGTTCCTCGAGCGCCTTGCGCTCGCTGATGTCGCGGAAGTTGAGTGCGAGTCCCTGCACCGCCGGATCGTCCGTCAGGTTGCTGCCGACGATCTCGAGCACGTAGCGCTCGGAGCCGCGTTCGATGCGCAGTTCGACTGGTCCGACGGTCCCGCCGTGGGTCGCAGCGACTTCGGCGAGGAACGCCTTCAGCCGCTCGCCGTCGTCACCCGCCCAGAGATCGAGCAGATTCTTGCCGGCGACATCCTCCGGACTCAGGCCCAGAGTGCGCTCGGAGGCGGGGGATGCGAAACGCAGGGCGCCGTCGACGGCGACGATCATGATGACGTCGGAGGCATTTGCGATCAAAGAGGCGTAACGGGCCTCGACCATGCGGGCGGCGCGTCGCTCGCGGGTCAACGCGTCCTCACGCAGGACCAGCGCCTGGCGCACCATCACGAGCAATGTCAGCCCAAACACGACAATGGTCA
>PLIX01000084.1:0-10889 GCA_003140135.1 Gammaproteobacteria bacterium
CCGCTCCGAACAGTGTCCCCTGAGGGCCGTTCAGGACTTCGATGCGCTCCATGTCATAGTTGTGCAGGTCGGGAATGCTGCCGTAATAGCTCAGGGACATGTCGTCGAGGAAAAATCCGGTGGACGAGGTGTTCACAACGTTGGGATTGCTGCCGTCGGAAACGCCGCGCATGAAAAACATCTGCGTGGCGGGTCCGATGCTGATGAAGGAGACCGAAGGTGTCTTGGTCGCGTAATCCTCGAACTGCGAGATCGCCAGGTTCTTGAGGTCCTTGGCGGTGTACACATCGATGCTCTGCGGCACGTCCTGCAGATTCTCGGTGCGCTTGCGCGCGGTAACGACGATTTCCTGGAGGCCCTCCGAAGAGGCCATGCTATCCGCCGCAAGCGCCGCTCCACCGGGCACGGCGGCCGCGCCGTACAGCGCAGCGGCGACGGCGAGGCTCACCGGTGATCGACGCAGACCGGGAGCGCTCCGATCCCGGCACCGTGGTGCAGTTGCCGCTCGAAGCTTCATGGTTCTTCTCATAAGAATCCCCCGCGCCGCCTGCGTCTTTGTGAACTCTAGTCGATCATTCGCTTAAATCCGGTTCGGGCGGCGGATCCTTACGTCATCCCCGAAATCGCACTCGCAGCGATCTTTGCATGCGCAGGCAGAGAGTCGCCGGGCGCAAATTGCTAGCCCTTATCGACGTGCCCGGCAACCATCAAGAGACCCCTTCGCTATGGTGCGATTTATAGTGCGATCATCCCGTGCGATTCCCGCCGCGTCAACTGATCGACCGTTCAGTTAGCGGTGGACGACTCAGCCAAGGTGTGCGAAGCGCTCGAGGCAGTCCCCGAGACTCCTTCTTAAGGGTTCGAGTTCGTTGGCAAAATTCTTCCAGTAACCTACTCCCGAGGCGTAGAGCGGCTGGCGCACCTGCTCGGAGCTCGCCGTGCGCACGGGCCGCTGGGTTTCATGGAAACTTAAGCACGCGCCTTCGAACGGCAGGCCGCAGTGTGCAAGCAGGCGGCGGATGATCGCTTCCGGGTCGCGTATCAGTTCCTCGTATTGCAGATGCAGGATCTTGCCCGGCAGCACCTCGTCCCAGTGATCCATGAGCGCAAGGTAACAGCGGTAGTAGCGTCCGAGATCGTCGAGGTCGTAGCTGAAGGACTGACCTTCGGCAAAGTGCTGCTTGTAGGTGCTGAAGCACGAATCCATCGGATGACGGCGCACGTCGACGATCGTCGCCTGCGGCAGGATGGCGTGGATGAGACCGACATGGCTGAAATTGTTGGGCATTTTGTCGATGAAGTGCGGACGGCCGGTGCGTATGGGGCGCGTTTCATCGAGGTAGCGTCGGCCCAAACCCGCAAGTCTCTGGGGCGACTCGGCACGCACGCTCTCGGGATAGCCGTCGCCGCGCGCATCGCGATGATCGAGCTCGCGTACCAGCGTCACAATATTGGGCAGTTCCATCGTCCCCTCGACCCGCGAGTGGCTGGCGAGTATCTGCTCGATGAGTGTCGAGCCGGANNGACTTGGTCTCAAATTTCACGATATCGAACGGCGCTGCGCCGCGACGCAGCATATTGCCGGCCGTGTAATGGGCGAAAGCATCCGCGTACTGCAGCCGCTGCTCGAGCGCGCGCCCGAGCGCAAAGTGCAGATGGGCTTTGTTGCTTGCATCCGCGGATGAGCCGGCGAGCAGCTCGTGTATCGATGCGATCTCGGTATCGGCGAATTTGTAGGTCTTAAGGTCGGCAAGACACCAGTAGGCCTCACCGCAGCCTGGATCCAACCGCAGGCTCTCGTGGTAAGCCTGCTCGCACTGCGCACGCTGTCCCAAGGTTTTATGGATATGGCCGATGGATAGACGCAGCCGGACCTGATGCGGATTGAGCCGCGCCGCCTCTTCATAGGCCGCAAGCGCATCTTTTTGCCGCAAAAGGCGCGTATACACCGACCCCAGTGCGACCCAGTTCTGCGGATTCTCAGGTTCCACTCTCAGAAGCTCACGGATCGCCGCTTCGGCCTCAGGCAGGCGCCCGGCGGCGAGCAGCGTGTGGCCTAAGCCGCGGCGCGCGAGCGGTGAGTGGGCCGTCTGCTTCAGGGCATGGCGCAGCAGTCGCTCGGAGTCAGGAGTATTGCCTGCGCCAAGGGCAAGAGCCGCGAGTCCGCACAGCGCNNCGGCGGTCGCCTTCTCGATGCGATCGCAGTGCGGATCGAGCCGGCGCGCCTGTTCGAATGCGAACCTCGCGTCTGCGAACTTCTCCAGGTCGACGAGCACGTCGCCGTAGGCAAGCCAGGCGCTGTCGAGCGCGGGCGCCTGTTTCAATACGCGTTGCAGCTCCTGGCGTGCAGCACCCAGGCGCCCAGCCTCACGGTATGCGCGCGCCAGATCAGTGCGCGCATGCGGGAAATCCGGCGCTGCAGCAACGGCTCGCTCGAGCGCCTCGACGGCAGGTTCGAGCTTCCCCTGCGCGAGCAACGCGAGCCCCAGCAGGCGCAGACTGTTGACCTCGCCAGGAGCGGCCGCCTGGATCGCAAGCAGCTGCCGCTCGGCGGATTCAGCGCGCCCGGTGCGCAGTGCCGCCAGAGCCGCGCTGTATGCGGCGCGCATTCCCGCTTGTGACCGGTCATCCATTGAATGCACTGCAAATAATGCTCGCTAAAAAATCGAGTATGCACGAACTTCGCGTAAAATTAGCTCAGGGGACACTTGGTGGCCTTGGACCACGGCAGGCGGGACTTGCAAAGCAACATTGACGTCGTCCACCCGATGGAGGCTGGCATGGACTACAAACTCACTTATTCGACCATGTTCAATCCCCCGGCGGAGCTCCACGAGCGCTTCGAGGCGGCATTGACCCGGGTTCGCAGCCAGCTCGTGCGGGTGCATGCGAACTTCATCGGCGGGGCGGACCGCCCTGCGAAAGTCACACAGGAGCTGCACTCCCCTATCAATCGCAACGACGTGCTCGGACGCTTCCCGGTGGCGACAGTTGACGAAGCAGGCCTGGCGATGGCGGCTGCGCAGACAGCCTTCCCTCTTTGGAGTCGCACCTCGGTCGCGGAGCGCAACCGCCTTCTGCGGCGCGCGGCCGAGCTCATCGAAGAACGCGTATACGATATTGCTGCGGCGGTCGCGCTCGAAGTAGGCAAGAACCGCATGGAAGCGCTCGGCGAAGTGCAGGAGACCGCGGACTTCTTCACCGTGTATTGCGCCGACTACGAACGGCAGAATTTCGATCACGCACTGCCGGATGACCCGCTTCCGGACTACCGCAGCCACAACCGTTCAGTAATGAAACCCTACGGCGCGTGGGTGGTGATCACGCCTTTCAATTTTCCGTTCGCGCTCGCGGGCGGACCCGTCGCGGCGGCGCTCGTCACCGGCAATACAGTCGTACTGAAGGGCGCGACGGACACCCCCTGGGCGGGCCGCCTGCTCGCCGACTGCCTGCGAGACGCGGGCCTGCCGCCCGGCGTGTTCAACTACATCTGCGGCCGCGGCGAGGGTGCCGGCGCGGCGCTGGTGAATCATCCGGGTACGGCGGGCATCACATTCACAGGCTCGTATGAAGTGGGTATGCAGATTTATCGACGCATGAGCGCAGGCGCGTGGCCGCGGCCTTGCATCGCGGAGATGGGCGGCAAGAATCCGGTCATTGTCAGTGCGCGCGCAGATCTGGAGCGCGCCGCGGTCGGCATCATTCGTTCGGCCTTCGGCTTGAGCGGCCAGAAGTGTTCCGCCGCATCGCGCATCTACGCGCAGCAGAGCATCGCCAATGAACTCATCGAGCGCCTGGTTGCCGCCATCGCGCGCGTGAGCGTCGGTGATCCGACCCGCCGAGAGAACTGGATGGGACCCGTGGTCAACGAGCGTGCCCACCAGAACTACGCACGCTTCTGCGAGGAGCTCAAGTCAGGCGGCGCCCGGATCTTAAGCGGTGGCAGGCCGCTGACCGACGGCGCGCTCGCCAACGGCTTCTTCTGCGCGCCCACCCTCGCCGAAGCGCCGCCTGCGCATCCCCTTTGGAAACAGGAGATGTTTCTGCCGATCGCGATGATCACTCGTGTGGCCGATCTCGACGCGGCGATGTCGCTGGCGAATGAAACTGCGCTCGGCCTCACCGCCGGCTTTTACGGCGGACCCGAAGAGGTTCCCTGGTTCTTCGAACATATCGAAGCGGGCGTCGCCTACGCGAATCGCCCGCAGGGCGCCACCACCGGCGCGTGGCCGGGCTACCAGGCTTTTGGCGGCTGGAAAGGCTCTGGCAGCACGGGCAAGGGAATTGGTTCATCCTATTACCTGCCCCTCTATCAACGCGAGCAGTCGCAGACGCTCGTCGAATAACCTGGATACCCCGCGATGAACGACACCCACTCCAAGACCCGTCTACCCGGCCCGAACGCGCGCGCCCTGATTGCGCGCGATCGCGAGGTCGTCTCACCCAGTTACGGTCGCGATTATCCGTTCGTCATGAGTCACGGGCGCGGCGCCGAAGTGTGGGACGTGGATGGCAATCGCTTCGTGGATTTCGCCGCGGGGATCGCCGTGTGCTCGACGGGGCACTGCCATCCGGCGGTCGTGAGCGCGATTCAGGAGGCAGCCACACGCTTTTTGCACATCTCCTCCGACTACTGGCACGAAGGCCAGGTGCGGCTCGCCGAGGTGATTCGCAAGCTCGACCCGGTGAGCGGGCCGGCCGTTTCATTCTTCGCGAATTCCGGCGCGGAAGCGGTCGAAGCGGCTCTGAAGCTGGCACGCTTTGCGACCGGGCGCTCGCGCTACATCGGTTTTCTGGGCGCGTTTCATGGGCGCACGATGGGCGCGCTNNCACGTGCCGTATCCAAACCCGTATCGGCCGTTGTTTGCCGGCGACGACCAGGGCGCGGCCGTGGTCGCGTATATCGAACAACTGATGGAACGCAACGTTCCTGCCGATGAAGTCGCGGCGATCCTGGTGGAACCGATACAGGGTGAAGGCGGCTATGTCGTACCCCCCGACGGATTTCTCGCCGGCTTGCGGGCGCTCTGTGACCGCCACGGCATTCTGCTGATTTTCGATGAGGTGCAGGCGGGCGTCGGGCGCACCGGGAAAATGTTCGCCTGGCAACACTCCGGCGTGCGGCCGGACGTGCTGGTACTGGCGAAGGGGCTGGGATCCGGGCTTCCCATTGGCCTTGCAATAGCCCCGACGCACATCATGCAGAAATGGACTCCGGGCTCCCACGCCAACACGTTCGGCGGCAATCCACTGTGCTGCGCGGCCGCGCTGGCAACCCTCGATCTGGTGCAGAACGGTTATGCCGACAACGCCGCCCGCATGGGAAAACGAATTCTGGAGCGGCTCGCAGCGCTTGCAAGGCAGTTCGAGTTCATCGGTAACGTCCGCGGGCGCGGGCTCATGATCGGAGTCGAGTTCGTCACCGATCGCGCAGCGAAATCGCCCGCCAAGGCGCTCGCCTCAAAGATCGTGCACCGCGCATACCACAACGGGCTTTTGCTGCTCGAATGCGGCGCAAGCGGCATACGCCTGATACCGCCGCTGATGATCGACGCCACTCTTGTCGACGAAGGCCTCGATGTGCTCGAGCGCTCGATGCAGGAAGCGCAGGCGGAGGCGCGCTAGTGCCATGGCCGCCGTGGCCGCCGTGGCCGGCGGGCCCCGCGGCGGCCGCGCAGCTTCTGGCTTTGGCAGGCGCTCTCGCGTGCACATGGGCAGCGCCTCCCGCGTACGCGCAGCGCGAGCCCGTGCTCAAGCAGATCGACGCCCCGCACCCCTATTATTTCCGCGAGATGTATCTGCCACAGCTGACGAGCGGGCCGAGCGCCGTTGCGTTTTCACCGGATGGCCGCACGCTCGTGTACTCGATGCAGGGGAGCCTTTGGAGGCAGGACATCGAGTCGGCCGACGCCGAAGAGCTCATCGCCGGGCCCGGCTACGCCTTCCAGCCCGACTGGTCTCCCGACGGCCGCCTCATTGCATTCGTTCGCTATCGCGATGATGCGTTGGAGCTTGCAGAGCTCGACGTGGCCTCGCGCGAGGTGAGGCAGCTGACGCACAACAAAGCGGTCAACGTCGAACCGCACTGGTCCCCCGACGGGCGCAGGATTGCCTGGGTGTCCACCTTCGGGACGGGACACTTTCACATCTTCGTCGGCGATTTGAGCGCGGACGGACTGACGGGACACGCGGTCTGGCCCGAACGCAGGAGCAGCGTTGCGCGCTTCTACTACAGTCCTTTCGATCACGAGATCAGTCCCACGTGGTCTCCGGATGGCGAGGAACTCATCTACGTCGGCAATCCGGAGAATATCTACGGCACCGGTGATATCTGGCGGCGCGCACTGTCCGCAACCGCGGCGCCGCGCGCCATCAGGCGCGAGGAGACGACGTGGAAGGCGCGGCCCGCGTGGTCCCCGGACGGCAAAAGGGTGCTGTATTCCTCGTACGCCGGCCGTCAATGGCATCAGCTGTGGATCACCACGGCAGCCGGCGGGGGCGACCCGATCCCGCTCTCGTTCGGCGAGTTCGACGCCACCGGTGCGCGCTGGTCCCCCGACGGCTCGAGAATTGCGTTCATTTCCAATCGCGCCGGGACCACGGAGGTCTGGCTTCAGGACGCGATCGGCGGGGCACGGCGCAAGCTTGAAATCCACAATCGGCACTATCTGCAGCCGACCGGCGAGCTGCGGCTGCGCACGCTCGACCGCAACGGCAGGTTGAAGGCCGCGCGCATCGCCATCATCGCCTCGGACGGACGCGCCTATGCTCCGGATGACGCCTGGATGCACGCCGACGACGGATTCGACCGGCGTCTGAGCGCGTTCGAGACGCACTACTTTCACAGTGGCGGCGATGCATTGATCCGGCTTCCTGCCGGCGCCGCATCCCTCACGGTATGGCGCGGGCTTGAGAATCAGATCGAACATCGAACTGTGCAGGTCGCCCCCGGCGGCACACGCGATGTCGATGTCACGCTGCAACCGCTTGCGCTGCCGCCGAACTGGAGCGCTCAGTGGCTCAGCGCAGACGTACACGTACACATGAACTACGGCGGCACCTATCGGAACACGCCCGCGCATCTGGTGCTGCAGGCGGATGCCGAAGATCTTGATGTCGTGTTCGATCTTGCGGTGAACAAGGAACAGCGGATACCGAACATCGAGTATTTCTCACCGGCGCCGGATCAGGCCTCCACAGACTCGGTGCTGGTGTCGCATGGTCAGGAGTATCACACGAGTTTCTGGGGTCATCTGGGCCTCCTCGGTCTCTCAGATCACTATCTGATTCCCGGCTTTTCCGCGTACTCGAACACAGCGGCTGCGAGTCTGTATCCGACCAACGCGGCGATCGCCGATCTTGCACACGCACAAGGGGCGCTCGTCGGCTACGTGCACCCGTTCGATGACATGCCGGACCCGCTCGCACCCGCGCCGCTCACCGACGAACTGCCGGTCGATGTGGCGTTGGGAAAAGTGGACTACTACGAGGTCTTGGGTTTCAGCGAGCACCGCACGTCGGCCGCCATCTGGTATCGCCTGCTGAACTGCGGATTCCGGCCTGCCGCCGCGGCCGGAACGGACGCCATGGCGAACTTCGCATCCTTGCGGGGGCCGGTGGGTATGAACCGCGTCTACGCACTGACCCAGCCCTCACACCCGGGCTCCACGGATACGGTGGCAAGGACGCAAGAGTGGCTCGCCGGATTACACGCCGGGCGCACGCTCGCCACCAACGGCCCGCTCCTGGGGCTGACGGTCGAAGGTCAACCGCCCGGCGCGGACCTCTCCGTGCCGGCGGGCAGAACTGGGATCAAGTACCAGGGTTTCCTGCGTTCAGTCGTACCGATGGATCATCTCGAGCTTGTGATGAACGGCAAAGTCGTCCGCACGATCCGCTTGAGCGGCACGCGCAGGAGCGCGGACTTCGCTGACACGCTACCGGTCACCGGCAGCGGCTGGCTGCTGCTGCGCGCCTGGAATGACGCGGCGAGCCCGGAGATCTTCGACCTGTATCCATATGCCACGACCAATGCATTTTTCTTCCACGCGGCCGGCGCGGCCACTCACTGCGGCGCCGATGCAGAGTTTTTTCTGAAGTGGATCGACCGGCTGGAAGAGGCGGCGGCGGCGAATGGGGATTACAACACCGTCCAGGAACGCGATGCGACGCTCGGGGAGATCGGTGCGGCGCGCGCCATCATGACCGAGCGCCGATGAGCCCGGCCGCGTCGAGCTCCTCGCGATAGATGTGCAGCGTGCGCGCCAGACCGTCAATGATTTCATCGATGTCGGCAGAAGTCGCAATGAGTGGCGGCGTCACCATGATCCAGTCGCCGAACTTGCCGCCATGGCTGCGACGTCCGTAGATCAGAAGTCCCTCTGCGCGCGCAATGGCCTGAAGGCGGCCAATGACATCGAGCGATCGAGGCAGCATGGCTTTCGTCGTCGGGTCGGCAACGATCTCGATGGCATTCAGCAGCCCCAGGCCGCGGACATCGCCAATAATCGAGTTGCCGGCCTTGAGTTTATCCAGACTCGCTCGCAAGGCTGCGCCGATCTCGTTGGCGCGCTCGATGAGCTTGCGATCCAAGGTCTCCTCGAGCACCGCAAGCCCGACAGCGCACGCGAGCGGATGACCCTTGTGCGTGTGGCCGAACTGAAAACCGCCGGCTCGGACGACCACGTCGACGAGTCGATCCGGCGCCATAAACGCGGCGAGCGGCACGTAGCCGCCGCCGATTCCTTTCGCGAGCGTCACGAGGTCCGGAGCAGCGCCCGGCCACCAATGCGCCGCCAGAAACTTGCCCGTGCGGCCGGCACCGCTGATCGTTTCATCATAGATGAGAAGCACGCCGAACTCGTCGCAGATCTCGCGTACCCGGCGGTAGTACGCGGCCGGCGCATGATCCGCGCCTCCACAGAATCCCATGACGGGCTCGATGATGAATGCCAGCACTTCATCGCGGCCTTCCGCCTGGATTGTCGCGCGCAAGGCTTCCGCACACTGTCCGGCAAAGCCATCTGCATCCATGCCCGCGACGGGACGGTAGCTCCAGGGCGCCGGAACATGGATTCCCGCCTGGCCGGGAGACAAATACGCGGCGTAGGCTGGATCAGCCGCAAGCGCCATCGTGGCGCGCGTGCTGCCATGGTATGAGGGGTTGCGGCTGATCACTTTGTAGCGCGCCGGCTGCCCGGTCGCGAGCGCATAGCGCCGCGCGAACTGCAGACACTTTTCCACCGCCTCCGATCCGCTCGAGACGAAGAACGCGCGCTCCAGACCCATACCTACCTCTGCGGCGAGGCGTTCGCCGAGGCGTAGGTTGCTCGCGCTTTCAAACGCGCTGGGATACGCGAAGCACACACGTGATGACTGCTCCTGGATCGCCCGCAGAACGCGCGGGTTACCGTGCCCGAGATTTACGGCCACAGGCCCGGAGGTCACGTCGATGTAGCGGCGCCCCGTCGTATCCCACACATGCACACCCTGTGCGCGGCTTACACGCGCCAGCGGCGGGTCGCCTGCGGAGGACCAGAAGCGCTGGATGCCGCCGGCACTGCGCGTATCTGCAGGGATGTCAGGGTTGTCAGCCACCTTGTGCGAACTCGGCTGGATTCAACGGGACCTGCTGCGAACCTTACCACTTGAAGGTCCCCAACCTCCTCCTGCTTCTGCGGCGGGGCATCATCACATGCGCGCGGTTGACGGTGAGGCGGCACCGTGCATGAATAATCAAGGCATTAGAATTAACAGGCGCCCGTTCGGCGGAGACGCGCGCAACTGAGCGAACGCACCGGGCATTTATGTCGCAAATCGTGTCTCTACGGCAGGCCATCGCGGAAAACGTGCACGACGGCGACACGCTCGCGCTCGAGGGGTTTACGCATCTCATTCCGTTCGCCGCGGGTCATGAGGTGATCCGCCAAGGGCGGCGCAATCTGTCATTGGTGCGCATGACTCCCGATCTCATTTACGATCAGATGATCGGCATGGGCTGCGCCGCGCGGCTGACATTCTCCTGGGGCGGCAATCCCGGCGTCGGGTCGCTGTACAGATTCCGCGACGCGATCGAAAACGACTGGCCGCATGCTCTGCAGATCGATGAGCGAAGCCACGCCGACATTGCGAGCGCCTACGTCGCCGGAGCAGCAAATCTCCCCTTCAGCGTGATGCGCGGGTACACCGGATCTGATCTGCCGAAGTACAACGACCGCATCCGCTCCATTACCTGTCCGTTTACGCAGGAGCGTTTCGCCGCCACACCGTCGATTCGCCCAGACGTGACAGTCATCCATGCGCAGAAGGCCGACCGGCAGGGCAATGTCCTTTTATGGGGCATTCTCGGCGTACAAAAGGAAGCTGCGCTCGCAGCCAAGCGAGTGGTTGTGACCGTAGAGGAGATCGTCGAGGAGCTGCGCGCGCCTCCTAATGCCTGCGTGCTCCCGCAGTGGGTGATCAGTGCGGTAGCTCTTGTACCGGGTGGAGCGTTCCCGTCCTACGCGCTCGGCTACTACGAACGTGACAATCGCTTCTACAAATCATGGAACGGGATTGCCCGCGATCGGGACACATTCATGGAGTGGATGCAGCGCCACATCCTGCAAACGGCCGACTTCGCCGAATTCCGGCGAACACTTGAAACCAGCGTGCACGAGGAGCCGCACTCTTGACGGGCCCTGCCTATTCGACGAGCGAAATGATGGCCGTAGCGGCAGCGCGCCGACTGCGCGGCGAAGCCGTGTGCTTTGTGGGCATCGGGCTGCCGTCGACGGCGGCGAACCTCGCCCGTCTCACCCATGCGCCACGCGTCAGTTTGATCTATGAATCAGGCACCATCGGTGCGAAGCCCTCCGTACTGCCATTGTCGATCGGCGACGGCGAGCTCG
>PLIX01000084.1:10897-11164 GCA_003140135.1 Gammaproteobacteria bacterium
CCTATCAAAAGCCGAAGACGCGCCTGCCCGGGGCCGGTGGTGCGCCGGAAATCGCAGCCCTCGCTGGAGAGGTGCTCATCATCATGCAGCAAACCGCCCGCTCGCTCGTCAAAAAACTCGAGTTCGTGACTTCCCCCGGCTTCCTCGACGGCGGCGACGCCCGCGAGCGCGCAGGTCTGCCGGGCAAGGGCCCCGTAGCCGTGATCACGGATCTGTGCATCCTTGAGCCCGATCCGGCGACGCGCGAGCTGCCGGTGGCATCCATTC
>PLIX01000272.1 GCA_003140135.1 Gammaproteobacteria bacterium
GTCCTCGGCTACTCGGAGGTAACTCGTAAGTCAGCGGAACAGTTACCCCCAACATTCTTCGAAATAGCGCCGTTTCTCCGCGGAATTGCAGACCTGACGTGATTGGCGGCGTCACGTAGGGTCTCAGTTCGAATCCTGCGCCCAGCTGGATCCGGGATCGCCACAAGTTGAACGCGTGGGATTCGACCGCGTGGGCGTTGCTTAAGCGAGTGAGACGCCTGTGTCGAGAAGCGCGTACGCTGCTCCGATTCATCGTAGACATCGGCGATTGCTGCCTCGATCAGGGCTTTGAGTTTGGCCTTACCTGGAGGCCATCGCGGCTTATTCGTGTTTGTTCTTTGCGCCGTCACCAATTGTCCTCGAAATGGCGAAGCGCCTCCTCGTCGTACTCAATGGTCTGGACCTCTGGGGGTTCGGCGAATCCGAGCGGCGCTTCGCCGCGTGCGTATCCAATGGCTCGGTATGTGGTGAGCCGCTTGCCGAACATCCGCAGCAGCATCGGGACCTCTCGGTCAACGTAATCATAAATCCGTACTTCGGTCTTGGATGGGTGAAGTCGATGAAGCCTGCCGCTGTATTGAATCAGGGTACCCTTCCAGGAGACCGGCATTGCGAGAAACAGGGTGTCGAGCCGGGCGTCGTCGAAACCCTCGCCGACATAGCGGCCAGTCGCGAGGACGAGCCGTTCAGCCGTATCCGAAATCGACGCGAGCAGGCCGGCGGAGCGGTTCCGCTCTTTGGCCGTCATCCCGCCTTGTAGTACGACGAGGTGACCCACGAATCCGCAGAGCTGTCCGGCGAAGTACTCGAGGTGATCTTTGCGCTCGGTGAGCAAGATGGGCGAGCGGCCCTCGTGGATGGCAGAGATGACATCGTTGACTATTTTTCTGTTCCGATCTTCGTCGTTCGCGAGCGCGCGGTAAATCTCCTGGATGCCGATGTTGGGCTTATCGTTGAGCATCCGAAAGTCGGTTTCTCGCACGATGAGCGTGCGGTTGAAGGGCCGCCACGCGGCTTGGGTTTTCGCATCGACTCGAAAGCGGATCGGTCCGAGCTGCATCTCTGTGATCGCATCGTGCCCGTCGCGCCGCTGCGGCGTCGCGGTGAGGCCGACGAGATAACGCGCCTTCACTTCGGATAGTACGCGCTCGAAAGAGGCCGCCGGAAGGTGGTGGCACTCATCGACAATGACGTGGCCGTAGCCGGCGACGAGGTCGTCGACCTTCCCCTTGCGGACGAGGCTCTGGATCATGGCGACGTCGAGATGGCCGTTGGGCTTGCGTTGGCCGCCGCCAATCCGACCGATCTGCTTCTCGTCGATGTTGAGGAACATCGCGAGTTGCACAACCCATTGCTCAAGGAGCGGCCTCCGATGAACGAGGATCAACGTACTGCAGGCGCGTTGGGCGATGAGGTAGGTGCCGAGGACGGTTTTCCCGATACCGGGTGGTCCCACAAATACACCCGTGTCGTGCTCCAGAATCGCGCGCGAAGCCTCCTTTTGGATGGTGGTCAATTCGCCGTTGAACTTCAATTCAAGCGGCGCGCCACCGTGCCGTTGGTCATCGTTCGTGAGGGCCACTCCATGCTCTTCGAGAAGCTGTTTGGTCTCAAATACGCAACCCCTTGGCAGCGCGATATAGTGAGCAAGGTCTTCGGCGCAGTTGATCACCCGCGGAGTCATCGCGGTGGACAGGCGCATTCGCTGCTTTTTGTAGAACTCCGGGTTTTGGAACGCCGCGAGTCGCTTCAATTGATTCAGCAGCGCAGCGGGCAGCCCCGTCTTCTCGATGAAGAGCCGCTGTGCGAGCACGGCCTTCACCTCGGACGGCAACGGGCCGATGATGGCCTTCGTGGGAGTGCGCCCCGATGGCAGCCGCTTCCATGGAGCAACCGCTTCCTCATCATCGATGGCTTCGGCGAAGCGAACGCCGATAACCTGACCGGTTCGGGTGGCATCGGTAGCGATCGCTTCCGCCGTGCCAGGCTCGATACGCTGCAGGGACGCGAGAAATTCCCACTGGTCCGCAAAGGGCTCGAACCGCTCGTCAATGAAGACGCTGTTGCCCTCCTGACGGGGCTCGTACTGGAGTGGCAGAGCGATGAGGTTTCCGAAACCGCCGCGAGGCATCGTGTCTTGGTTCGGGAAAAGGCGATCGTAGGATTCCATGGAGAGTTCATCCCGGCGACTCGTCGTTTCGGTGATGAGATAGCAGCCCATGCGTCGGGCGATGTTCGCAGAGACGGGTGCCGTGAAGAAAAACCAAGCGTGCGCGCCGTTCCCAGAGCGGGAACGTTCGATCGCAGTAGGAACGCCGATCGATCGGCAGGTCTCAGCGAACGCGGCTGTGTCTTCTTTCCACGAGCGCTTATCGAAGTCGACTGCGAGAAACCAACAGGTCTCGTCCTCGAGGAGCGGGTAGCTGCCCATCACATGTCGGCCCTGCAGGTGGTCGATAACGACCTAGTCGCCGACCGGGACGAAGGCCTGATTCATGCAGTCACTGCATTTGCCTCCAGTCTTGAGCAGGCACAGCCCCGGTTCCCATTTGTTCGAGCACGCGGGAGCGTAGCCGGGTTTCCCGGTCTTCTTGCTTACGAACCGGATCGGAAAGATATCGGCACGGCCGCGAAACAAGGATCGAAACAACTTCACCTTGCCAGCAGGCGTGTGCAGCGTCTTGTCGTTTCCCGCCGCAGGTAGCCGACGAAGCATTGGCGCCGTATTGGGCGCAGCGGCAAACTCTGAGCGGAGCATCTCGATCCTGGCTCGGGCCTCATCGAGCGTACGCTCAAGGTCTGCCAACCTCGCGCTCTCGTGCGCCAACTCCTGCTGAATGATGTCTCTCGAGCGCGTCATGGGGCCGTATCGTATCTTGGTGCTGCGTGACATAAGCGGTGAACCGGCGCGCGCGTACGAAACGCCGCAGCGCATACGGTGGATCGTCGTCACGACGGCTGAGGAAAAGGCTATTTCCTATGGAATTCAAGCACTTATTTCCTGAATGCAGGTGCGCTGTCGCGTTGCAGCCCGGCTATACTCAATGTGGTTGCGCGCCGCTAGGCATTCCGAGAGCATGGGTTTTGTTGGTGCAAGAAGGTGGGCTCACTGTGGAAGACGACGCTGATAGAAGTAGCTTTGAGCGGCTGTTGCGACCGCTGCGCCGTGAGTTGAGTGCTGACCTTGCTGCAGCCTTACTGCGAATGCAGGCAGACGAAGAGACGCAAAGCCGCTACGAGGAATTGGCAGGACGAAACACTGAAGACCGTCTGACGCCGGAAGAGCAGCGGGAACTCGCGTCACTGGTGCGCGCGAACCTGATGGTGGGCGTCCTAAAAGCCGAAGCGCGGGCCTTTCTTCTGCATCAGAGCGCCGCATAGGGGCCGTCCCTGAATGGATCCCAAGCTGCGCCTCTTTGTACGGACGCGCGCGAATCATCGGTGTGAGTACTGCGGAATTCCTCAAGAGTTTTCCGAACTACGTTTCCATATCGAGCACATCATTCCGCGTCAGCACGGCGGCATCGACGATGCGGAGAATTTGGCGCTCGCCTGTCCCGACTGCAACCTCCGCAAAGGCCCGAACCTGTCCGGACTTGATCCCGATACGGGCGAGATCGTCAGGCTCTTTCATCCTCGCCGCGATCTGTGGGCAGAACACTTTGTCTACAAAGGCGTGCGTATCATCGGCACGACGCCCACCGCACGAGCAACGGCCTCTCTGCTGGCGGTAAACGATCCGGAGCGGTTACGCATTCGAAGGGTAACCGCGCAGATTTACAAATAGTCGCTGGCATCGTCGAAGTTCAGACTGCCCACTACTTGAAACTTTACTACTTCCGCTTGGGCCTCGCCCGAAGCCAGTCCAATCCCGTCTACGGCCAGCTACTCGATTTTGGGGGTAACCCTGGGGGTAACAGCATTTGGTAGAATTCACTTTAGAGGACAAAAAAGCCGAGAAGTGGCTCTAATGTGAAGGCTACCGGGCCCAGTTTTCAGAAAGATCCAGGAAGGTTCATGACGTTCCGGAAGAACGTGATTTTTGTCGTAGTTGGTGAATCTGCTCGCGTTTTAGTCTTCGTGGACGTTCCGTAAAGATTCAGGACGTGCCGTAACAGCCAACCACATTTGGGGGTATTTTCTCGGGCAAAATTAAAAACCCCCAACCATCGGGCAGAGTGTCTCTGCGTGTGTGTGCGGAGCGTGTTTGGAGCGCAAAAGGACTGCTGGCGGCCCTAAGTCCTGCCGTTTGCTCGCCAACATTCGAATGGCTGCTTTTCGACACCCGATGGGCAAGAGACCATGCGCTAACACGAGTCTCGACGCGCCAGGATTCCGCGTGGCGACAGGGGCTCGAATATGCAATTCTCTACCGCGCTTGCTCCGGCATCTTCGTTCACTGGGCTTCGCCTCACAACCGACCACGGTTGAAATGCATGCGGGGCTAGTCTATCTGCTGATTTTGACCCTCGCTTAAACAAGCCCTAGCTCTCATTGAAGTGGGGCCCGCGGTTTCGACTGGGTTACGCCACATCCACTCTCTCGTCGAGTGCCGCGACGTTAATCACGACTATGCCAACCTTTTGCCCCGTCTCGACATAACGGTAGGCGTCCGCAATTGCTTCGAGGGCGTATTTTCGATCGATGATCGCTCGAAATTCACCCGCTTCCATGCGGCTTTTCATATAGTCAATAAACCCGTTGATGCGCCGTGGCGCCGGCATGACGACCCGGTTGCTCCGTGTCATCGACGACCACATTGCGAGAAAGAGGTTCTGCCCCCACGGTCCTAAGTCCGTTGCAGCGAAGACTCCGCCGGACTTCAGGAGCCTGCGGCATCGGAAAAATGATGTTTTTCCGACCGCGTCCACCACGAAATCGAAAGTCTCGCCGATGCGCGTGAAATCCTCAGAGATGTAATCGACGGCGCGGTGTGCACCGAGAGACTTGACAAGCTCAATATGCTGAGTCGCCACCACAGCCGTCACCGCGGCACCAGAGGACTGCGCGAGCTGCACCATCGCCGTGCCGATAGCGCCGGATGCGCCGTAGATCAGAATGTTGTGCCCGCGCTTGAGATCAATCTTCCGCAAAACTGCGTTCGCGTAGAATGCGCCTTCGCATACCACGGCCTCGTCAAATCGGACGCCCACCGGCATTGCCGCGACCGCCCTCTCGGGGACGCAGACATATTCCGCTTGAGCTCCGTTACTCCTCGACGGGCACATGCCGAAAACGCGGTCGCCAGGTTTGAAAGATAGGGTTTCAGCGCCCACCGATTCAACCTGCCCGGCGAAATCCAAACCGAAGATCGTACGCTTCGGTCGGCGCAGCCCGTAGAAGAACCGCATGAAGAAGGGGTGGGCTCGGAGTTCGGCACAGTCCGTCCGGTTGACGGTCGCCGCATGGACCCGGATCAAGAGTTCATTTGCTGCGGGCGTCGGTTTCGGCGCGTCGAGGACTTTCACCACGTCCGGTGATCCGTAGCGTGTGATGACAGCCGCTTTCATAGGGTTCTCGGCTACAGTACGGACAATCGAAGAGCCAAGCCTGCAGTGGTCAGTTTCATCCAGCATCCCCGGATAACCGAGTCAAATCGGTTTATCCAGGGACGATAGAGCTAAAATTGGTGCCTGAAAAGCCCGAGCGTGCCGCGCTTGTTTCATCGCGCTCTCCTGGGTGGGCACCGTCACTCGTTCGTCTGTGATTAGCGTTCCACATTCGTCGGGCGCGCGAGTGTGCGAGTGGAAAGCCGCCATTCGCGGATCGGGTCCCGAACGGCTCTTCAGGGTCAAACCCTGCCGCTCCGACGCCCGTCAGCTGCCTCCCGCCCAGCGATATCGGATCGAAATCGCGTATCTTCGGCTGAAGTCGCCGCAACTGGCATTGCGCAGGATTGCCGCCCGCGTGCGGCAGGGAGGGCACGACGTGCCGCGGGCTGGGGTGCTCAGACGCTTTGCGCGCGGCTGGGAGAATTTCCAGCACATATACCGCCTCCTGGCGGATGAATGGACGGTGTAGGACAGTTCAAGGGCATCGCCGCAACTACTGGAACGGTGACCATGAAGAAACCAATCCCGCCTAAGACGGCCGAAAGCTTTACCGCAGGTTTGGGCCGTGGCCTACGGCTTGCGGCGCGCGCGAGATCCGCACGCAAAACTACCGCGCTTGCAATTAGTGGATCGTCAGTCGACTGCCGCCAAGATTGCTCTGCCGAGCACCGGCTGGTTTGACGCAGGTAATCTCCGCTGGACGCCGCGCAGTTGCGGATCAAGCCGGCGGGCGCAAGGGATGCGCTCGCCGACGGGTGCGACTATTTGAGTTCGGCGACCTGAACGTTGTCCGAACCCAGCACGGTGCGGATCTTGGCGCGGTCTGCCTCGCTCTTATTGGCGGCATCCACCGAACCTTCGACCTTGGTGAGGACCTTCTCGAATTTGCCGCCCAGCTGATCGAGGGCCGCCCAATTCTTGTACTCGGTGACGAGGATGATGTCGGCATCCTGCGGGTTGTGCGGCTGGGCGACCAGCACCTCATAGCGTGTGATCAGACCGGCAGCCTTGGCCGCCTCTTGCTGTTTCTTGTAGGTCGTCGCGAGCCAATGCATGTAGTCATCGAAATGACCGTCGACGGTGCGGATGAAGCTCACGTTCTGTACCGGTCCGTCGTTGTAGTCGCGGCCATCGGCGTACGCTACCGTGGCCAGTGAGCCCAATGACAGGACGGCGCCCACGGCGCAAAGAATTCGGCTGATGCGGATCATGAAGGTATCTCCCAAGGTCAGTTGTCAGTTGGTTTGTTGTGCGGCGGAGAGCCAATGGCTCCGGCGGGTTCCGGACCCTACGCTGCCAAGCTGAGGACTGCAAGCTCCCCTACGGGGGTTACCTGACGGGCGGCGCCCGAAGTGGGCGCCTCCTTGACGCCGCGAACGAGCGGTTAGACTAGGACTCGGCAAGCCCGACACCGGTAGCTCTCTTGCACCCTTGTGCCACGAAGGTCGAGGTTCGGGGTAGCCGCCAATTTTGCGCCGGTCTTCGGGTGCGTCCCGATCGCGAATGACTGAATGCCGCAGGTAGAACAGAACTGGTGCTGGACCATGTGTTTGTCTGCGGGGGCTTGAACGCTGGCTTGCCAACTCTGATATGACTCAAGTAGAAGCGGCCAGGATACTAGGCGTTACTCAGGCGCGAGTCTCAGACATCAAGCGCGGCAAGATCAATCAGTTCAGCATGGATTTACTTGTGCGCTTAGCTGCGCGCGCAGGACTGCATCCGAAGTTGCGACTGGCGGCTTGACTGGGACTTAGTCCATCATGAGTTCAGGACGGCGCTCGCGGTAAATCAAGAATGGTGAAACGATGATTAGGCTGTCCGGACGTGTTTGTACATAATCCGTGAGGGCTTCGCGGAAATACTAATGAAACGCACGTGGACAATCATCGGCGTCAGAGACGTTCCGGTCAGCTTCAAATGGTACCAGTCGCTCTTTGGGCAGCCGGAAACGGCTCCGGGCCATGACTATTTTGGTCAGATCCGTGATTCGGATGGAACCGTCTTGCTGTGTCTCCACCAGTGGGGCGCGCACGAGCATCCGTCCTTGATGAGCCCGGACGAGGCGCCACCTGGAAACGGACTACTCTTGTTTTTTCGTGTCGATGATTTCGATATGGCACTCCAGAGGGCCCGCGCTCTTGTCTCCCCACTCGACGAGGAGCCTCACGTAAACCCGAGCACTGAAACACAGGAGTTCTCTCTCCGGGATCCCGACGGATACTACGTCTCAATCAGTGCCCTCTCTGCACTGTAGTCTGCGAAACCACGACCCAGCAAGCGTTTGCAGCGGTTGAAGTCGCGTGGCCGAACCAGCAAGTCATGGAGCAAAGCTAAGGGTGCGGGATGTCTGCCACGGCCAGTCGGTGGCATCGCGGACGATCGTGCTGCAGCTAAAGCCACAAAGGCCCGTTCAGTTCGAGATTACCGAGCCGACACGGGAGGCCGTGGGGCTTGGATCGGTCATGCGGGTCTGAGCTCGGACCTTACCACATGCTCCGATATCGACATGAGCCGAACGAACCTCTATTACTCCATGCTCGCATCCGGCGGAATCCACCGCATCGGCGCTTCTCAGCGGGCAGCCGCGTCGCGAGTCCGACCACGACTCCAGCGTTGCATCCTTATGCCTCTGCTCTTCACTTATGGCACGCTCCCGCAAGAAGTGGTTCAGATGGCAACATTCGGCAGGCCGCTTCACGGGCAGCCGGACGAGCTTATTGGCTTCGAGCAATTGCTCCTGAAGATCGAGGATCCGCTCTTCGTGGCTAAGAGCGGCAAACTCATCAATTCATAGCCAAGTTCAACGGGAGAAACGACAATCGCGTGAGCGGCACCGTATTGGAGATCTCGGATTTAGAACTTGCCCAAGCCGACCTATACGAACCCGCAGGCTATAAACGAATCTCCGCCATGCTGGCTTCAGGTAAACAGGCGTGGGCGTACGCTGATGCCCGCTTTTCATAGCGACGTTCTGCAGGATCGGCTGCATCGCCTTGTCGAAGGCGCTGTTCAAAGCAAGCGGGGGTTTGCCTGCACGTGCATATTTCCGTTGTTGCGACCTTAGGGTGCCAAGAACGCCTTCCCGCGTACAGTCGTGTAGACCGTGTCCAAGACAGTCAAGCTCTTAATATTTGCGACCCCGCCGACGCTGACAGGATCACTTAAATATAGGACTTTGCTGTCCGCGGGGGTGAACGCTGGCCAGACGGGAAGACCCCTGCCATTCGGATTACCTGATTTTGCAAAGTTGACCCAATAGCTAGATATCTCCTCAGCCAGCTTACGGTCCGCCTTGCTCCAGTGCCATGGCGCCTGGTTCAGATGGTCGAAAACATACCAGAGTTCGGCGAAGTGGCTCGCACCCCAACCTTCGTATACTGAGCCGACTGGAAACGCCGGCCGCTGTCCGAACGAGTAGTAGTAGACGCGGTGTTGGCCGCTCCGCGCTTGCAGTCTTGCCCAGGCCCACATGTCCCAACCGAAACGGAGGTCGCGCTCCAGATCAAGCCGCGCCTGGCGCGCCTCTTCGTCGGTCGCATGAGGGTAGGCTGCGATGATCTGTGGCGGCAGTGCGCCGAAGCTGCGGTTGATGTCCTCATTGAACGTAGCGGACTTTACGTTTGTGACATCGGTGAGAGCCCGGGCTTCCTCGGCGTTTGAGCCGATGAGGAGCGGCACGTCGTTCTGCTGCCCTGCAGCGAACGCTTCGTAGGGCGAACTCGGCAGTACGTAGGGCTCAATTACCGGGTGCGTGACGCCGCCGGCGTTGCCGCCACCGAGGAGTTCCGTCGCCGGCAGACGGCGTAACTCCTGGAGCGTCGATGCACCCAGCGATGCTGCGTACTTCTCGCCGTCGCGTTCGGCATTGGCCAGCAAGTAGTTTGGTGCGAGCTGAATCGGTTCAAACAGTCCGCCGCTCTCTGCGATGGCGCGCTGAAACAGCCCTTTTGCGCGCGGCGAGGCCATCAGCACACTGACCGAGATTGCGCCTGAGGATTGTCCGGCGATCGTCACACGTTTCGGATCGCCGCCAAAAGCGGCAATGTTCCGCTGAATCCATTCGAGCGCGGCGATCTGATCCATAAGACCGTAATTCCCGGACGATCTGTGGACGGACTCCCGTGTCAGCTCTGGAAGCGCAAGAAATCCCAGTGGACCCAGTCGGTACGCGATGGTGACGACGATCACGCCTTTGTGCGCAAGCCGATCGCCCCAGTACAAGGGCATCGAGGCCGACCCGTTCCTGTAACCCCCGCCGTATATCCAGACAATCACCGGCAGATGCTCCGGCACGCTCTTCGCCGGCGCCCAGACATTGAGGTAGAGACAGTCCTCGCTCACTGCTGGCGGCGCCTCTCCGGGCATAGACACACCCTCCTGCATGCATGCGGGGGCGAAAGCATTCGCCTTGCGCGTGCCAGTCCAGGTTGCTGCGTGTGTCGGGGGGCGCCACCGCAAGTCGCCGAGCGGGGGGCCTGCGAACGGGATGCCTTTGTAGACGCTCAACCCGTCTTCGAGTGCTCCGGATACCACTCCAGATTGCGTAAGGACCTGGTGCGCAAGGGTGATATTGGTCAGCTGAACTGCCGCTGCCATTACTGCACTCGCGAATCGCCGTCGCTTCAGCATGGAATCCTCCGGTCACGTCAACTGAGTATTCGCTGCCAATTTAGGGGCGACCGCCTTTCATTCATTTCAGACGCCACGCGCACTCCTTGCGCTACAACTGCGCGCCATCGGGCTCCGTGTCACCGCCCCGCCAGTGTGCCTGGAATTCCTGGCGTGTATGGGCGGCATCGACATCGCGCCCCTGTGCGCGCAGCGCTTCCGACAGGCCGAGGAGCAGACGCGGATCGTGGGGCGAACGCCTCAGGCCCTCGCGGAATGTCGCTTCTGCTTCAGAAGCGGAGTTCTGCTTCAAAAGCATCGCGCCGAGGCTCTCGCGTATGGGGTACGGCCAGTTGGGCGGCTCGCTGTAGGGCGAGGCGTCCTGAATCCGCACGGCTTCGCGCATTAAATCGGTTGCCCGCGCCATCTGCTCATGCACCTCTGCGATCCGCGCGCGCAGGATCGCCGTGCATATCTTGAGAGTGTCAGCATCCCCTGCTTGGGCGAGCTTGTCGAGCGAATGCTCGACGTCGAGGGCTTCCCCAAATACCGGTGCTGACGGCGCGCGCGCGGCTTCTGCAAGCACAGCGTTGAGCTCGGCCCCTGCATTCTCCGCCCGGCCCTTCGCGGCAAAGGCCAGTCCGCGGCCGAAGTGCCAGAACCCGAGCACGGCGTGGATATTGCGATAGTCAGACAGTTGCAGCTCGGCGGCCGGCTCCGGAAACGCGAGTAGATCGTCCCACTCGTGGAATCGTACGAGCACGGAGAGTGCATTCGTCGGGTCCTTGCTCATTTCCTGATAGTCGTGGGCGGAGGCTCTGGCCTCGTTCTCACGACCTTCCATCATGTAGGCGTAGGTCAGGAAGTCGACGCAGTGGCTGCAGGCACGCTCCTGTTTGGGGTTACTGCTGAGCCGGTAATCAAGGGCATGGTGTATCGAGTGCTCGTTGGCTTCAATCGCTGATGGCCAATCTCCGACGCGCAGGTAAATGTGGGCAGGCATGTGCACGAGATGGGCGGCCGCGGGCTCCATCGGCAGTGCACCGAGCCGGCGCGCGACGGCCAGTGCACGTGTGGGGTCGTCGCTCGCCTCCACCGCATGGATGTAGTAATGCATGAGACCGATGTGTGCAGGATGCCGACTCAGTCCGTTCTCGAGGAGCGCGACGAGTTCCAAGGTGTCCGGTGCGGGTTTGCCATCTACGCTCCAGAGCCTCCAGGGACGCAGGTCCATGATGGATTCAGCATAGAGAGCGGCCGCATCCGCATCGTCCGGATGTCTTGCGACCAGCGCCCGCATGGCGTTGCGATACGCCACGGCGAGCTTGTCGAAGTCCGGGCTGGAGTCGCTGCTGTAGCGCGTGCTCAAGGCGTCGATGTACTCGCGCTCCTGTGCGGTCGCGCTTTTCGCCGCGAGCAGCTTCGCCCGCGCGATCGAATCCGCCCCGATCAGGGCACTCTTGGGTTCGGGCTCGTTATTGATGTTTGGGCCGACCGCAAGCGCAATACCCCACCACGCCATTGCCAGCGAGGGATCTAGGCGCGCTGCTTCCCTGAACGCCTGCTCGGCCTCCTGGGGATCGTAGGCAAACACCAGCGTAAGCCCCCGGTCAAAGGCGAACTGCGCGCTGGGGAATGGTGTGGAAACGGCATGGTGAATATAGGTATACGCTAACTGCGCCGGAGCACTCGCGGGCAACGCCGGGCTTACGATGCCGGTGCCGCAGAGAGTGATCAGTGCACCCCATAGAAACGGATTTCGGTTCATCAACGCTGACCCCAACGCCTTTAAGAGCTGCGTATCCGGCTCATCCCATCCGAATTGAATCAATAGCTCGCGGGGCTGGCAACCCTTGTTCGCGGCTACCTGCGTTCGATGGTGCTGGCGCTCAGAGTATTTTCTGGGGTATTGGCGCTTCAGCCGGATTCACTTAAGAGCCAAAATCCGCGGAAAATCGCTCTGAATCGATGGCGAGCGCATCCATTTTCCTGCCCTCGGAAGGGGCCGGTCAACGTTCTGATCGTCCTGCTCCTTCCGCAGACGGTGCCGGTCGCCGGCACGACAGACTGATATGGCCTGTGA
>PLIX01000052.1 GCA_003140135.1 Gammaproteobacteria bacterium
ACGAATACCAGACGATGATGGCAAGCCTGACCGGTATGGAAGTCGCCAACGCCTCGCTCTATGACGGCGCCTCGGCGCTGGCGGAAGCCTGTCTCATGGCGGTGCGCGCCAACCGTAAGTCGAAGGCGCAGCGCGTGCTGGTGCCGAGGAGCGTGCATCCGCATTACCGCAAGGTCGTAAGCGCCGCGGCCGGCAATCAGGCCGTGCGCTTTGAGGAGCTCGCCTACAGCGCCGCTGACGGGCACACGCCTGCGTCGGCGCTCGCGCGCTTCGACGGGCAGGACGTCACGGCGCTCGTCATCCAGCAGCCGAACTTCTTTGGCGTGCTCGAAGATGTCGATGCGCTCACGCGCTGGGCACGTGAGCGCGACATCTTCGTCATCGCCGTCGTCAATCCCACCTCGCTTGCGCTGCTGAAGCCGCCGGGGGAGTGGGGTGCAGGCGGCGCCGACATCGTGGTCGGCGAAGGCCAGCCTCTGGGGGTGCCGCTGTGCTCCGGCGGACCTTACTTCGGCTTCATGACCACGCGTATGGCGCATGTGCGGCAAATGCCGGGCCGGATCGTCGGACGCACAGTCGATGTGAGCGGCCGGGATGGCTTTACGCTCACGCTGCAGGCGCGCGAGCAGCACATCCGGCGCGCCCGCGCAACGTCGAACATCTGCACCAATCAGGGCCTGCTCGTGACCGCCGCGACGATCTATATGTCGCTCATGGGACCGCAGGGCCTTGCGCGCGTGGCCGCCGCCTCGCACGCGCGCACCGCCGAACTCGTGGCAGCGCTCGCGCGCGTGCCCGGCGTACGCAGACTCTTCCCGAGCCCCTATTTTCACGAATCCGTCGTGGCGCTCGACCGGCCGGTGGCGCCGGTGCTGCAGCGTCTTGCGGATCGTGGCATTCTCGCCGGCTTCGATCTGGCCGAAGACTATCCGGAGCTCGGCCATGCACTGCTCGTTTGTGCTACCGAAACCAAGACGAGCGCGGAAATCGAGCGCTACGCCAGCGCGCTCGGCGACGTCATGAAGGCGGCGCGCGCCGCCTGATGCCGCGCATCACGGGATCTTGCAACTATGTCAGCGCTTCGGGAAAAGGTGATCTTCGAATATTCGCGTCCCGGACGCGGCAGCCGCGATCAGTGGCCCGAAGATATCGAGCACGCATCCACGGTTCCGGGGAATCTGCGGCGCCAAACGCCGCCGCTGCTGCCTGAGGTTGGCGAGCTCGAGGCGGTGCGGCACTTCACGCGCCTGTCGCAAATGAACTTCTCAATCGACACGCACTTCTATCCGTTGGGCTCGTGCACGATGAAGTACAACCCCAAGGCGTGCAATCAGTACGCCATGCTGCCGGAGTTCCTCGGGCGTCATCCGCTCGGCCCCGAGTCGCACGGGCAAGGCTTCCTCACGTGCATGTTCGAGCTGCAGGAAATGCTGAAGGAAGTGACCGGCATGCAGGGCGTGTCATTGAGCCCCATGGCCGGGGCGCACGGCGAGTTCGCCGGCGTCGCGATGATCCGCGCCTATCACCGCGCCCGCTCTGATCTGGCACGCACGGAGATCATCGTGCCGGAGGCCGCGCACGGCACCAATCCCGCTACCGCCATGATGTGCGGCTGCACGGTGCGCGAGATCCGCGTGGGAGCGGGCGGCGATATCGACATCGCGGCGCTCGCGGCCGCGGTCGGCCCGCAGACCGCAGGCATCATGCTGACCAACCCCTCGACGCTGGGCATCTTTGAGCGCGGCATCGAGGAAGTCGCCCGCATCGTGCACGCCGCGGGCGGCCTGCTGTACTACGACGGCGCCAATTTGAATGCCATCCTCGGCAAGGTGCGTCCCGGCGACATGGGCTTCGATGCGATCCACATGAATCTGCACAAGACTTTTTCCACTCCGCATGGCGGCGGCGGACCGGGGGCCGGCGCCGTCGGAGTGAGCGCGCGGCTTTTGCCGTTCCTGCCGATTCCGCTCGTGGGGCGTGATGCCGGGCACTATCGCTGGCTGGCGGAGAGCGATCTGCCGCAGTCAATTGGCAGGCTTTCAGCATTTATGGGCAATGCCGGAGTGCTGTTGCGGGCCTATATCTACATGCGCATGCTCGGGCGCACGGGCATGAGCGAGGTCGGCGATTACGCCACATTGAATGCGAACTACCTCTTGACGCGCCTGCAGCAAGCGGGCTTCGAGGCGGCTTATCCGCAGCGGCGCGCGAGCCACGAGTTCATCATCACGTTGAAGCGCGAGGCGCGTGAATTGGGCGTGAACGCCATGGACTTCGCGAAGCGGCTCCTCGACCACGGCTTTCATGCGCCGACGACCTACTTTCCGCTCATTGTCCCCGAGTGTCTGTTGATCGAGCCTACGGAGACGGAAAGCCGGGAAGTGCTCGATGCATTCGCCGATGCCATGATCCACATCGAGCGCGAGGCGCGCGAGGAACCCGAGTACCTGAAGGGCGCGCCGCACAGCCTGCCGGTGCGCCGCCTCGACGACGTGCGCGCGGCGAAGCAGCTTGATCTGACATGGAAGCCGAAGGAGGGGGTATAGATCGCTCCAAGCCCCGCGGCCTTGTGCGCCTGTGGCGTGCCTTCGGCGCGAGCGGGCGGGGGCTTGCGGGAGCATTCCGCGAAGAAGCCGCCTTTCGGCAGGAACTCTGCTTCGCGGCGCTCGTCATACCCACGGGCTTGTGGCTCGGACGCAGCGGCGTGGAACGCGCGCTCCTCGTCGGGCCTGTGCTGCTCATCCTCATCGTCGAGCTCGTCAACAGCGCCATCGAGGCGACCGTCGACCGGATCGGCTACGAGCACCACGCGCTGGCGGGGCTTGCCAAAGACCTGGGCTCTGCTGCTGTATTCATGTCCTTTGTGTTGCTCGGCGGCGTGTGGCTGCTGGTGCTGGTCGGCCGTTAGCCGCTAGGAGAACTATGCGACGCGCGTCAATTATCCTCATTGGGCTGCTCGCGCCTTTGGTGCTCAATGCGCAGCCGCCCGAGCCGCCGCCACCGCCATCGGCAGCCCCCGTGGCGCCGCAGATTCCGCCCCAGTCAACCGCTGGCCCGCGGCAAAGCCAGCAGGCAGCGCAGCTTGCGCAGCAGGCCGCCGCGGTGGAGGAAAGCCCCGACTGGGCCGTTACCCTCGAGCGCATCGCAAGCTCCGTCGTGTCCATTGAAGTCGATGCCACGCGCGCCTTCGATACGGAGTGGAATACTTCCGCGCAGGCCACGGGATTTGTCGTCGATGCCGAACGCGGCCTCATCCTGACCAATCGTCACGTCGTCACTCCCGGGCCCGTCACGGCGACGGCTACCTTTCTCAACCGCGAGGAAGTGCAGCTCTATCCGATCTATCGGGATCCCGTGCACGATTTCGGTCTGTATCGCTACGATCCTTCAAAATTGCACTTCATCCGGCCCAAGGCTCTGCCGCTCTTTCCGGAGGGCGCACAGATCGGGCGCGAGATCCGCGTGGTCGGCAATAATGCCGGCGAGCAGCTGTCCATTCTTGCCGGCACGCTCGCGCGCCTCGACCGCGACGCTCCCGACTACGGGGTCGCCAAATACAACGACTTCAACACCTTCTATCTGCAAGCCGCGTCGGGCACATCCGGCGGCTCCTCCGGATCGCCGGTCATCGACATCCGCGGGCGCGTAGTCGGTTTGAATGCCGGGGGCGCGAGCGGTGCGGCGTCGAGCTTCTATCTGCCCCTCGGGCGCGTGCGGCGTGCATTGGCGTTGATTCAGCAAGCCAAACCCGTCACCCGAGGGACGCTGGCAACCATATTTACCTACGTGCCGTACGACGAGCTGACGCGCCTGGGACTCGATCCCGGCACGGAAGCGGCGGTGCGCAAGGCATTTCCGCTGTACACGGGCATGCTCGTCGTCAACGAGGTGCTGCCCGGATCGGCGAGCTTCGGTGTGCTGCAGGCGGGCGATGTTCTGGTGCGCTTGAATGGGCGTTACATCACTCAGTTCGAGCCGCTCGAGGAGATCCTTGATTCCTCCGTCGGCGGCACCGTCAATGTCGAGCTCGAGCGCGGCGGAAAACCCCTGTCGGCGAAGTTGCCGGTCATCGATCTGAACAGCATCACGCCCAATGCATTTGTGGAATTCGGCGAGGCGGTCGTCAACACGCTCTCCTATGAGCAGGCGCGGCATTTCAATGTCCCAACCCGCGGCGTCTATGTTGCGAACGCAGGCTACGTGTTCTCCGCCGCCGGCATTCCGCGCGGCGCCGTGATCACGACGCTCGACTCGAAGAAGACCGACAACATTGATGAGTTCGAGGCGGCGCTTGCAAGCCTGGGCGATGGCGACCGAGCCGTCGTGCGCTTCTTCACAATCGACGATCCGAACGGCAGCCAGTTGCGATCCTTCCGCATGGACCGCAAGTGGTTCCCCGCGCATCACTGCACGCGCGACGACACGCTGGGCTTATGGCCGTGCAAGGATCTTGCGGCAGGTCCCGCCCCGACACCCGAGAAGGCCGTCAGCACCGTGTATCCGAGATTCAGCGATTCGAAGCTCGCAAAGATCGCGCCCTCGCTCGTACAGGTGAGCTTTGACATGCCGTATTCGATCTCCGGGATCACGGAGCGCAACTATCACGGTACGGGGCTCATTCTCGATGCCGAGCGCGGCCTCGTGGCGGTGGATCGCAACACCGTGCCGGTCTCCCTCGGCGACGTCAATATCACCTTCGCCGGCACGGTGCAGGTGCCAGGACGCGTGGTGTACATCCACCCGCTGCACAATCTCGCCATCGTCGCCTACGACCCGAAGCTGATCGGCACGACGCCCGTGAAAGCTGCGAAGCTTGCGGTGCATGAGCTCGGCGCCGGCGACACCGTGCGGATTGTGGGACTCGCCGCCGACAGCGAGATCCGCGCGCGCAGCACGCAGATTGCCGATATCGAGCCGCTGGAGCTGCCGCTGTCGCGCACCATGCGCTTTCGCGACAGCAATATCGAAGTCGCGCAGCTCGTCAATCCGCCGCTCGACTATGACGGGGTGCTGCTCGACACGGACGATCGCGTGCTCGGTCTGTGGTCAAGCTTCGCCTACGAGAATGGTCGTGAGATCGCGCAAGACAACAAGGGCGTGTCTATCGATCTGGTGAGTGAGATGCTCGAGCGTGTACGCAATGACCGGCCGCTGCATTCGCTCGAAGTTGAATTCTCGGTGCAGCCGATCGCAAGCGCCCGCGATTTCGGCTTATCCGAGGAGTGGGCGACGAAGCTTGCCGCGCACGGTGTGTCACGCCGGCAGGTGCTCGGAGTGGAGCGCGTGGTGGGCGGCTCGCCGGCCACCAAAGTGCTGCAGCAGGGGGACCTCGTGCTCGCCATCGACGGCGCAGTCGTCACGCGGTTTCGCGAAGTCGAGCGCGCCGTCGGGGACAAGACGCGTGTCGCCGTGACGGTGTGGCGCGGCCGCAGCGAGCAGACAATCAACGTCGACACGGTCGAGCTTCCCGGCATGGACATCGACCGCATAGTGCAGTGGGCAGGAGCGACCTTGCAGGCGCCGCATCGGGCGATGAGCGCGCAGCGCGGCATCCCGCCCGTCGGTGTGTATGTCGGGTATTTTTCCTATGGATCACCGGCAACGCGCTACGGACTGTTTCCCGGGCGCCGCATTGTTGAAGTTGACGGTATTCCGACCCCGGACCTGGACGCGTTCCTGGGCGTCGTCACGGGGCGGCCCGATCGATCCTCGCTGCGCTTGCGGACGATCACCTGGAACAATGCTCCTGAGGTGATCACGCTGAAGCTCGACAAGCACTACTGGCCGGCCTATGAACTGCGGCACACGCCAACCGGCTGGGAGCGTCACGCGCTCGAGTAGAGGCGCGCGCGGACGTTCTGAGTTGCGGTGTATTGTCAACTCAAATCGCCTTGGTGCACGCCAACTGCGCAAAAAGTGCTGCCGCGCAGACATTGTCAACCGCGTCGCGCCGCGTCACGGGTACTCGCGGCGCGCCTTGGTAGAATCCGCGCCATGGTGAAGGTTGCCAGAGCGACTCAGGTCGAACTCGAGACCGCCGTGCAGGCGCTGCGCGACGGCGAGCTCGTCGCATTCCCGACGGAGACCGTCTACGGCCTTGGTGCGAATGCCAAGAACCCGGAGGCCGTGCGCAAAATTTTTGAGGCCAAGGCCCGGCCGACGACACATCCCGTGATTGTCCATCTGGACAGCGCGCGGTTCCTGCATCACTGGGTGCGGGAAGTCCCGGAGCCCGCGGCGCGGCTCGCGGAGCGCTTCTGGCCCGGTCCGCTCACGATGGTTCTGCCGCGCGCCTACAACGTGCATGACATCCTCACCGGCGGTCAGGACACGGTCGCCGTGCGCGTGCCCGCACACACGATGGCGCAGCAACTACTCACCGCCTTTGGCGGCGGGATCGCAGCACCGTCCGCCAACCGCTACGGGCGGCTCTCCCCGACGCGGGCGGAACACGTGCGCGATGAGCTCGGCGATACCGTGCGCATCGTCCTCGACGGCGGCGAATGCCAGATCGGACTTGAGTCAACCATTGTCGCCTTCGATGGTGCGCGTGCGCGCCTGCTGCGTCCGGGTGCCGTCACCGCCAGTCAGATGCGTGAAGTGATTGGCGAGCTCTTGCTCGGCCCGGACCTGGAATCCCCGCGCGTGCCGGGCAGCTCGCCGTCGCACTACTCGCCGCGTACGCCGATGACCATCGTGCCCACCGGGCAGATCGATGCGCAGGCCGCTGCGCTCTCCGAGGGCGGCCGGCGCATCGCCGTGCTCGCGCAGCGACTGCCTCTCAAGGCGCATACCTATGTCACCTGGGTCAATGCAGGCCGCCGTCCCGACCAATATGGGCACGGGCTCTATGCCAATCTGCGCACGCTTGATAAAGCGGCTTGCCGCCGCATCCTCGTGCAGGAGGTGCCGCCGGATGAGCGCTGGGATGCGGTCCGCGACCGCTTGATGCGCGCGGCGAGCGGCGTCAGCGAGATCGATGTCACCGGGAACGTGGCGATTTTGCCCTGAAAATCAGCTCTGCCGCCGCGCCGTGGTGGCGCGCTTGTTTGAGTGCGGCCGAGTTCGGCGCGCACTTGAGGGCCTCGTCGTATTTGATGAGCGCCTCCTCCGTGTGCCCCTGTTCACGGATGGTATCCGGGTTGTCAATAACGCCTGCCAGCAGGCCGAACGTGGTTCTTTAACTCAGCGCCGCTTCGCCGCCGTCTGCCCCGCGAAAATCGGCAAGAACATTACTCCGACGGCGGTTGCACGATTGCCTGCTGCCTTGACTTGGCCTTAAGGCACCGCAAGGAACGGCCCATAGTATCGGGAACGCTTCACCAAGCTCGTTGAGTCTTTGAGCACATTGCGCCGGAACGCGAGCTCACGGTAGCGGGTAGGCTAGCAAAACTCGTCTCGGGCCAAGGCCACGCAGATTGATTCGAGCCGCACGGCCGCCGCCAAACTCCTGGCATCGGTCCGGACTGCCTTGCCCACTTGTGGGCCAGCACCCAAAATATGACCGCACAGGTCACCTGGCGCTGCAGAACCGGCGCCGCTGCTTACGCCAGCGCTGACCCAAAAATCCCAGAACACAATCAAGCCATTGTTTTTAAAGAGTACTACGGCAGTAATGAAACCGTTCATTGATCCTTTCGAGCCCGCCCACGTACGCCGGCTGGTGGGCGAATTTGGCTCGCCGCTCCTCATCGTCGATTGCGAGCGCATTCGCGCGCAGTACCGCAAGCTTGCGCGTGTGCTGCCCGGAGTCGATCTGCACTACGCGCTGAAGCCGCTGCCGCATGCGGCGGCGGTGCGTACGGTCATCGATGCGGGCGGCTTCCTCGATCTTGCAACCACCGGCGAGGTGCAGCTCGCGGCGGCTCTGGGAGTAGCACCCGAGCGCTGCATTCACTCCCATCCGATCAAGACCGGGCGCGATATCAGAAACGCTCTGCATTTTGGCGTGCGCACCTTCGTCGCCGACAACCCCGATGAAGTGAGGAAGTTCGCCCGTTTCACCGAGCGCGCTGAGCTGCTGCTGCGCATCTCTTTTAGGAGCCCGGGCGCCGTGTGCGATCTGTCGCGCAAGTTCGGCTGCGATCCGTCGGAGGCGCTGGATCTTGCGCGGCTCGCGGCGGATCTGGGCGTCGGCGTGCGCGGCCTGTCCTTTCATGTCGGCTCGCAGGCGCCCAATTCCGGCAAGCACGTCGAGGCTATAGATGCGTGCGCGCAACTGCTGCGCACGGCGCGGCGCGAGCAGCTCGGAGTGCTCGACACGCTCGACATCGGCGGCGGATTTCCGATTTCCTACGCGCAGAAGAGCCAGGAAATCGGCAGCTTTTGCGCACCGATCCGCGCGGCGCTCGCGCGCTTGCCGCGGCGGCTGCGCATCATTGCGGAGCCGGGACGTTTTATCGTGGGCCCGGCGGCCATTGGCGTCGCTGCCGTCATGGGACGCGCACGGCGTGAGGGCCGCTGGTGGTACTACCTCGATGACGGACTCTACGGCTCCTACAGCGGCCAGATGTACGATCATGCCCGCTATCCCATCGAGGCGCTGCGCAGTACGGGCGAGCGCTCGCCGTGCGTGCTTGCAGGTCCGACCTGCGACAGCATCGATGTCATCGCGGAGAATGTCATGCTGCCGCCGCTGCGCTGTGGAGATTTGATCATCGGACGTGCAATGGGCGCCTACACCTGGGCGAGCGCCTCGGAGTTCAACTTTTTCCCCAAGGCGACGGTGGTGGCTGTGAATGCGCATGCCGGAGACGCGGGCAGCGTATGAGCACTGCCCCCACGCCCAAGCCGACGGCCATTGATGCGCTCGTGGCACGGGCGCGCGCCGGCGATGCGCGCGTCATCGCGGCGCTGCCGTCGGGCTGGGTCATGTTCGGCGAACGGCAGTTCGTGTACGGCTATGCGCTGCTGCTGCCCGATCCGGTGGTTCCTGACATCAATAGCCTGGGAAAGCCGCAGCGCGCGCAATTCCTGCTCGACATGACTCTGGTGGGCGATGCGCTGCTGGCAGCGACCGCTGCGCTGCGCATCAACTATGCGATCTTCGGCAATCTCGAGCCCGCTTTGCACGCGCACATCGTGCCGCGCTATGCCGACGAGCCTCCCGCATTGCGCACGCAGCATCCCTGGGCCTATGACTGGAGTCGGGCCGAGGTGTTTGATCCGCGGGCCTACGGGGATCTCGCTGCGGCGTTGCGTCGCGAATTGGCGCGCAGCGGCGCGCGCTAGCGCTGTGCTCAGAATAGGCGATCTGTCGCGCAGCTTCCGTGAAGGGCAGCGTGTGCACCGCGTGCTCGATCACGCCAACGCGCAGATTGCCGCCGGCGAGGTGGTGGCGATCATCGGTCGCAGCGGTTCGGGCAAATCGACGCTCCTCAACCTCGTGAGCGGCATCGATCGTCCCGACGGCGGCACCATCGAATTCGCGGGGCGCATGATCAGTGCGCTCGGCGAGCCCGAGCGCACCTTGTTTCGCCGCAAGCATGTGGGCTTCGTCTATCAGCTCTTCAATCTGCTGCCGACGCTCGATGTCGAGGAGAACGTGCGCCTCGTTCTGGAGCTGAACGGCGTCCACGGCGCCGCAGCGCGCGAGCGCAGCCGCGCGGCGCTCGCCGAGGTCGGTCTCGGTGACCGGCTGCACAGCGCCGTCGATGTGCTCTCGGGCGGCGAGCAGCAGCGCGTCGCCATTGCCCGCGCGCTCGTGCACGAGCCCGCCTTGCTGCTCGCCGACGAGCCGACCGGCAATCTCGATCAGGACAGCGCGCGCGAGATCGTGCCGCTGCTGCGCGCGCTTGCCCAGCGTCGCTCCGCCGCGCTCCTGATTGCCACGCACGACCCGGGGCTCGCGCGCTCTGCCGACCGCGTTCTCGAACTGATCGACGGGCGCCTGCAGACACGCGCCGCGCTCGGGGCGCCCTCCTAGATGCGCCTGCCTTGGGCGGCGCTGCTGCGTCATCTGCTGCGCCATCCGGCGCAGCTCGCGCTCGCCCTCGTCGGGCTTGCGCTTGGCGTCGCGACGATCGCGGCGGTGGATATGGCAACCGCAAGCGCCTACCGCGCATTTGAGCTTTCGATCGATGCGGTGAACGGCGCCGCGACGCACCAGATCTTGGCGGGCCCTGCGGGCATTGATGAGCTTTTGTACGTCGCGCTGCGCCGCGCAGGGCTGCCGATCGATTTCGCGCCGATCGTTGAGGGCTATGCAGCCATCGGCGATCGGACGCTGCAGCTGGTGGGTATTGATCCTTTCGCAAGCCCCGCCTTTGGCAACGGCGCATCCGCGCCGGGAGCGCTCGCGGTGCGGCTCGAGGACCTTCCCCGCTGGTTCACGCAAGGCGGCACGGTGATGATGGCGGCAGCCACCGCAGCCGAGCTGCGTCTTTCCCCGGGGCAGTCATTTCCCCTCGAGGTGAGCGGACGCACGCGAAGCGCACAGTTGCTCGCGTCGTTCGGCGCAGAGCGGCCCGGCGATGAGACGCTGCTCCTGACGGATATTGCCCAGGCGCAGGAGTGGCTGCACCTCGTGGGGCATCTGTCGCGCATTGCTCTGCGTGTGCCCGCGGGCAGGGACGGCGAGCTTGCGCTGGCGCGGCTGCGCGAGCGCCTGCCCGCAGGCGTCGAAGTGCACGCGGTGGGCAGCCGCACCCGCGAAAATCTAGATCTGGCTGCGACGTTTGCGGTCAATCTGCAGGCGATGAGCTTGCTTGCGCTGCTCGTGGGCTTTTTCCTCATCTACAGCGCAGTGAGCTTTGCCGTCGTGCAGCGCCGCGCCATCATCGGCGTGCTGCGGGCGCTCGGCGCGACGCGTCGGGAGGTGCTGGCGGCGCTGCTGGGCGAGGCGGCGGTGATCGGCACTGTGGGCGCGGTATTGGGATTGCTCTTGGGAGTCGTCATCGGCCACGCGCTCGTGCGGCTCGTTGCCGGCACGATCAATGACCTCTACTTCGTCGTCACCGTCAGCCGCGTGACGCTGCCCGCAAGTTCAATCCTGAAGGCGCTCGCCGCCGGCATTGCAGTGGCGCTCATCGCAGCCGCCCTCCCTGCGCTGGAAGCGGCAAGCTCCAACCCGCAGCTCGGCCTGAAACGCTCCGTCCTCGAAGCGCGGGCCACGGGCGCGTTGCGCTGGCTCCTGCTCGCAAGCGCGCTCCTCGGCGCCGGGGCGCTCGCCATCGTTTTCGGCTCGACCCGCAGCCTTCTCGCAGGGTTCGTCGCGCTTTTTCTCCTCTTGCTCGCAGTCGCGGCACTCGCGCCCGCGGCGCTGCGCGCGAGCGCACGTGCCGCGGCGCATTGCTTGGCACGCGCAAGCCCCATCGCACGTCTGGCGCTCAACGACATCGCCGCGTCGCTCTCCCGCACCGGCGTTGCCGTCGCAGCGTTGAGCCTCGCCGTGTGCGCGATGATCGGTGTCGCGCTCATGGTCGATAGTTTTCGCGAGTCGCTGCACGATTGGCTCGGGCGCACGCTGCGCGCGGACGTCTACGTGACCGCGCCGGGGCCGGGATTTGCACGACCGGAGCGGCGCATCGAGAAGGACGTGGCGGCGGCACTGATTGCAACGCCCGGCATCATCGCGCACAGCGAGAGCCGGCGCGTGCGCGTCGAATCCAAAGCCTTTGGGCCGGTGTCTTTGGACGCGTTGACGCTCGCGCCTGGCAGCTATGCGGGATTTCAGCTGACCGCAGGCAACCGTGGATCGGTGTGGGATGCCTATGAACGCGGGGCACTTGTGATCTCGGAGCCGCTCGCGTGGCGGCTCCGCCTTGGCGTCGGCGACCAGTTGACACTCGTCACCGCGCGCGGCCCGCATGCCTTCGAGGTCGCGGGCATCTATCGCGAATACGGCAACGATGCCGGCACGGCGCTTGTGAGCCGCGCCGTCTACGAGGCATGGTGGCAGGATGACGCGGTGACGGCGCTCGGCCTTTATTTGGCGCCGCGCGTGCAGGCTGCGGGAATGCTGGCGCGGCTCAACGCCGTGGCGGCGGGACGGCAGGCGCTCATGATCCGCTCCAATGCGGATGTGCGCGAACTGTCGATGAGCATCTTTGAGCGTACCTTTGTGATCACGCGCGTCCTNNGAGGCGCAGACGGGCTTTATCGGCGTGGTCGCATTGCTGACCGCGTTGCCCGCCGGCGTGCTGACAGCGCTCATGCTGATCGACGTCGTCAATCGCCGCGCCTTTGGCTGGCAGATCGATCTGCATGTGCGCGCGCAAGCCTTCGCCGCCGCCGTGGGCGTTGCGCTCTCGGCGGCGCTTGTGGCGGGAGTCTACCCCGCGTGGCGCAGCGCCCGCGCGCCGCTTGCGCAGGCTATTCGGGAGGAGTGATGCGCGCGCGCGTCAGGGTGCTTGCGCTCCTCGCCGCCGGCGTTGCGGCGGCGGCGGCGGCGGATGGCGTCCTGCCATTTGGCCACGACAGCGCCGCATTCGAGCATGCGCTGACACCGCGTGAATTTGTATTCCCGCGCGACCACGGCGCGCATCCGACTTTTGCCCACGAATGGTGGTACCTGACGGGGCATCTGCAGGCCCCTGCGGGCGAGCGCTTTGGATTTGAACTCACATTTTTCCGCATCGCTCTCGCGCGCGCCGGGCCTGATGCGCAGGCGGATGCATCGCACTGGCGCGCGCAGCAGATGTACGTTGCGCATTTTGCGGTGACCGACGTCGGGCGCGGGCATTTTCATTTCCAGGAGCGCTTGGCGCGCGATGCCTTGGGACTCGCCGGGGCCGAGGCGAGTGCGCTCAAGGTCTGGGTGGACGACTGGTCGCTCGAGGCGGCCGGCGCGGTGTGGCAAATCCGGGCGGCGGCGCAGGGCTACGCGCTCGATGTGCAAATGACGGCCGAACTTGCCCCTGTATTGAATGGGGAGGGGGGTTTGAGCCAGAAGTCGAGCGTCCCCGGCGACGCCAGCTACTACTACTCCATCCCGCGCCTTGCCGTTCGCGGACACCTGGTGCGCGACGGGCAGGCGCTCAACGTCAGCGGAAGCGCTTGGCTCGACCGTGAATGGGGCAGCGGCGCTCTCGCCGCGGACGAGGCGGGCTGGGATTGGTTCGCGCTGCAGCTCGCGGACGGCAGCGAGCTCATGTTCTATTCATTGCGCCGACGCGATGGCCGCAGGGAGCCGCATAGTGCCGGCACCTGGGTGGGGGCGGATGGCCGGGTGCGCGCACTCGCAAGCGATGACGTAAGGATCAGCGTGCAGGACTATTGGATGAGCCCGCGAGGCGGACGTTATCCGGCGCGCTGGAGGGTGGAGGTGCCGGCGCTGGCCCTCGCCGTCAATCTGCGCCCCGTGCTGGCGGATCAGGAGCTCGACGGGCGCCCCCGTTACTGGGAGGGGGCTGTGGATGTGTCCGGCACCCACGCCGGTGGGAACATCTCAGGACAGGGCTACGTTGAACTTGTGGGGTATGCGCGGGCGCCCTGATAGAGAGCGGAAAAAAGGTGCTATGATGGCCTGGTCAAGCTTACGCTTGGTTGTGGCGTGTGCGCTACAGAGCGGCGTCGCAAGTGCCTGTCTCGGGTCGTCGCGCCTGCGGCTCTGCCCGTGTAGCATCGTCCATAAGATCGGCGCTTAAGAGCCGTGAGGGGATCAATATGAACGCCGTGGAGCAGAGTGTGCGCGCCTCGAACGGCACTTGCGAGGCAGGTCCTGCGGAGCTTGCTGAGCCGCCTCGCGCGCGCCGATCCATCGAGGCGCGGCTCATCGAACGACTGTTGTCGCACCTCGGCAACCCGCCTATTGAATTCCTGCTCTGGAATGGCGAGCGCGTGTCGAGCTCAGGCGCCGCAATGGCCCATCAGCTGCGCATCGCCGATCGCGCCACTCTCTTTACGTTGTTCACCGATTCGCAGCTGGGCTTTGGCGATGCCTACAGCGAAGGCCGCATCAGCGTCGAGGGTGATCTCGTCGATTTTCTGGAGACCGTCTACAAGAGCGCGCCGCGCAAAGAAGCGTCGCCCTCGCTATTGCGGCGCCTCGTCAACCGGCGCCGTGCGCCGCGTGCCAACACTCTGACAGGCTCGCGCGACAACATTCACCGTCACTACGACATCGGCAATGATTTCTATTCATTGTGGCTCGGGCGCACGATGTCCTATACCTGCGCCTACTACCCCACGGCCCCGACCACGCTCGATGAGGCGCAGGTGGCCAAGATGCACCACGTGTGCCGCAAGGTGCAGTTGCAGCCCGGACAAAGCGTCGTCGAAGCCGGTTGCGGTTGGGGGAGCTTAGGCCTGCACATGGCGCGCCACTACGGCGTCAAGGTGCGTGCGTTCAACATTTCCCACGAGCAGATCGTCTACGCGCGCGAACGGGCGCAAGCCGAAGGCCTGAGCTCGCAGGTGGAGTACGTCGAGGACGATTACCGCAACATCTCCGGCCGCTACGATGCCTTCGTCTCCGTCGGCATGCTCGAACACGTGGGCCTGGAGAACTATCCGGATCTCGGGCGCATCGTCAATCGATGCCTGCCGCGCCATGGCCGCGGCCTCATCCATTCCATCGGCAGGAATTACCCGGCGCCGCTGCACGCCTGGATCGAGCGGCGCATTTTCCCGGGCGCCTATGCGCCGTCGATCGCCGAGATGATGCAGATCTTCGAGCCTTGGGATCTGTCCGTGCTGGATGTGGAGAACCTGCGCCTGCACTATGCCCGGACCCTGCGGCATTGGCTCGAGCGCTACGAAGCGGCGAGCGAGCGCGTGAAGAGCATGTTCGATGAGAAATTCGTACGCATGTGGCGGCTGTACCTCGCAGGCTCCGTCGCCGCTTTCACGATGGGCACCTTGCAGCTCTTCCAAGTGGTGTTTGCGCCGCGGGACAACAACGAGATCCCTCTCACGCGCGCTCACCTGTATCAAGGCTGAGCTGGCAAAGAACTCATGCGCTCCTGCGACGTCTTGATCGTGGGCGGCGGCCCCGCGGGCTCCTCCGCGGCGTGGCAGCTACGCCGCGGCGGCGCCGATGTTGTGGTGGTCGATCAGGAGGCCTTTCCGCGCCTCAAGCTCTGCGCGGGCTGGATCACACCCGAGGTGGTGCGCGATCTGCAAATGGATGTGGCGTCCTACCCGCACCGCTTCATGACCTTCGAGCGGCTGCACGTGCATCTGAAAGGCGTGCACTTGCGCGTGCCCTCCGTGCAGCACTCGATCCGGAGATTTGAGTTCGATGCATGGCTCCTGGAGCGCTCGCAAGCACCGGTGGTGAAGCATGCGGTACGCAGCATTCGCCGCGAGCGCGGCGCCTATGTGGTCGATGACGCCTTTCAATGCCGCTATCTGATTGGCGCGGGCGGCACGCGCTGCCCCGTCTATCGGACGCTGTTTCGCGCGACGAACCCGCGTGCGAGCGGCCTGCAAACCGTGACCCTCGAGCACGAGATCCCCTACGACTGGCAGGATCCCGACTGCCACCTGTGGTTCTTCGAGAAAAAACTCCCCGGCTACGCCTGGTATGTGCCGAAGGCGAACGGCTGGCTGAACGTCGGCATCGGCGGCATGGCGGACCGCATGAAGAAGAGCGGCCACGACATCAAATACCACTGGTCACGCTTCACGCGCGAACTCGACAGCAAGCTTGCGCCGAGCGCACAGTACGAGCCTTCCGGCTACAGCTATTACCTGCGCGGCCGGGTGGAGGTCGCGCGCATTGAGGATGCGTTCCTGACCGGGGATGCGGCGGGGCTTGCGACGCGCGATATGGCCGAGGGTATTGGGCCTGCTGTGAGAAGCGGCATGCGCGCGGCGCAGGCGATCCTGCATGACAAGCCCTATGAGCTCGACGACGTCACGGGGTCGAGCCTGGGCGGCGGTTTTGCGAGCCGCCTCCTGGACTGGGCGATGACGCGCGGCGCAGGCGCGTAGTGATCGTGGCGGGAGCCGGCCGGCGCGCAGTACAGTAAGCATGATTTAGTTGCGGGGTGCACAGCGATGCAAGACGAAGCGTTCATGGACAAGGCGTTTTGGTGGGTCGCTGCCGTGGTGGCAGTCGTGATCGTCGGCGCCGGCTATTACTACTATCGCACGCATCGCAGCCCACCGCCGCCGGTTGCGCAAGGACCGCTGCCCGTCCCGGCGCCTGCGCCGGAGCCTGCGATCCATCATCCGGTCCCCTCGGAAGAGGCGACCGGGAACGACACGGTTGCACCCCCCACTCTTGAGGACAGCGACGTCCCGGTGCGCACCGCACTCCTCGGTGTATTCGGCGATAAGCCGGTGAGTGAGTTTCTCGTTCCCAAGGACATCATCCGGCACATCGTCGTCACCGTCGACAATCTGCCGCGCAAGAAGGTGGCCGTCGAGCTGCGGCCGGTGAAACCCACTCCCGGCACGACCGTGACAGGCGGCACGGAGGATGCGCTCATCCTGGGGCCGCAGAACTACGAGCGCTACGCGCCCGTCGTGCAGGCGCTGCGCGCCGCGGACGCCAAACAGCTGACGCGTCTGTACTTCCATTTCTACCCGCTCTTCCAGCAGGCCTACGAGAACCTCGGTTACCCGTCGCAATATTTCAATGATCGCCTGATTGCAGTGATCGACGACATGTTGAAAGCCCCCGATGTGCAAGGCGCTATTGCGCTCGTGCAGCCACGGGTGTTCTACGAGTACAAGGACCCGGATCTGGAGGCGCGCTCCGCGGGGCAGAAGCTCTTGATCCGCATGGGGCCGGCCAATGCGGCCGTCGTCAAGGCCAAACTGCGTGAGCTGCGCAGCGCCATCATCGAGCGCGAAAAAACTACCGGAAAACATGGCTGAGCCTACCGATTTCGCTGCGCTCGCCCTTGCGCGCGCTCATCACGCATGGCCATTCAACCTGTATTGAGGATGGGCCATCCGCTGCTGCGGCAGGTGGCAGCCCCGGTCGCCGATTTCCAAAGCGGCGAGCTCGCGGGGCTCATCGCCGACATGGACGACACCATGCGCGCCATGAACGGCGCGGGCATTGCCGCGCCGCAGATCGGCGTCAGCCTGCGCGTCGTGATCTTTGAAGTGACCGAGAATCCGCGCTACCCGCACGTCTCTGCCATACCCTACACGGTGCTCATCAACCCCATCGTCACCGCGCTCGATGGCGCCGAGGAGGAGGGCTGGGAGGGCTGTCTGTCCGTGCCGGGGATGCGCGGGCTCGTGCCGCGCGCGCGGCGCGTGCGCTATCAGGGCTTCGACCTTGCGGGTGCGCCCATCGATCGCACGGTCGAGGGATTCCATGCGCGCGTGGTGCAGCACGAAGTCGATCACCTCGACGGGATTCTTTATCCGCAGCGTGTGCGCGATCTGAAGGATTTTGGCTTCGAGGACGCGCTGGGNNTCAACCCTGCGGCGCGCGCAGCACGCCGTCATTGATGCGCAGATCGCGCGTCATGCGGATCGCATCCTCCACGCCCTGGTAGTAGGCAACGGCGCGGCCGGTTTCCCGATAGCCCAACGCGCCGTAGAATGCATGCGCCGCGGCGCTCGTCGCGCGCAATTCAAGTGCAATGACGAATGTTCCGGCCGTGACGGCGCTCTCGTGCAGCCAGGAGAGCAGCTGCCGCGCAATGCCGCGGCGTCGATACTGCGGTCGCACCGCGAGGAGATTGAGGTGCGCCGAGTCTTCGGCGAACTGCATCACGGCAAAGCCTGCACAGGCGCGCTCGAGGCGCGCGGTCAATACGACACTTTCCGGGTGCTCGATATGGCGCGCGATCCGCACCGCGGTCCAGGAGTGGGCAAGGCCTGTTTCAATGAGCTCGCGCGACATTTGCGCAAGCTCGCTCGCCGCGTCGATTCTCGCCAGTTGCAGACGACAATCCCTCATGCGCAAGAGAATACCGCAGCGCACTCGTGCGCACGAGTGACGCGGCTGGGTGCGCGAAAATTGCGCAGTGCTGGGGCAGCGGCGCGCCGTCAGCGGTGGGCCGGGACGCTACGCGAGCGTATGGAACACGCGCTGCACGTCCTCGTCCTGTTCGAGTTTGTCGATGAGCGTGAGCACTTCGGTGGCCTCCTCCTCCGGCAGCTCGATGGGCTGCGAGCATACGTACTCATGCTCGGCGGAGAGCGGCACGATGTGGCGCGCCTCGAGCGCCTCCTGCAGTTTGCCGAAATCGGCAAATGCACAGCGGATGACGAGTTCGGGCTCGCCTTTGTCGCTCGTGCTCTCGCCCATTTCTTCGAGCCCGTGGTCGATCAGATAGAGCTCGAGTTCATCCTGGTCGACGCCCGCCGGCGCCAGGCGAAAGACGCCCATTTTCTTGAAGAGGAAGCTCACGCTGCCGTTGGTGGCGAGGTTGCCGCCGTTCTTGCTGATGAGGTTGCGCACGCCGGCGACGGTGCGCGTCGGATTGTCGGTCGCGGTCTCTACCAGCAAGGCGACGCCGTGCGGCGCGTAGCCCTCGTAGACGACCTGCTGATAGAGGGCTGCATCGCGCCCGGAGGCGCGCTTGATCGCCGCCTCGACCTTGTCCTTCGGCATATTGACCGCGCGCGCGTTGTGAATGAAGCGCCGCAGGGCGGGATTTGATGCCGGGTCAGGTCCGGCCGCTTTGGCCGCCATCGTGATGTCCTTCGCGATCCGGGCGAACTGCTTCGCCATGCGGTTCCAGCGCGCGAACATCGTGTGTTTGCGGACTTCGAAAATGCGTCCCATGAGGAAAACGGTGCCACGCGGCCCATCGAACCGCAAGCACCGTGCGGTGCGGTGGTGCTTAAGCGAGCTGGGAGTAGAGTGCCCGCAGGCGTCGACGTTGCATCTTCAACGCGTATTCGAGCTCGCGCAGCTGCGTCTGAAAGCTCGCCTGCTCCCAGTGTTCGATCACGCTGCGTTTCTTGTCGGCGTACCAGGCCTCTTTCACCCGCGCCCATTCGCTGACGGCGCTCAAAAAGGACTCATACTCCTGTGCGATCCGCTCGCGCAGCGAATCCACGTTGGCGCGGCCGCGTACGGCGAGCGCGGAATTCGCAAGCTTCTCCTGGGCCCGCTGGAACTGCATCGCCAGGAGCGCGCGCTGAATCTGAAACGCGGGCGTGCGCTTCAGGCGGCGCGCCAGTCCCACATACTGCATGGCGGCTACGAGCCACTTGGTCGGGTCCCATTGCCACCAGCGCACGCCGTTACGGTAGTCGTGCGCAAAGATGTGATGGAAGTTGTGATAGCCCTCGCCGTGCGTGAGGAATGCGAGCACCGGGTTGTCGCGGGCGCTGTTCTCATCCGTGTAGGGGCGGCTGCCCCACATGTGCGCGAGCGAATTGATGAGAAACGTGAAGTGATGGCTGATGACCACGCGCAGCAAACCGGCGAGGATGAACGTGCCCCAGACGTCTCCCACGAAGAGCCCCGCGCCAATGGTGAGGCCGAAATTGATGGCGAGCGCGATCAAGAGGTAGTGACGATTCTGGAAGGCGAGCAGTGGATCGCGCTCCAGGTCGCGCGCGTTCGAGAAATCGGGGTTGCCGCTCGGGTAGTAGCGCAGCATCCAGCCGATGTGGGAGAACCAGAAGCCGCGCCCCGCCGAGTACGGATCGCGATCGTTGTCGTCGACGTGCAGATGATGAATGCGGTGACCGCTGCACCACACGAGCGCACTGTTCTGCAGCGCCATCGAGCCGAAGATCAGGTAGAGGATCTTCAGAGGCGTGCGCGCCTCATAGGTGCGGTGCGCCCAGAGCCGATGATAGCCCGCCGTCACCGACATGCCGCAGGCGACGAGGAAGAAGGCAAACACCCCCCAGGAGCCGGCACTGAAGCCGTGCACGATGCCGTACCAGGGCACGAGCACCAACGCTGCGAGCGGCGTCACGATGAACATGAGCGTCGTCGGCCAGTTGATCGGNNCTTTACTTAAGAGGCATAAAGTAGCACGTTTGGCGCCAGCCGGTAGGTGACCCGCATCGCGCTACGGCGCAGCCGTCCTCCACCGGGCGCGTTGAAAAAGTTCCCCCCCTCCCATCACTGGAGCCACCTACATGAGCAAGGGCAAAGATCGGAAGAAGGAAACCAAGAAGAAGCCGACGAAGACGCTCGAGGAGAAGCGCGCGGCTAAAAGGGCGAAAAAAGAGGGGCGGGGCTTTACGATTTGACTAAGCGCGGCGCGCCGCAACGAAAAACGGCGCGGCGTCGATTAAATCGACGCCGCGCCGCTAGATCGAACGCTCAGAACGAGAGGAATGCGCCGATGTTGAACGTATTACCCTGGTTTTCGAATACTGCTGAGCTTTGCGCCTCAGACGTCACTTTGCTGTATTCACCCAAGATCGTCAGGTTGGGCGTCAACTTGTGGTAGATGCCTGCGGTCCACTTGTTGTTGTTTCCGACCAGATCTGCCGCTTCCACCGGTGTGGCAACCTGTTCCTCGCCGGTCGCGGAGAGTTTGCTCTGGCCGTAGTTAATCCCGAACTTCGTCGGGCCCACGGTGTAGGTCACCTGCGCGATAAAGCCATTCGAGTCGCGCGCGTTGCCGAACGCATCCGCGCTGTTCAGGAACAACGCCGTCGTGCCAACGCCCGTCGCCTTGTAGTACCAGCCCATGACCTCAAAGCCCGCAATCGCGTACTTGCCGCCCACATCGAACGCGTGACTGTTGTACTCAGCCGTCGTCGGCGTCGCCGTCTGCTTCTGGTACAGCCCTGACGCCGACAGATACAGACCGCCCATGGTGTAGGCGACCTTGCCGTGGAAGCCCGGAGCGCTCTTGGGTTCCGACACCGCGCCGACCGGGTTCAGCGGATCGAAGATGCCGAAGGTGATCTTCGTGCCGCTCAAGTCAGGCGTCGTGTAGTCGATCTGCGAGAGCCAATCTGTGTAGATGTAGCCCAAGCCGATCCCACCCAGGGTCGTATTGGCAGGCGAACCTGTCGCCGTGCCGCCGGGGCCACCGACGCCCGGAAGGGTCATATCGTTCAGAATCGCGTCCTGCCCGAACAAGCCGATGTTCCGGCCCACGGTAAACGTACCCATGTCCTTGTTGCCGAAGGTCAAGAAGACCTGACGAATGTCGAGACCTGCGCTGCCGAGCGCGGTGTTGCCGGAGGGCAGCTTTTGCCCATCCTGCAAGTTCGGACTGCCGCCGTCGTTCGTGCTGGTACCCGGATACATGCCGAAGGTTGCAGCGACATCAATGCCGTTCTGCGTCGTTGAAACGCCGAACACGAACGCTGCCGGCAGGAGGCCGTTACTGACGGACGAGGCGGTCGAATTGCCGTCGATGGACGTGCAGGCAAGGCCGCCCGCGATGGGTGACGGAGTCGACTCGCAGCTTGAGTGAATGTAGTCGGCGTTGACGTTGCCGTTGAGGGTGAACTTCCAATCCCCGGCCGCGATTTCGACGGCCTGAGGCGCGGTTGGCGCGAGCGCCGCGGCGACCGCGACTGCCAGAGCCAAGCCTATACGTTGATGTGTCATGAGAGCGTTCTCCAGGTTGTTTGCGGGGCCGCGCTCGTCATAGTGTCCGCGCCGCTACACGTGCCGCCCCATTGTCAATTTTCGCGACGCGGGCGCGCTCGAAGGTGCAACCGCCATGCCAATGCGTATTGTTGCGTAAGCGCATCATTCGCCGCCATTTCGGATGACTTTAGGGGGGTCTGGAGCCCGCCGCGGCCCTTCGACCGCTACACGACTGTTACATTGATGCAACGCGGCGTTACATCCGTGTCACGCTCAGGGACGCAAACGGGCCATTCCGCGGCCGTACTGGGGCTGAAGTCACTTATGCGCCGGGCTTGCGATGGCGGCGCCGGCGTGTTTCTCTATCGCCACATTGTCACGCCGGGAGTGGGACGGTGGGGGTTACAACCGTGCCCCGTCACTTCCGCACGACGATGCTTTCACACAACAGCAATACCGCAAGCAAGATCCAGAACGTCACTGGGAGATTGACAGATGACAGATGCAGCTGCGGCAGCGAATTTAGGTCCGGGCCGACACAGAATCAGCGGCGACCCTTTCAGGGCGAATGCCCCGGTGCCGGATCTCATGGAGGGCGACGCGCGCGAGAATCGGCGTGCGCGCTACGCGGAGCTCATCGCGATCGCGCAAACGGAAATGGACCGGTTGCACGATCAGATCCGCGGGTCAGGCTACGCGGTGCTGCTGACCGATGCGACCGGCGGTGTGCTGTACGAGAAGTTCGACTCGGGCCTGCCCGACGGCGCGCTCGAGCGCATGGGTCCCGGCGTTCCCGTGCGTGGCGCGGGGGAGGAGGTCTTTGCAGTGCTGGATGCCGCGTGCCTGCCTGCAACGGCGACGCGCGCCAGTCACCTGCACATGATGGCGCTCATCAGTATGTCCGCGCACCTCATCGAAAAATGCCTGTTTTTGCGCCATCACCAGCAGCATGCGGTGCTGCGCTTCCACACCCGCCCGGAGCTCGTCGATCTGTTGCACGACGGCGCTCTTGCGCTCGCGCCCGACGGCACCGTGATCGGCGCCGACCGCGCGGCGGAGAAACTTCTCGGGGCGGATGATCGCTATCAGCTCGTCGGCAGACCGCTGAGCGATATCTTCGACGGCGAGGCCGAAGACTTCCTCGGGCAGGCCCTGCTGAAATGCGCAACCCTGTGGCCCGTGCGCGATCTGCGCCGCGGGCAGCGCTTCTACGCCAGTGTTCACAGCGGATCCACTATGAGCCCGGCTGCAGGCGTGGCCGTGACGCCCGCAAGGCCGACGGTCGTGCAAGTGGCCGCAAGCCCGCGCACCCATGCGCTCACGCTCGAGGAGCTTGCGGGGGATGATCCGCAGATGCTGCGCAACGTGCGCAGCGCACACCGCATCGCCGATTCAGGCGTATCCGTATTGATTCAGGGACCGACGGGTTCTGGAAAGGAGGCCTTCGCGCATGCCATGCACCTGGTCAGCCGCCGCGCGGGTCGGCCGTTTGTGGCCGTCAACTGTGCCGCGATTCCGGAGAACCTGATCGAAAGCGAGCTCTTCGGCTACAAGGCCGGCGCGTTCACGGGGGCACGCAAGGAGGGGATGAAGGGCAAGATCCTGCAGTCCTCGCACGGCACCCTGTTTCTGGATGAAATCGGCGATATGCCGCTCGCCCTGCAGACACGCCTGCTGCGCGTCCTCGAGGAACAGCAGATCGTGCCCCTGGGCAGCGAGACCGGGGTTGAAGTCGACCTCCATGTCCTTGCTGCGTCGCATCATAATCTTCGCGAGATGATTGCTCGGGGCGCCTTCCGCGAGGATCTGTACTACCGCCTGAATGGCATCACGCTCGAGCTCCCGGCTCTGGCGCAGCGGGCCGATCGCGAACGCGTGATTCACCGGGTGCTCGGTGCCGAGACCACCGACGGTCGACCGGCGGCCATTGAGATGGATGCCCTGGGGCGCCTGGTGGCCTATCCCTGGCCGGGGAACATCCGTGAGCTGCGCAATGTGATCCGCACGGCGCTCGCCATCTGCGATGGCGGCGTGGTGCGCCAGATTGACCTGCCGCGCGAGATCCGCGAACACGGACCGGCGAGCCCGTCCGTCCCGGGAAGCACTGCCGCCTCCCCCGCGCCCGTGGTCGCAAGCCAGGCGGCCAATCCTCTGCAGGCCGCGGAGCGTGCCACGCTTGTGGCCATGATCGAGAGCTGCCGCGGGAATATGACACGTACTGCGGAGCTTCTCGGAATGAGTCGCACGACGCTGTATCGAAAACTGAAGCGGCACGAGATCCTCCCCGCGCACGGATAGGGCTTGGCCCGGAGCTTGCAAAAGCTTCGGGCATGAGCGCCCGAGCAACCACCCAAAGTCGGATTCGGCTCGCGCCGGGGCGTCACGTGCACGCCGAGAAGCCGCGCGACTGTCACGTGCTGCTCTATCCCACCGGAATGGTGCAGTTGAATGAATGCGCCGCCGCGATCCTCGCTCTGTGCGACGGCACGCGCACGCGCGAGGAGATCATTGCACACATTCTGCCGCGCACCCGCGAGGCGGACCTCGCCGTGGATGTGCGCGCGTTCCTCGATGTCGCGCGCGAGCGCGGCTGGATCATTGAGAGCTGACGCGCACAGCGCCTAGTCTTCGAGCGCTCCGTCGCGCGACCTTGTAGCGCCCTGGGGCACGGCGTATAAACCGTGCAGTCAATGTCTGCTTGCACCGTTTTGCAGCGCCGTCCGCTCCCCGGCGACGCCGAGAAGGCCACACCATGTTTTCGAGTGATTTAATCCATGCGGCGCGCGTCGCCGTACTGCTCATCGCCGCGTGCGTCGCATTCGGCCCAGACACTGCCGCTGCCGCCGCCACCGCGGCCGCGTCCGAGCCCGAATTTGGCGGCCAGTGCGCGATGAGCCTCGCCGAAGGCGAGCAGGTTGCAACCGACTGTTCGGTGAAGTGGGTCGGCCCGGACGGCAAGACCTATTGCTTTGGCAACGAGGATGCCAAGAAGCGCTTTCTCAAAGATCCGCAGGGCAACCTCGAGCGCGCGCGTGAATATGTGGCGGTGAGCGAAGTTGAGGCCACCGGCAAGCGCATGGATCATTACAAGAGTGACGATATCCAGGACTTCGTCAAGGGCGTCATCACACAAAAAGCGGCCGCCAACGGCGGAGTATTTCCGTTCACCGACCCGGTCACCGGGACGCAGCTGAAGCTCGTATTTGACAAGATCGATTTCGTGCGCACGCTGCATGGCTACGGATTTTTTCCGGACGTCATTTTCCATGCGCAGGATGTCCCGGCGAAGACCTACCTCGTCGACTTCTGGGTCAAGCCGCAGGGCGACAAACTCGTGGTGTTTGACACGCGCATCTACAAGGCGCCGCGGCAGGAAGGCACCAGCTGGACGCTGATGGCGCGCCAGCCGATTCCCTGGTGGTGGATCCCGGCCTCGGAGCATCCGGGGCAGACCGAGCAGGCGCGCGGCTGGGAGGTGATGTCAGCGGTCGAAGAGGACATTGTCAAAGAGCGCGCCAAGGACAATGGCATATTCAAGATCAAAGATGCGAAGACCGGCGAGGATTTGAAGCTCGAATTCGTCGGCACGCATCAGCCGGTGCGCAAGCTGCAGCAGGATGGACGGTTTTTCGCGTGCACCGACTTTCGCAAGGAAGGCACCAAGGACCAGTTCTACGACGTCGATTTCTGGGTGAACGAGAAGAACGGCAAGATGACGGTCGACGAGGTGCGCCTGCACAAGGTTCCGGAGAAGCAGGCCGACGGCAGCTACATCCAGGTGCCGCGCTATAACTTCGATGATCTGAAATTCGACGTCGTGCCCTAGGGCGCGGGTGCGTCGGGTTGGGGCGCCGAGAGGTTTTGTCGCCGGCGATACGGTGTGTCACTTCTGACACACTCCCCGTAGCAGAAGCGATGCAGGTTCCGGGAACCTATACTTCGACCATGCTGGGAAGTCTTCCCGATTTCGTATCTCGATGACGTGCAGCCGTCGCTGGCGGGGTGCTGCGACGCTTGCGATGGCGTCTTGGCTGGCCGCCTGCACCGCATTGCCGCCGCGCGCGCCGGCTGATCCTGCGCACAGTGCCCAGGCTTTCGCGGCGCGCCGGCTGGATGGGAGCCTGGGAGGCTTACCTCCGGCGGCGTCCGGATGGGATCGTGAGGCGTGGTTCCGGGCGGCGCTGGCATTGAATCCGCAGCTCGCCGAAGCCCGCGCAGCGGCCATGGCCGTGGCGGCGGGCGAGCGCACGGCCGCCGAGCGGCCGAACCCCAATCTGAATCTTTTCGGCGAATACGTGGTCGCGGCGGCCAGCAGCGCCGCGTGGCTCTACGGGCTGTCGCTGGAATTCCTCGTGCCGCGCGCGGGCGAGCGCGGCCGTGCGATGGCAAGCGCCGCTTTGCAGACGCAGGCTGCCGAGGCGGACGTCGAGGAGGCCATCTGGCGGGTGCGATCGGAAGTGCGGCAGGCGCTTTTGGATGTCAACTATGCGCACGACGAAGCCGCTTTGCTTGCGACCCTGGTCACGGACCGTGAGGCGCTCTTGGCATCCAACCGCGCGCTCGCCCAGGCCGGTGAGATCGCCCAGTCTGAAACCCTGGCCCAGGATCTGGAGCTGGCGCGGGCGCGACAGCGCCTGGTGCGGGCGCAGGCGCTGGCGACCGATGCCGAGGCGCGCCTGGCTGCGGCCGTGGGTGTTCCCGTCGCAGCGCTCGATGGGATTCCTTTGCGTTGGGAGCACTGGGCGGATATCGGGGCACTCACCGCGACAGGGTCCGACGAGTGGCGCAGCGCGGCCCTCATCGGGCGGCCGAAGCTCGTGCATGCCTTGCGAGAATATGACATGACGGACATTGCCCTGCAGAGCGAGGTCGCCAAGCGCTGGCCGCAGTTCCACGTGACGCCCGGCTATGCCTGGGATAAGAGCGGCCTGCGCCAGGACACCCTGGATGACACGCTGCACGACACGCTGCATGACAATGAGCTCGGCGTGAGCTTTGAACTGCCGATCTTCAATCGCCATGAGGGGCCGATCGGCGAGGCGCTGGCGCGCCGCAAGCTCGCCGGAGAACATTTGCAGGCGGTGCAGGCGGAGCTCTTCGAGGAAATCGAGCGCGCCGACCGGGCCTGGCCGCAGGCGCAGCAGGCGTGGCGGGATGCCGACGGCGCAGATGCGCTCGCCCGGCAGCAGCATGCGGCGCAAGAGCGTGCCTTCAGCGCGGGCGCGACCGATCGCGCGACGCTCCTTGCTGCGCGGCTCGAGACCACCGAAGCCGAGCTTATGACTTTGGAGGCCGCGTACAACGCGCAGGTGGCCTTTGCTGCACTCGAAAGCGCCTATCGCCGGCCGCTGCAGGGCGGGGAGATCCCTCTATCGGCGAGCCTGAGCGGCAAGGAGAGCTCATGATCCGCACGCGGCGGCTCGCGCTCTGGGCGTGCATCGTCGTGCTGCCCGCATTGGCGTTGGCCGATGCCGATGACGACGACGCGCCGCCGGCGCGCGCGCCCGGCGCCGGGCTCGCATTGACGAGCGCCCAGCAAGAAGCGGTCGGCGTTGCCGTGTCGCATCCGGTGAAGGGCGCGGGTCCCCGACAGATCGAGGCTTACGGCCTCGTGCTCGATCCGGTGGAACTCGTCACCGACGTCGGCCGGCTCGCGGGCAGCCGGAGCGCTGCACGCAATGCGGCCGCCGACGCGGGGCGCGTGGAGGGCCTGTATAAGAACGGCGCGAATGCATCGCTCAAAGCGCTGCAGCTCGCCCAGGCCTCTGAGATCGAATCCCAGGCGACGGCCGATGCGGCGGCGGCGACGTTCTTCCAGCAGTGGGGCCCAGTGGCCGCGCTGCCCGAGCGGGAGCGCGAAGTACTCATCACATCCTTGAGCGAGGGGCGCGCTGTGCTCGTGCGGGCGGATGTGCCCGGGCGGCATGCGCTGGGCGCCATGCCTTCGAAGGCTCTCCTCAGCGTCGACGGTATCGGCGTTGCAGCGCGTCTTCTGGGTCCGGTGGCGCGTACCATGCCCGATTTGCAAAGCGCCGGGTGGCTGCTCGAAGTGGATCATCCGCCCTCCGGCCTCGGGCCGGGTGCGCGCCTGCGCGTGACGCTTGCGGGCGCCGACGTCGCCGGGCTTTTGATACCGACGGCGGCGCTTCTCTACAGTGACGACGGTGCCTACGTGTATCGCCAGAAGACGGCGACGAGCCGGGATGGCAAGACCGAATTTGCACCCGCGACGGTGAAGCTACTCACCCCCGTTGGGGATGCATGGCTCGTGAGCGGACTTGCCGATGCGGATAACATCGTGGTGCATGGCGCGGGGGTCCTGTGGTCATTGCAGGGCCTCGGCAGCTTCTCGGCTGCCGAAGAGGAACACGACTAAGACGCCATGCTGCGAGCCATCGTTCGCGCCTCACTCGCGCATCCGCGCATCATTACGGCGCTCTCCGTGCTGGTGGCAGTCCTGGGCGCGAGCGCGCTGCTGAACGCGCGGCTCGACGTATTTCCGGACTTCGCACCGCCGCACGTGCTGGTGCAGGCGGAGGCGCCGGGCCTGGACGCCACACAGGTGGAGGCGCTCGTGACGCGCCCATTGGAAGGATTGCTCGCGGGTACGGAAAACGTTGAATCGGTGCGCTCGACCTCGAGCCAGGGACTCTCCGCCATCCAGGTCGTGTTCGGCCGCAGCGGCGATCCATATCGGCAGCGCCAGGTCGTCACCGAGCGCCTGGCCGAAGCGGGCGGTCTCTTGCCCGCGGGCGCCGGGCCGCCGCTACTCTCGCCGCTCTCCTCTTCCATGGAATATCTCGTGCACTTCGGCTACACGAGCGATCGGCTCTCGCCCATCGAACTGCGCGACCTCGTGCGCTGGATGATCAAGCCGCAGATCCTCGCGGTTCCGGGGGTGGCGCAGGCGCAGATCTTCGGCGGCGCATCACGCGAGCGGCAGGTGTTGGTTGATCCTTTCAAGCTGCTCAGCGCCGGTCTCACGCTTGAGGATCTGTACGGCGCAGCGCGGCGCGGCACGGAGCTGATCGGCGGCGGCTACATCGAAACCCCGACGCAGCGGATCGTGCTGCAGGCGCAACCCGCGGGCGCAACGCCGGCGGCGCTGTCGCAGGCCGTGATTGCCGTGCGCAACGGTAGCGCGCTGCGCATCGGCGATGTGGCAACGGTCCGCGATGCGGCGGAGCCGAGCTTCGGCGATGCGATGATCGGCGGACGCCCGGGTATCTTGGTTGAGACCTCGACTCAATACGGCGCCAATACTCTGGAGGTCACCGCTGCGCTCGAGCAGCGGTTGAACGCGCTCGTGCCGGCGCTTGCGCTGCAGGGCGTGCAATACCACCCGGCGCTCTTGCGGCCGGCGAGTTTCATCGAGACCGCCATTGCGAAACTGCGCAACTCATTGTTGACGGGCGCCGTGCTCGTGGTGCTGCTGCTGCTCTTGACGCTGCGCGACTGGCGCGCCGCGCTCGTGTCGTTCAGCTCAATCCCGGTGGCATTACTCGCCACGGTGTGGATTCTCGCCGGGGTCGGCATATCGCTCAACACCATGACGCTCGGCGGATTAGTGGTCGCCCTGGGCGTCGTGGTGGATGATGCGGTGATTGACGTCGAGAACATCATGCGCAGGCGCCGCGGCGCCGCGCACGGCGTTGATATCCGCCGGCTGATATTGAGTGCGTCGCTCGAAGTGCGCCGCCCCGTGTTCTACGCCACCGCTGCGGTGGCCGTCGCGTTTCTGCCGATCCTCATGCTCTCGGGCCTGCAGGGCTCGTTCTTCCGGCCGTTATCGATCGCTTTTCTGCTCGCCGTTGGCCTGTCGCTGCTCATCGCGATGAGCGCAACGCCGGCGCTGTGCGCGATCGTGATGGGCGGGCACGTGCCGCGCGCGGAAGCGCCATGGCTCACGCGCCTGAAGCAGCGGCAGAGGCGCGTCATCGAGTGGCTGCACCCGCGGCCGGGCTGGGTGCTGGCGACGCTGCTCGTGACGGGCGCCGCTGGCGCCGTGTTGCTGCCGCTCTTAGGCGCGCGGCTGCTGCCGGATTTCCGTGAGGACTATTTGATTGCGCACGCATCATTGCGGCCTGGCATTGCGCTCGCCGAGACGGCGCGGGTTGGCAGGCGGATCGCCGAGCGGCTCGCGGCCATCGCCGGCGTCAAGAGCGTCGCGGAGCAGATCGGCCGCGCCGAAAACGGCCAGGATCCGGATGCTCCCAACAAGAGCGAATTCGAAGTACAGATCGATCCTGCACAGGGCGCCTCCGCCGCGCACATTGAGGCGAGCATCCGCGCGGTGTTTGACGACTTTCCCAATCAGCTCGTTGAGATCTATTCGGTGCTCGCCGAACGCATCGGCGAAACTCTGTCCGGCGAGTCGGCGTCGTTCTTCGTCAGCGTGTTCGGTCCGGACTTGGACCGCGACGATGCGGTGGCGACCGATATTGCCGCGGTGCTTGAGCGCTTGCCCGAGAGCGGCGCGGTGCGCCTGAAGGTGCCGCCCCGGCAGCCTGAGCTGCGGGTTGAACTGCGCCCCGGGGAACTTGCGCTCTACGGCTTGCAGGCAGCGGAGGTGTTGCAGACCGTGAACGCGGCCTATCACGGGACGGTGGTCGCCGAGTTGAGCCAGGCCGACCGCAGCGTGCCGATTGCGGTGCGCATCGCCACCGGCGATGCCACTCCGCAAGCCGTCGGCGAACTGTTGCTGCGCGCGCGCGACGGCGCCCTCGTGCCACTCTCGGCCGTTGCGAGCCTTGATATGGTATCGGCGCGCAGTCTGATCGACCATGAGGATGGCCTGCGACGCCAGGTGGTCGTGGTGAATCCCAAAACCGCGGACCAGGCGGGCTACGCCGAAGCCGCCAGACGCGCCATCGCCCAGCACGTACGGCTGCCGCCCGATGTCTACCTGCGCTATGGAGGTGCCGCACAGGCCCAGGCCGCGGCGGCGCATGAGCTGCTGCTGCATTCTGCGGCGGCGCTGGTCCTGATCGTGCTGCTCTTGGCACTCGGATTTGGTTACGCGCGCCACGTCCTGCTGGTGCTGGTCGCGCTGCCGTCCACTTTGATCGGCGGTGTCGCCGCCGTCGCCTTGACCGGCGGCAGCTTGTCGCTCGGTGCCATGGTGGGGTTCGTCGCGCTCTTCGGCATGGCAGCGCGCAACACCATACTGCTCGTTTCGCACTACGATCATCTGGTGACCGCGGAGCGGCAGAGCTGGAATCTGGCGACTGCGTTGCGCGGCGCGGAAGAGCGTTTGACACCGGTGCTGCTGACCGCACTCCTGACTGGACTTGCCCTCTTGCCGGTGGCGATCCAGATGCACGAGCCCGGCCACGAGATCGAGGGTCCGATGGCGGTCGTGATCCTAGGTGGTCTCGTGTCATCGACTCTGGTGAGCCTGCTCTTGGTTCCACCTTTGGCGGCGCACTGGCTGCGCCATGCGAGGAGCTAGCGCATGGCAACGCCCCAAGGCACGCGACGTCGGTGCTCTCGTTGCTCGCAAGCAACCCTTTGCCGTGGGGTGAGTCGACGCGCTGCGCGGCGCTCTCGTTTGGGTATGGGACTGCGCGCGTACGGCGCATCAGTCGCAGCTTCGGTAACGCTGACTCGGCCTGAGCCTTCGCTCGTGACGTCGGCGCCAACAGCACGAACGGAGGCGGCGCCGCGGGCGCCGGGGAGCGTTCCGCAACTAGGCTTGCAGAGCGCGGCGCACCTCAGCGGTAGCACGGTAAAACAGCAATGCTGCTGAGCCGCAGAAACGCTGCCGCTTCAGTGTCAAGCGGCATCGTAAACTGGCCCTGGCGAGTGTGTGCCATTTTCGGCACAGAACCGTTGCGGACGCGGCAGCGCAGCGTATGAGAGTTGTTGAGTTGTAAGCGAACTGATATATACGGCGTAGGAAAATGTCCTATACATAAGTGGGAATGGTCTGGCGGTCAGTTTTCCATTCTGGCGCGTGAATGCCCGCTGACGGGCACACGGCTGCAAACCTTTTTAGACGGCGCCTATATCCGCACCTTCCGCGCCGGGCTTGTTCTGGGACGGCGGTGCGACTGCAAAAAAGTACAACGCGAATAGGTATTTGAGGAGAACCTGTATGCAATTGGAATCACAGCGACGGCTACGAATGCTCTGTGCCGTACTGGCACTCGGGGGATGTTGGGGCGCAGCGAGCGGCGATGAAGTCACTGATCGGACCAAAAACCCAGATCTTTGGGCGGATCCGGGTGGTGATCAGGCCCTCACGCGCCACAGTTCATTAAAAAATATTAATACACAAAACGTTCATGGACTGCAGATGGTCTGGTCGCAGTCGAGCGGAACGTTGCGCGGCCATGAAGGACAGCCGCTGGTGGTGGATCTTGGCGGCACGCCAATGATGTACATGGAGAGCGGTTGGCCCAACATCATTCAGGCGCTGGACCTGACCGACCCTGACCATCCGAAGGAAATTTGGAACTACACCAAGACGACAGACCGCGACGCATCTGCTGTGCCGCGCGCCTGCTGCGATACGGTGAACCGCGGCATGTCGTTTGCAGACGGCAAGCTTGTGTTTGGCACCCTTGATGGCTTTGTCATCGCCCTCGATGCCAAGACCGGCAAGGAAGTTTGGGTGGTCAAACATGCGTGGCCGGCCCACGGCGAGACGATCACACCGGCCCCTCTCATTGCTGAAGGCAAGGTCATCATCGGTTTCGGTGGCGATGAATTCGCCGCACGCGGCCGCTTGGACGCCTATGACCTCGGCACTGGCAAGAAGGACTGGGAGTTCTATGCCACGGGCTCTGATAAGGACGTGGGCCTGACGCCGGAGACCAATAAGAAGCATCCGGAATACGGCAAATTTGGCCAGGACCTCGGCATTCACGGCTACCCTGGTGATGAATGGAAGCGTGGCGGCGGCGCCCAGTGGGGCTTCTACAGCTACGATCCGGAGCTGAAGCTCGTCTACACGTCGAGCGGTAACCCCGGGCTGTGGAGCCCGTCGTATCGCTGCGGTGCAAAGACGCAAAAGGAGTGCAACAGCGGCAAGTGGGACAACAAGTGGTCGATGACCATTTTTGCCCGCAAGGTCGACACCGGCGAGGTTGTCTGGGCCTACCAGATGACTCCGTTTGACCAGTGGGACTATGACGGCATCAACGAGAACATGCTCGAAGACTTAACCGTCGACGGCAAGGCTCGCAAAGTGCTGATTCACTTCGATCGTAACGGCTATGCCTATGTCCTTGACCGGACGGACGGCACGCTCTTGCGTGCGCACAATTATGTGACAGTGAATTGGGCCGAAAAGATCGACTTGAAGACCGGACGTCCAATCAAGGTGGAGGCGCATTCGCCGTTTATGCCCAATGACAACGTTCAGGCTTGCCCGTCAGCGATGGGTGGCAAGGACCAACAGCCCTGCGCGATCGATCCGACCGAGCCGGGTATTGCCTACTGCCCCACCAACAACTGGTGCATGGAGGATGAGCCGCAGGTGCGTTCACATACCCAGCAGGGCACCGTGTACGTGTTCGCCAACGTGTACATGTATCCCGAGAAGCCGGGTGTGACCGGTCGGTTCATCAAGTTCAACTTCCTCACCGGAGAGAAGGTCTGGGACATCCCGGATCCGTATCCGAATTGGGGTGGTGCACTCGTGACCGACGGCGGCCTTGCGTTCTACGGCAGCTTGAATGGTGACTTCCATGCTGTTGACCGTGCCACGGGGAAGATCCTCTGGCAGCGGCGCCTCGGCTCGGGAATCATCGGCAACCCGATCACGTACAAGATTGCTGGCAAGCAGTACGTATCGGTGTGGAGCGGCATTGGCGGCTGGATCGGACTGCCGGTAACGGCGGGTCTTGATCTGTCCGACAAGTTCGGTGCAATCGGCGCCACGGCTATGACCAAGGCGGCGAATCTCGACAAGATTCCGATGGGTGGAACCCTGTACACCTTCCGAGTCGAATGACCGGAGTCGGTGTTTAGTACTAGTAGTTAGTTGAGAGCGTCCGGTGTCTAATAGGCACCGGACGCTTTTTTTTGCGGCGAGGAATTTGGGGCATTATGAATAAGTGGATGAGCGGGCTCGCTATTGTCGTGTTCGCAGTCGTCGGCGGCGCGGCCCAGGCTGCTGCGCTACGGGTGTGCGCGGACCCCGGCAACATGCCCCTGTCGAACAACCGCGGCGAGGGATTTGAGAACAAGATTGCGGATCTGCTCGCAAAGTCGATGGGCACGACCGTGCAGTACTACTGGCGCCCGTCGATCGAGCGCGGCATGACCCGGACCACGCTCTACGCTGATGAGTGCGATCTGATGATGGATATGCCGCTCGATTCCGAACGGGTGCTGACGACCGAAGCGATTTATCGCACCACTTTTGTATTGGCAACTCGCGAAGACAGGCATCTGTCGTTTAAGAGTCTTGATGACCCGAAACTTAAGAAACTGAGGGTGGGTGTTTATCAGACCTCAGCGATTCGCGAGGCGCTGTCCGAGCATGACGTATTTGAGAACGTCATGAATTTCGTCGGCTGAGTAGCCGAGGTTCATCAGAGCGGGATGGAGCGATTGATTGGCGATTTTGAAATAACCGCCGCCGGCGAGTTTCTTGAATTTTACCAATGCGAAATCGGGCTCAACGCCGGTGGTATCGCAATCCATCAGCAGGCCGATCGTGCCGGTGGGGGCGATGAC
>PLIX01000180.1:0-15681 GCA_003140135.1 Gammaproteobacteria bacterium
CGCGGGCGCGGCCGACAGCAGCAACGAGAAAGTCGTCAATATCTACAACTGGTCCGACTATATCGATCCAGGCGTATTGAAGGACTTCGAGGCGCAGACGGGTATCAAAGTCAACTACGATGTATTCGACTCGAACGAAGTGCTCGAAACCAAGCTCTTGGCCGGAAATACGGGCTACGACCTCGTCGTACCGACGGCGAACTTTCTCGAGCGGCAGGTCAAGGCGGGAGTGTTCCAGAAGCTCGACAAGTCGCGCCTGCCAAACCTTAAGAACGTGGATCCGGATATCCTTAGGCGCATCGCTTTGCACGATCCGGGCAACGAGCACGGGGTCAATTATCTATGGGGTACATCGGGGCTCGGATATAACGTTGCGAAAATCCGCGAACGCATGCCGGACGCGCCGGTTGACAGTTGGCGTATGCTGTACGACCCGGCAATCGTATCGAAGTTCAAGGATTGCGGCGTGTCGGTATTCGATGCGCCATCGGAAGTCGTCAGTACGGTGCTCATTTATCTCGGCAAGAACGCCAACAGTTTGTCGCCCGTCGATCTGGCACAAGCTGAGAAAGTGCTGCTGTCCATCCGGCCGTACCTGCGTTACGTGGACACCGAACGCTACATTGAGGACTTGGCGAACGGCGAGACTTGTCTAGCGTTGGGCTGGGGAGGGGATGTGCTGCAAGCGCGCGACCGGGCGCGCGATGCAGGCAAGGGGATCGAGATCAAATACAGCCTGCCGCGCGAAGGCGGCATCATTTTTTTCGACATGCTCGCGATTCCTGCCGACGCGCCGCACCCGCAGAACGCCCTTACGCTGATCAACTTTCTGCTGCAACCGCAGGTCGCGGCCAGGAACTCGAATCTAGTAAGGTACGCGAACAGCGTACCAGCATCGCGGCCAATGTTGTCCGACAGCGTTAAGAACGATCCGAACATTTATCCGCCACCCGACGTCATGGCAAAGCTCGTGCCGAATCTCGCCCAGCCCCCCGGCTACACGCGCCTGCTGACGCGCGCGTGGACGCGGTTCAAGACGGGCCAGTAGCCGTGCCCGATGCCTACGTGCGCATCGAAGGGGTCACTAAGACCTTCGGCGGTGCGCCCGCCGTGGATAACGTTTCACTCGACGTCCAGCGCGGTGAGATTTTCTGTCTCCTTGGAGGCTCCGGTTCGGGGAAGACCACGCTGCTGCGGATGCTGGCGGGCTTTGAAACGCCGACCAGCGGGCGCCTGTACATCGATGGTCAGGACATGACGGGAATTGCCCCCTGTGAGCGGCCCGTCAATATGATGTTCCAGTCCTATGCGCTGTTTCCGCACATGAGCGTGGAAAAGAACGTGGCTTTCGGTCTCGAACAGGAAAAGCTCGCGCGCGCCGAGATCAGCGAGCGCGTGGTGCAGATTCTCGACATCGTGAAAATGGGGGCGTTTATCGGTCGCAAGCCACATCAGCTCTCCGGAGGGCAGCGGCAGCGGGTCGCGTTGGCACGCGCGCTCGTCAAGCGCCCCAAGCTGCTGCTGTTGGATGAGCCGCTCGGCGCGCTCGATCGGAAGCTGCGCGAGCATACGCAGTTCGAGCTCCTGGCAATCCAGAAGCGTCTGGGGGTGACTTTCATCGTCGTGACTCACGACCAGGGCGAAGCGATGACCCTGGCCTCGCGCATCGGCGTGATGAATCACGGCCAGATCGTACAGATTGGCACGCCGCTCGACATCTACGAGTATCCGCAGACAAAATTCGTCGCCGATTTCGTGGGTTCCGTCAACCTCTTTGACGGCCGCCTGGTCGAGGATGAAGCGGATCATGTGCGCATCCGCTCGGAGGAGCTCGGCGCTGTGGTCTACGTCGACCACGGCATAACTTCGGCTCCGGACGTGTCCGTTTCAGTCGCCATACGCCCTGAGAAGATCGGCATCGACCGCACGCGACCTGCAGGCAGCGAGAACGTCGCGCACGGCAGGGTGAAGGAGATCGCCTACATGGGTGACACGTCAATCTATATCGTGGAGCTCGATGCCGGAAAGCTCGTGCGCGTGACCCTGCCAAATGTGGTGCGCCGCGCCGAGGATCGGCTTACCGCCGAGGAAAGCGTGTACCTGTCCTGGCACGCCTCAAGTCCGGTGGTTCTCACTCGTTAGGAGCCGCTTTTGCAAGCGCTGGGCAAACATGCAGGCAGGCGGTTCGTGGTAGCCGTCCCGTACCTGTGGCTGATCATGCTGTTCCTTATCCCGTTCATCATCGTCTTCAAGATTTCGTTTTCAGAGACGCGGATGGCGATGCCGCCCTATGCGCCGCTCATCGAATGGCGCGACGGCGCGATCGTGGGGATCAAACTATATTTTTCGAACTACAGCTTTCTATTCACCGACCGACTGTATGCAAGCGCGTATCTGTACTCCATTAAGGTAGCGGCGGTTTCGACGCTCTGGTGTCTCTTGATCGGTTATCCAATGGCGTACGCAATCGCGCGTTCGACCGCCGCATGGAAGAACCTGCTCCTGATGCTCATCATCCTGCCTTTCTGGACCTCGTTCCTGCTGCGCGTGTACGCCTGGATCGGGCTGCTGAAAAGTAACGGCGTGATCAATAACGTGCTGCTTTGGCTGGGTGTCATCCACGAGCCGCTCACGCTCATGCAGACGGACTTCGCCGTATACGTGGGTATCGTCTACTCGTATCTGCCGTTCATGATACTGCCGCTGTATGCCAACCTCGAGAAGCATGATACGACGCTGCTCGAGGCGGCCGCTGATCTGGGCGCGCGGCCGTGGCGGGCGTTTCTGCGGGTCACGCTGCCGTTGTCGATGCCCGGAATCCTGGCCGGCTGCCTGCTCGTATTTATTCCGGCTGTCGGCGAGTACGTAATTCCGTCGCTCCTCGGTCGCACGGACCAGCTCATGATTGGACGCGTCCTGTCCGATGAGTTCTTCGCCAACCGCGACTGGCCGGTCGCAAGTGCAGTCGCGATTCTGATTCTCGGCCTCCTGGTCGTTCCGATCATGCTCTTTCAGCGCGTACAAAAGGGCGAGCTGGAGGCGCGGCCGTGAACAGGGGCTATTTCTCGCGCACGGGACTCGTCATCGGGCTTGCATTCTTGTACCTGCCGATTCTTTCGATGGTGGTCTTCTCCTTCAATAACTCGCGCCTGGTCACAGTCTGGGACGTCGCGCACTCGCCGACGCTCAAGTGGTACGTGGCGCTGCTGTCGAATCAACCGATACTGCGCGCCGCATGGCTCTCGATCCGTGTCGCCGCGAGCGCCGCAACCGGAGCCGTGGTACTCGGGACACTCGTTGGAATTGTCCTGGCGCGCTTCGGCCCGTTTCGCGGCCGCACGCTTTTGTCGGCCATGACGACTGCGCCGCTCGTAATGCCCGAGGTCATCACGGGATTGTCCCTGCTGTTGCTGTTTGTCGCGCTCGAGCAGCTGATCGGCTGGCCGCGCGGCCGCGGCATGCTCACGATTATATTGGCGCACATCACCTTTACGATGTCGTACGTAGCTGTCGTGGTGCAGTCGCGGCTAGCCGGCTTCGATGAGTCACTTGAGGAGGCGGCGATGGATCTGGGGGCGCGTCCCGTGACCGTGTTTTTCCGCATCACACTGCCGCTCATTGTTCCGGCCATCGTCTCCGGGTGGCTGCTGGCCTTCACAATTTCGTGGGACGATGTCGTGGTCTCACAGTTTGTCGCGGGCCCCGCCTCTACAACCTTGCCGATGGTGATCTTCTCGAAGGTTCGGCTGGGCGTGAGTCCGGACGTGAACGCGCTCGCGACCCTCATGGTGCTGATCGTTGCATTGGGCATCGTGATCAGCAGCCTATGGATGCACGCCATGAGCAAGCGGCGCGAGCGCGAATCACAGCTCGCCATCGCCGCCAATCAATGAGCGCCATGGTGCGCAGCGTACTCGGAATTGACGTGGGCGGTTCTTCGATCAAAGGCGGACTGGTCGACATCGACGCGGGGCTATTGCAGGGGGAGCTTGCATCGGTTGCGACACCGCGGCCGGCTGCGCCGGAGCCGGTGATGCAGGCCGTCGCGAATCTGGCATCCACGATGTCCTTGACGCAGTCGGCGGGCGTTGCCTTTCCGAGCGTCGTGCAAGGCGGCAAGGCGCGCACTGCAGCGCACATTGATCCGTCCTGGATCGATATAGATGGCGCGGCGCTCGCCACGCGCAAGCTTGGCCGACGAGCGGTCTTCCTGAACGATGCCGACGCTGCCGGCCTTGCTGAGATGCGCTGGGGTGCGGGTCGCGGGCTCACTGGGGTGGTGATCATGCTGACGTTCGGGACCGGCATCGGAACGGCACTTTTTTCGGACGGCAAACTGTTCCCTAACACCGAGTTGGGGCATCTCGAGTTGAACGGCATCGATGCGGAAGAGTGGGCGGCGGCACGCATTCGTACGCAGCTCGGGCTTGGTTGGCCTGCGTGGATCGAACGCGTGAATGTTTACCTAAAAAAGATGCAGACGCTTTTCTGGCCGGACGCATTTATTCTGGGCGGCGCGGTGAGCGAGCGTTTCGAGGAATTCGCGCCGCATCTGCATTCGTCCGCGCAGATCCGGCCAGCGCATTTCGCAGGTCAGGCCGGAGTCATCGGTGCGGCGCTTGCGGCCGCCTCCTGAAAGCGGCGGTCGACGCGCGTGCCCATCGCCAGCAAACTCCCCGATATCGGCACTACGATATTCACCATCATGTCCCGACGTGCGCGTGAGTTGGGCGCACTCAATCTGGGGCAAGGGTTCCCCGACTACGATATTGATCCGCGCATCACGCAGCTGGTGACCGCGGCGATGACGGCCGGCCACAATCAATATGCGCCGATGGAAGGCAGCGTGGACCTGCGTGCGCAGATTGCGCGCAAGATCCAAAATTGCTACGGGGTCGCGGCAGATCCTGAGACGGAAATCACGATCACACTCGGCGCCACCGAAGCGCTCTACTCTGTAATTCAGGCAACGGTAGGCCCGGCTGATGAGGTCATCATGTTCGATCCGTCCTACGATTCCTACGATCCTGCCGTCAGGCTCGCCGGCGCGCGTTCTGTGCGGCTGCCGCTGCAACTACCGGATTTTTCCTACGACTGGGATCGCGTGCGTAATGCCATAACGGCGCGCACCCGACTCATCATCATCAACAGTCCGCACAATCCTGCCTGCACGGTGATTGCGGCGGCGGATCTTGATGCCCTTGCCGCCGTGATCGACGGCCGGGATATCCTGGTGCTGTCCGACGAGGTATACGAGCACGTCGTGTTCGACGGGCGCACGCATTGCTCGGTGCTCGCGCACGCCGAGTTGCGGGCGCGAAGTTTCGCGGTGTTCTCCTTCGGCAAGACGCTGCATGCGACCGGCATTCGCGTCGGGTATTGCATTGCGCCCACTGAGCTTACGCGTGAGATGCGCAAAGTTCATCAATTCAACACCTTTAGCATTGCGCACGCCCTGCAACACGCGATTGCGGCGTATCTCCTGCAAGCGCCCGAAGTGTGGCAGAACCTCGCGGCCTTTTTCCAGGCCAAGCGCGACCGCCTGCGCACCGCGCTTGCAGGCAGTGGATTTACGCTGCCCGCCGCCGCGGGAACCTATTTTCAGCTGCTCGACTTCGCGGAGTTCGACGCTGGCGACGATCAGAGCTTTGCCGAGCGCCTGCTCACGGAAGCGGGTGTCGCGACGATTCCGCTCGCGCCGTTCTACGCGATTGCGCCGCACCTGTCCGTGGTGCGCCTATGCATCGCGAAGCGCGATGCAACACTCGATGCGGGTGCGGCCCGCCTGCGCGCCTTTGCACGGAGACTCATTTGAAAATGAAGAAGCCGACACTCGTCAATCACCCGCCCAAGGTGGAGCTGCCGCCGGACAATCATCCGGTGGGAGCGCCCATCTACCAGAACGTCAAATTCGAGTTTGACGATCTCGAACAGACGACGCGCTTTCTGCGCGGCGAGCGTGCGGGTTTTTTCTACATGCGGACCTCGAATCCGACCTCGCGCCAGCTCGAGTTGACGCTCGCCGCACTGCAGGGACGTGATGATTGCCTCACGACTGGTACCGGCATCGGCGCGGTGGGCCACACCCTGCTTGCGCTCACGAAACAGGGCGATCACGTGCTGTGCTTCATCGAGACCTACAATCCGACACGCTACATTATTCGCCGCCTGCTCAGCCGCTTTGGTGTTACGCATACGATGCTGTCGATTGAGGATCTCGCCGGCATCGAGCGTACGCTCGCGGAGACGCCGACACGGCTCGTGTTCTTTGAAAGCCCCACCAATCCGGTCACGAAAATCGCAGACATTACGGCAATCACGCATCTTGCGAAGACGCATGGTGCGCTCAGCGTGATGGACAACACCTTTGCCGGGTTTCATCAGCATGGCGACTACGAAATCGATGTCTTCGTTCACAGTCTTACAAAGTACGCCTCCGGCGCCGGCGATGTGATGGGCGGCGCAGTCATAGCGCGCGCCGACCTTATGCGGCCGCTGCGCACGGATTTTGGTGCATTAGGAGTCGCTTTGGATCCGCACGCGGCGTTTCTGATTCAGCGCGGACTCAAGACCTATTTTGTGCGCTACTCCGCTCAGTGTGCACGCGCCATGCGCATCGCGCAGCTGCTCGCGTCCCACCCGGCAGTCGCGCGCGTGCACTATCCGGGCCTACCCGATCATCCGCAGCATGCGCTGGCGGCTTTGCAGATGCGCGAGTTCGGCACTATTGTCAGCGCCGATCTCAAAGGTGGCTTTGCCGCCGGTGGCTGCTTCGCGGAGAGCTTGGAACTGTTTGCCTTGACGTCCAGTCTGGGCTCGACCGAATCGCTCGTGGTCGCGCCGCAGATGATGGGCGGCCGGGATCTTACCCCCGAGCAATTGCGTGTCTCCGGGGTCACGGAAGGCACGGTGCGCCTGTCCATCGGGCTCGAGGATGAGGGGGATCTGGTCGCAGACGTCGTTCAGGCGCTCGATGCCACCCGCACCCGGTGCGGCTGATAGGGAAGGACTTCGAGCAGCTCTCCTTCCCGCAGGCGCTGCTGCACATGTCGCCAGAAGTCGGCGCTCAGGATCTCGCCATGTACGCGCATGAACGCGGCGCGCTGTAGGTCGTCGAAGCCCAGGAAGTTTATGAAGGTCTCCGGAAACACATCATTGTCGGCGACGTAGAACCAGGCCTCTTCGCGCATCTCGTCTTCCGGATGGACCGCCTGCGGAATGTCCCGGAAATGACAGTCGGTGACCTGGCAGAGCTCGTCGTAGTCGTAGAAAATTACGCGCCCGTGGCGCGTAACCCCGAAATTCTTCAGCAACAGGTCACCGGCAAAGATGTTGGTGTAGGCGAGGTCGCGGATGCACTGTCCATAGTCGAGCACCGCAAGCTCGGCTGCGGGAGCGGCAGCGGTGCGCAGATACAGGTTGAGCGGCGTCATGCGGCGCTCAATGTAAAGATGATCGAAGATTAAATTGTCACCCTCGCGGTGCACTGTGTTGGCAGTCTCGGCGGCGAGTTCCTCAAGGAGCTCCGGCGCGAAGCGTGCATGCGGAAACCGCAGGCGCTTGAATTCCTGAGCATCAATCAGGCGGCCGGCGCGATCGTGCTTGAAGACCAACTGATACTTCGCAACGACGTCCTCGCGCAGAATGTTCTTCGGATAGGCGAAGCGGTCGCGGATGACCTTGAAAACAACGTCAAATGAGGGCAGCGTGAAACACACCATGACGAGGCCGCGCTCGCCGGGAGCATGCGCGAAGCGGTCACTCGCGTGCTCCAGATGCCGCATGAGTTCACGGTAGCGCTCAGTCTTGCCCTGCTTGGCGCGCCCGAGCACGGTAAAAAGCTCGCCCGCGGGCTTGCGGGGCAGCATGGATTTGAGGAACGCCACACCCTCTGCGACGCGGTCAAGGTCCACGTGAAAGTAGGAGCGCGTAAAGCTGAACACGATGCTGACCTGGTCTTCGGAGAGCATAACCGCATCGACCAGCATGCCACCCTCAGTGTTCTTGAGGGCAATGACGAGCGGCACCATGAGTCCGCGGCCCGTGATGCGTCCGACGATGTAGGCGCGGGTGATCTGGTAGAACACCGGCGCGATGATCTCGACCTTCTGTGCGGTGCGCTGTTCGCCGAGCCTGTGCAAATGCGCGCTGACGTCGGCAGCGAGGTGCGCGACGCTCTTGTCGAGATCCCTCCACGGGGACCGAAAGGGCAGGTCGCCGAGCAGGTTTTCGAACAGGAGCTTGAGCGAGCCCCGATTGGCGTAGGTTTTCGTATCTCTGCCCGCGCTTATGCCGGCAAGCGGGTCAAGATCGGTCGCTACGAATTCGATATCGGCATCGACGCCTACTGTCCCGAAGAGCCGCCGGGTGATGGAGCTAAAAAAAGTCTTGGTGAATTCACTGTCCGACAGACCGGCGATCTCGGCCTCGAAATGCCGGCGAATGTGCGCCCACAGCTGTCGGTCAAGAGCCCGATCCTTGAGCTTGGCGCGCAGCTCGGCGATGCTGCTGTCGACGAAGCGGTCGTACAGTTCGATACGCTCCACGGCGTCGCGCTGGCTCGTTTTCCAATCGCGGCTGTCGAAGTGCAGCGGCGCGCGCCGCGTAATGGAGCGAAATTCGGCGTTGTAGTGGGCGAAGGCCTGTGCGATGTGGCGCGCGCAATCCGGGGCAGGATCGGTCGGCGGCTCCTTCTCGGCTGCCATCGCCACCACCTCCTCAAATGTTGCGGATCAAGGCATCTCCGAAGGCGCTGGTCGAGACTTCGGTTGCGCCTTCCATCTGGCGCGCGAAATCGTAGGTCACGATCTTCTGCTCAATCGTGCGGTCCATGGCCGTGATGATGGCGTCGGCCGCTTCCGCCCAGCCCATATAGCGAAACATCATCTCGGCCGAGAGGATTACCGAGCCAGGATTCACCTTGTCGAGGTTCGCATATTTAGGCGCTGTGCCGTGGGTGGCCTCAAATATGGCATGTCCCGTCACATAGTTGATGTTGCCGCCCGGTGCAATACCAATGCCGCCGACCTGCGCTGCGAGCGCGTCAGAGATGTAGTCGCCGTTCAGGTTGGTCGTCGCGATGATGTCGAACTCGTCGGGGCGCGTGAGCACCTGTTGCAGGGTGATGTCGGCGATGGCGTCCTTGATGAGGATGCGGCCACTGCTCTTGGCGGCATCCATTTCAGCATTGGCTGCCTTCTCACCTTTTACGGCCTTGGTGCGTTCCCATTGTTCCCAGGTGTAGGTTTGGGATGCGAACTCGCGCTCGGCGAGCTGATAGCCCCAATTGCGAAACGCGCCTTCGGTGAACTTCTGAATGTTGCCCTTGTGTACCAGCGTCACGCTTTTTCTTTTGTTGGCGATCGCGTACTCGATGGCGGAGCGGATCAGTCTTTCGGAGCCCTCCTTGGAGACCGGCTTGATGCCGATGCCGGAGCTGTCCGGAAAGCGGATCTTTGCATAGGCCTTGGGGAAGGCCTGCTTGAAGAGCTCCAGGAACTTCTTGTTCTCGTCCGTCCCCGCTTCAAATTCAATACCTACGTAAATGTCCTCGGTATTCTCGCGGAAGATCACCATGTCCACTTTTTGCGGATTTTTGACCGGCGAGGGCACGCCTTTGAACCAGCGAACGGGACGCAGACACACGTACAGATCAAGAAGCTGGCGCAGCGCCACGTTGAGAGAACGGATGCCGCCGCCAACCGGCGTCGTGAGCGGGCCTTTGATCGACACCAGATACTCGCGACACGCCGCGACGGTCTCATCCGGCAGCCAAGTGTGCAGGAGCTTGTTGGATTTCTCCCCGGCATAGACTTCGAACCAGTGGATCTTGCGGCGACCGCCGTAGGCTTTCTGCACGGCCGCATCCATGACCCGCACGCTCGCCCGCCAGATATCAGGCCCGGTACCGTCGCCTTCGATGAAGGGGACGATCGGATTGTCGGGTACGACGAGGCGCCCCTTGCTGATGGACATCTTGGCGCCGTCCGCGGGCGCGGTGAACTTCGCTGCCGTGGTCGTAGACATGCATTTACCCCGTGCGCGATCTTGCCTGGCGACTGATTGCCGAGGGCGCGAATGCTAGCACGCGGTATCCGCCCGAGGGTTGGCTAGAATACCCTCCCATGACCCGCACGCTCACCACCACGCCTGCAGCCGACGGATTCAGGATGCCGGCCGAATACGAGCCGCACGCAGGCTGTTGGATGCTCTGGCCGGAGCGCCGCGATAACTGGCGCCGTGCCGCCGCGCCTGCGCAGCGCGCCTTCGTCCAGGTTGCCGCTGCCATCGCGCGCTTCGAGCCGGTCACGATCGGGGTGTCGGCTGCGTACTTCGAGTCTGCACGCCGGGCGCTGCCCGAGGCGGTGCGGGTCGTGGAGCTGTCGCACGATGACTCCTGGATGCGCGATGTCGGTCCGAGCTTCGTCGTGCATCCGCGCGGCAGGGTACGCGGCGTGCACTGGCGCTTCAATGCCTGGGGAGGGCTCAAGGGAGGTCTGTACGCGCCGTGGGATCAGGATGAGCTCGTGGCACTGAAGGTGCTCGAGATTGAAGGCCGCGACCGCTACCGCGCGCCGCTCATCAACGAGGGGGGCGCGGTGCACGTGGACGGTGCCGGCACCGCCCTCGTTACCGAAGAGTGCCTCCTCAACGCCAACCGCAACCCGACGTTGGGTCGCGCGCAAATCGAAGCGCACCTGCGCGCCTACCTGGGCGTTAGTACCATCATTTGGCTTGGCAAAGGCGTGTTCAACGATGAGACCGACGGACACATCGACGAACTCGCCTGCTTCGTTCGGCCGGGTGTCGTTTGTCTTGCATGGACCGATAACCGGCGCGATCCGCAGTACGCGATTTCCGCCGATGCATGGGAGCGGCTGCACGACGCGCGCGACGCCCGCGGCCGACGGTTCCAAGTGCACAAGCTCCCGATACCGGGGCCACTTGCCATGACCGCGCGGGAAGCGCGCGGCGTGGAGCTGCGTGCGGACAGCGCGCCGCGGCGCGCCGGGCAACGGCTGGCAGGGAGCTATGTCAACTTCTACCTCGCGAACGGTGGCATCGTCATGCCGCTCCTCGATCCGCGCCGCGATCGCTCCGCGGCTGCGCTGTTGAAACGCCTATTTCCGCGGCGCCGCTTGGTGGGGGTGCGGACGCGAGAGATTCTGCTGGGCGGCGGCAATATCCATTGCATCACGCAGCAGGTGCCCGCAGCGCCGCCCGCCGCGTGACGGGCATTTCACTTGAAATGCGCTAAGCTGGAGTGCTTGTCTGCGACGGCCGACAACGGCCCACGCCCCACAGTTAAGGTATTCTCGCCGTCTCAAGGTCCCGGGGGCCCGCCAACGCATGCGTCTTGCGCGCTTGTTCATGTGCCTGAGTCTCGCGGTTGTTGCGAATGCATGGGCTGCATCTGCTGAGCTGAATCCCGTGCGCACTCGGGCGGCGACGCCGGCAGAATCTGCCGTGCAAGCCGTGATCGTTAAATTGCGCGCGCGCGAGGGAGTGAGCAGCACGCAGACCTCATCTGCGGATGCGGTCATGGGACTTGCCAAGCGCGCGGGCCTCGCATTGAAGGAATCCCATCGAATCACGGCGAGCTTGCACATGATGCACGTGCTGCCCGCCGTAGCCGGCGAGCCCATGGCGGCAACTCTCGCGCGCCTGCGCGCCGACCCGGAGGTCGTTTACGCAGAGCCCGATCAGCGACGCTATATCCAGTCCACGCCGGACGATCCGCTCTATCCCGATCAATGGTATCTGCAGGACTCCAGCACCACCCCGAGCGCGGTCGATGGCGCCACGGCATGGGACGTGACGACAGGCAGCAACGGAATCGTCATCGCCGATATCGACACCGGCGTGCGCTTCGATCATCCGGATCTGCTGCGCGCGGGCGCGGGCGACGGCGGCCGACTCCTGCCAGGGTACGATTTCATAACGGATCCGAGTATTGGTAACAACGGCGAGGGGCGGGGACCGGATGCGTCCGACCCGGGCGATTGGGTGACGGTGGCGGAGGCGAACACGCTCGAATTCAAGGGTTGCACCGTGGCGGAGAGTTCCTGGCACGGCACGCGTGTGGCCGGCATTCTCGGCGCCATCACCGATAACGCGACTGGCGTCGCCGGCCTGACGTGGAACAGCTGGATTCTGCCGGTGCGCGCGCTCGGCAAATGCGGTGGCGACGACTCGGACATCGAGGCGGCGATGCTGTGGGCGGCCGGCATCCACATCGACGGCGTGCCGGACAATCCTTACCCGGCGAAAATTGAGAACCTCAGTATCGGGGCGGAGGGCAGCTGTCCGGCGAGCTATCAGGACATCATTGATCAGCTGACACAGTTGGGCGTCCTCATCGTAGCGTCCGCAGGCAATGAAGGCGGACTTGTGGCGGCTCCGGCGAATTGTCCGGGCGTGGCGGCCATCGCGGGTCTGCGCCAAGCCGGTACCAAGGTGGGTTACAGCAATCTTGGCCCCGAAATCGCGCTCGGCGCGCCCGCTGGAAATTGCGGCACGGCGGTGGCGGGTGCTGCCTGCCTCTATTCTCTGGATACAACCTATAACCTCGGCACCACGACGCCCACCACGAACGGCTACACCGACCAGACCAATACAAACCTCGGTACGAGCTTCTCGGCGCCGATCGTGTCGGGAATTGCGGCGCTGATGTTGGCGGTGAACGGCAATCTCAAATCGAGCGAGCTCATTGCGCGACTGAAGGAGGGGAGCCAGCCTTTTCCGCAGACCTCTATTGACAACACAAACCCCACGCCGCCGCCGTCCTGCCACGTCCCGGCAAGCCCGACGGATGTGCAGAATGCGGAATGCATTTGCACGTTGGACGACACGACCTGCGGCGCCGGCATGGCCAACGCGTCCGGAGCAGTCGCCGCTGCTCTGCGGCCCATAGCGGCCGTCGCCGTGCCTGCGAGCGTCATCGCCGGCGGCAATGTCGTACTGCAGGCCGCCGGCAGCGCCGCTGCTTGCAATCACACGATCACAGGCTATCAGTGGGTCAGCAGCGATCCCACGAATCACCCGGTATCAAGCGCCAACGCAGCGGCCACCACCGTCACGGCGCCGACGAGCGGCTCGTTCACCGTGACGCTGACAGTGCTGGACGATGCGATGCCTAAGCGATCCGACTTCGCCACCGTCACCATCTCGCCGACAACCGCGACGACGGCAGCCCCCGCGAGCGCGGCATCGAGCGCCTGCCTCAGCGCAGTCGCGGTGGCATCGCCGGTCGCAGTATCGGTCTCGCCGACGAGCGCGATCCTGCAAGTCGGAATGATGACGCAGGCCTTCACGGCGGCCGTCACCAACACCACCAATACCGCGGTGAGCTGGCAGGTGAACAATGTGCCCGGCGGCAACCCGGCGCTGGGCACGATTTCGGCAGCGGGTGTTTACGCCCCGCCTGCGACAGTGTCGGGGACGCTGACCGTGACGGTGACGGCGGTGTCGCTGGCGGTGAAAACTCAAAGCGGCTCGGCGCAGGTCGTAGTCACGGCGCCAGCATCGAGTGGCGGCGGCGGCGCCATTGATGGCCTGATGCTGCTCGCAGCCTTATTGGCGATCGCGCGCCGCAGGCAAATCCTGCGCTTAGCCCTGAGCCACCCGTTGCACAACGTCGAGCCATTCTCTCTGCGCCCGACGGTAGTGCGCGGGCGCAATGCGCGCCTGCTCTAGCAGCTCGCGCGCGACCTTGCGCGCCTCTTCGCGCTGACCTTCGGCCGCCAGCAGTTGCACGAATCGCGCAGTCGCCTCCGCGCCAGGGAAGCCCGGAGCGACCGCGCGGTATTCCTCGAGCGCTTTGGCCTTGTTGCCTTCGGCCTCCAGGGCGCGCGCATATAAGAGATGTCCCTCGGGGGACCTGAACTGCGGGTTCAAGCGGATGAGATCGTCGAGCGTGGCGCGCGCGGCGGCCGCATCGCCCTTGCCGAACTGCGCGCGCGCGAGCCCCAGCATCAGATCCGGATCATGCTCGTACAAGCCATTGAGATTCGCCCGATGTTCTCTGATCGCCTCGTCGTAGCGCCCCGCGCGCGTGAGAGCTTCGGCATAGCGCTGGCGGCTTGCGACATTGCCGGCCACCCGGGCTTCGCTTTCGTAGCGGCGCAGATCCGCATGCGGATCGAGCGCTTTCTTGACTCCGCGTGCCGTGCGTTGCGCCGTGCGGCTGCGAAACAAATCCGGAATGACCTCCACCGCCACGTACGCAATTGCACCGGGAAAGGACAGCAGCGCGAGCACCCAAATCCAGATCTGGTTTCGCCCCGTCTTGATGCAATGGATGATGAGCAACACCTGGATCGCGATCGAGAGTATCAGGAGCCAGGGCATGCCAGTCTCACCTGCCGTGAAAGGCCGCAAGCTTACTGGGCTGCAGCGGCGATCTCCACAGGGGCAGTACCGTCACGGCTTTGCCGCCGGCACGGCAAAGGCGATGACGAAGTCGCCGCGGGCCGTACCCAATTTCCCGTGTCCGCCTGCGGCGATAATGACGTACTGGCGCTGATCCCGGCCCGCTCGATAGGTCATCGGTGTCGCCTGGCCGCCGGCGGGCAGGCGATATTTCCACAGCTCGCGGCCCGTCTCGATGTCAAACGCGCGCAGATAGTTGTCTTCGGCCGCGGCGACGAAGATGAGGTCCCCGGCGGTCACGATCGGACCGCCCATGTTTGGCACGCCGAAGGTACGGCTGGGTGCAAACCACGGTCCGCGGCCTTCGGTCGAACCGAGCGGTACCTGCCAGGCAATGCGGTTTCTGCGCAGGTCGACGCTCACGAGCGTGCCCCAGGGCGGAGCCGTGCAGGGCAATCCCCAGGGAGAGACCAATGGTTTGATCTCAGCGTGCTCGTCCGGCGGGCTCAGCGTCAGAACCATCGGTACCCGGTTGACCGCGGCAAACGCGCGCTGACGATGCGCATCGTACGCAATACCGCCCCAGTTGACGCCGCCCAGAATGCTCGGCCACAGGATCGAGCCGCGCGGATCGGGCGGCGTGAACATGCCCTCGTTGCGATATCTTGCGATCAGCTCGCGACAGCGGCCCCGGTCCCAAAACGTGGTGCCCCAGGCGTCAGCGGGTTTGAGTGCATGGCGTTCGGTGAGCGCGGGTGTTGCCGGAAAAGGCTGAGTCGGCGATGCGTCTTCCGCTGGGATCGTGCTCTGCGGCACCGGGGTTTCACTGATCGCGGAAATGGGTTTGCCGCTGCCGCGCTCGAAGAGAAACAGCATCCCCGTTTTTGTCGCCTGCAACACCGCTGCAACCGGAACGCCATGTACCGTCATGTCGATCAGCGCAGGTTCAGCCGCTAGATCGTAGTCCCACAGATCGTGATGCACGAGCTGCTGCTGCCATACGAGCCGTCCGCCTGCCGCATCGAGCGCGAGGAGCGAGTCTGCGAAACGATCGCTGCTGACGCGCCCTGCGCCGTAGAACTTCGGACTCGCGGACCCGGTGGGCACAAAGACCAAGCCGCGGTTCTCATCAACCGACATGACCGCCCAGGGATGCGCCCCAGTCGCAGCGTGCCAGCCATTCGCTGCGGCGTGGGCCGATGCATCCGGCAGCGTATCGAAAGACCAGCGCAGCGCGCCGCTGCGCGCATCGAAGGCGCGCACAATTCCGCGTCCGACATCCTTTTGCGGCGGCTCAGCGCCGGCCGAGCC
>PLIX01000180.1:15790-24737 GCA_003140135.1 Gammaproteobacteria bacterium
GGGTTATAGCGCCACAGCTCACGCCCCGTCGCCGGATCGAGCGCAATGACGATGTTGGTCGGCGTCGCAAGGTAGAGTCGGCCAAATGCCAGCACGGGAGTGGCCTCGAATGCGAGCTGCGCTGCTTGCGCGAACCCCGCCCCCAACTCACCCGTGCGATACGTCCAGGCGACCTTTAATTGCGCGACATTGCCGCGATTGATTTGCGCCAAACTCGAAAAATGCTGCCCCAGCGCATCCCCGCCGTAATAACCCCAATCGCTGTCGGCAGGCGATTGCGCTCGCGCGCCGGCCGTCGCGGCCAATACGCCAAGCAGCGCGATGCGCGCAGCCGGCGCTCCTTGGCGGCGAATGTGCTTGGGATGTGGAGCGGCGCACGACCCTTGGGGCATGGCTTCATTATCAGCCATCGAAGACACCGCGCACACGCCGGGCTGCTATTCTTGTACGGTGAATCCATCACGGCTGGTTAGGCCCCGATTCAGGATCTGCGACGTCTTATTGACATTCGCATGTCTTGTGGCCTTAGGTCCCGCACTCGCCCAGCAGAGCCCCGCCGAGCCGCTGCCGCATGCGGGCGCCGCGCGGCCGCGCGTCGGAGTGGTGCTGTCGGGCGGCGGCGCGCGCGGCGCCGCACACATTGGCGTGCTCAAGATGCTCGACGATCTGCATGTTCCCATCGATGCGATCGCCGGCACCAGCATGGGCGCGGTGGTCGGCGGCCTGTACGCGAGCGGTTATTCGGCACGTGAGATCGAGACCATCATGACGTCGGTGAATTGGCAGGAAGCTTTTCGCGATCGTCCGACGCGTACGGATCTCACCTTCAGGAGGAAGGAGGAGGAGGAAAATTTCCTGGTCAATTTTCCACTCGGGCTGCGCAGTCGCCACTTCCAGCTTCCCAAGGGTCTCATTCAGGGCCAGAAGCTGAGCCAGATCCTGCGGCGCCTGACGCTGCCGACCGCCGAGATCACGGACTTTGATGCACTGCCGACGCGCTTTCGCGCCGTGGCAACCGACCTGGAAACAGGTGACCCGGTGGTCATGCACGACGGGGACCTTGCAAGCGCGATGCGCGCGAGCCTGTCGGCGCCGGGCGTGTTTGCTCCGGTCGAGCGCGATGGGCGCCTCTTGGTCGATGGTGGGCTCGCCGAGAACCTGCCCATTGACGTGGCGCGCGCCATGGGCGTCGATGTCCTCATTGTGGTGGATGTGAGCACGCCGCTCGTGACGCGCGACAAACTCACCAGCGCTCCGGCAATTTCGAATCAGATGCTCGCCATCCTCATCAGGCGCAACGAGCAGCGGCAGCTCGAGAGTCTGTCGAAGAGCGATGTGCGCATCGCGCCGATACTCGGGGAGGACTCGCCGTTCGACTTTGGCATTGTCGCGCGGGCCGTCGCGGCGGGCGAACAGGCCGCGCTCGCCGCGCAGGGCGAGTTGCTGGCGCTTGCGGTCGATGCCGGCTCCTACGAGCGCTATGCGCAGCGGCGCGCCGCGACGCGAGAAACGCCGCCGCGCATCGAGTTCGTGCGCGTCGACCCGGGTTCCGAGCGTTATGCGGCGGCGCTGCATAAGCTCTTTGATGATCAGATCGGAGCGGTGGCGGATTCTGGCGAGCTGCAAAAACGCGTGACATCTTTCTATGGGGGAGAGAATTTCGAAGGCATCGACTACCGCATCGTGCAGGACGACGACGGTCAATACGGGCTGGCGCTGACCGCACGGCGCAATTCCTGGGGCCCGACTTACGTGCGCTTTGGGCTCAATCTGCAGGATGATTTCGCGGGGAATTCGTACTACAACGCCGCCGCGCGCTTCATCCAATCGGAAATCACCGCGGCCGGAGGCGAGTGGGTATCGGACCTGCAGGTCGGGGAGACCTCGAGGGTTGCGAGCGAAGTGTGGCTGCCGTTTTCGCAGACATCGCCGTACTTCCTCGCGCCGCACGCGCAAATCGAAGCGCAGGATCTGTACCTCTTCGAGGATCAGCGCCGCATCGCGGAGTATCGCGTGCGCACGTTCGAGTACGGCATGGATTTCGGCAGGGATTTCAGCAACTGGGGCGAGATTCGAACTGGCCTGGTGCGCGATGTAGGTGATTCCAGTCTCATCATCGGCGACCCGATTCTGAACACCGGGGCCTTCGATGAGAAGGAATTCTTTGTGCGTTTGTCCTACGACACGCTCGACAATGTCAATTTCCCGCGCGATGGACAGCAGGCCTCGTTTGAATGGCGCGGCGACCGCACTGCATTGGGCTCGGGAGAGGACGGCGATCGCCTTGCAGTCAATTATCTGGCCGCGCGCAGCTTCGGTCGGCAGACCGCGGTCTTTTGGAGTTCGGCAGGTACGACGCTCGACGGGACGACGACCGACGTGCGCAAGCTCTTCCAGCTCGGGGGCTTTCTTAACCTCTCGGGGCTGAAGCAGGACTCGCTGCTGGGTCCGAACTATGGCATTGCGCGCCTACTTTTCTATCGCCAGATCGGACGCGGCGGACCCGGGTTTCTCGATGTCCCGGTCTACATAGGCACTTCCTTCGAAGTCGGCAACGTCTGGCAGCAGCGCGGCGATGCGAGTTGGGGGTCGGCCCACAAGGATGCAAGCTTGTTCCTCGGGCTCGACACGCTCATCGGCCCGGTCTATATCGGCAGCGGCGTGGGTGACGGCGGAACCCGGAATTTCTATCTGTTTCTCGGCCGCACGTTCTAAAGGCGCTACAGGCCGCGACTCTCCGCGAGTTTCTCGACCTTCTCGAAGACGAGCGAAGGTACATCGGTCGCGCGCGAGTACTCATGCCGTCGACTCATCTCGGTGATCGCCGCATCGCGCTCGTCCGGCGTTGCATACCAATGCAGCCGATGCCACTGCGGCCCCAGGAGTTTGCGCATGGGATCGCCCACCGGGAGGCTGACGCGAACGCCGAAAGGCTGCAGGCGTTCATTGGGAGGCGCGCGCAGGTTTTGTGGCTGACTGATGCCTACGGGCATGCTTCGTTCTCAGGAGTGCAGGACGGAGCGCGTGCGTTTGGTGATGACCTTTTGGTTATGCTCCACGACCGCCAGACTCTTTTGCAGGATGCTCGATTGCGGCTCGAGCTCAAGTCCCGAATGCACATCCGCCAATGCCAGATCGTACTCACCGAGTCCGGCATGGACTGCTGCCCGGTTATTGAAGGATTGCCAGTTCCTGCGGTCGAGCTCGACGGCCATATTGCAGTGCTCGAGCGCCTGCGCCCATTCGCGCAAGAGCACATATCCGGCGCACAGGTTTGAATGACCGCTGGCCGCTTCGTGCGGATCAGTCTCATCCTTCAATCCTTCCTGCGTCAGTCGAATACCCTCGGAGATCCGGCCTGCCTGCAAAGCGATCGAGCCTTCGGCAAGAAGCGAGTTGCCGCCGCTGAGGACCATACTGCTCATCGCTTCGGGTGCGGCGGCGAGCGCGCCGCAGGGTAGCCAAATGGCGAGCGCCACGGCGAGAGTAACGCACCCGAGACCGGAGATGTGAAGACGCGCCATCTGTGTCGCCCCTGCGCGGTAGGAACCGCGGCTGGAACGCTATTGTTATAGCTCGGGCGAGGCCAACTTGCAAAATCGCCAGTACCGGAGGCTTGAGTTGCCTGCCCGGGGTCCCCACACTCTCTGACTCGTTCTTACTTAACGGTGAAGCACATGGCTCTGTTTCGCAGCAAAGCAGCAATGCCCTCCGAAAAGGACGCACTGCCGGGGAGGAGCGCCCCGCTCGCCGTTCCGCAGACGCATTTTGTGAACGGCCGGCGCATCGTTGCGCCCTTTCCGGCCGGTCTTTCCGAGGCCGTGTTCGGCCTTGGATGCTTTTGGGGAGCGGAGAAGCTGTTTTGGCAGTTGCCCGGAGTCTATTCGACCGCGGTGGGCTACGCTGGTGGCTACACACCCAATCCGACCTACGAGGAGGTGTGCTCCGGCCGCACGGGCCACGCTGAAGTCGTGCGGGTGATCTTCGATCCGAAGGTCATCTCCTATGAGGCGCTGTTACGGGTTTTCTGGGAATCGCACGACCCCACCCAGGGGATGCGCCAGGGCAATGACGCGGGCACGCAATACCGCTCTGCGATCTACGTTTCGAGCGAGGAGCAGCGCGAGGCGGCGGAGGAGTCCAAGCGCGTATACGAGACGCGACTCAAGGCGGCGGGCAAGGGAGCGATTACCACCGAGATTTTGGATGCACCGGGGTTCTATTACGCAGAAGACTATCATCAACAGTATCTCGCCAAGAACCCTGGCGGCTACTGCCCGAACCATTCTTGCGGGGTCAGCTTTGGCCCCAAAGAGTTGGCAGAAGCGTAGAGAACCTGGCGGTGATTGCCGCGTCGCAGGCGCCCCGACGCTCCCCACGCGGGAGTCTACCGGCCGCGCCGCAAACTCCTCAATTGATAGATGATCCGCCTATGAATCGCGCTCACTGCGGGTTCGCCGCACGCAGCATGGCCGTGTAGCGCGGGTCGCCCGTGAGCTTGTGAAACGGCCACCCGCACGGATTTGAAGCGAAAGTGGCTCACCGGTCGTCGCGGCGTGCGCCGCGCGACGCGTAAAAAAATCTGAAACGCGCGGGAGCGAACAGCGCGCCCGCGGCGCTTTTTCCGCGCTAAGCTAGAGCCCCATGATCGACCTAAAGCGCCATATCGTCGACGTGCCCGACTTTCCGCGTCCGGGCATCCTTTTCCGCGATATCACGCCGTTGCTGCGCATGCAGTTCCAGCCGACCATCGACGCGGTTGAACGGCTGCTAAATGTTGAGGAATGGAGCCGCATCGATGCCGTCGCCGGCGTTGAATCGCGTGGCTTCATTCTGGCAGCAGCGCTCGCTGCGCGCCGGGGCAAAGGCTTTGTGCCGATTCGCAAGCAGGGCAAGTTGCCGCCACCGGTCGTCGACATGCAGTACACGCTCGAGTACGGCACCGGTATCCTGGAGATGCAGCGCGGCGACGGCCGGCTGCTGCTGGTGGACGATGTGCTTGCCACTGGCGGCACCATGCGCGCGGCCGCTGAGCTTTGCGGGTACGCGGGTTACGAAGTTGGCGCTCTGGTCGCGCTCATCGATCTAAGACTCGCCGGGACGCCGTTCATCTGGCGCCAGCACGCGCTGCGCTATGTCATCGACTACGTTTGAAGCATCGACAACCGAGTCGGGATCGTTGCCGGCGCGCCTTGTCGTCATGGCTCTGGACATCGAGAGCCAAGGGCTGTTTGAGCAGCACGGCGTGCCGGTGCTGTATACCGGCCTCGGCAAGGTCAATTCGGCGATTGCACTGACACGGCGGCTCGCCGCCTACCGACACGCCGGACGGGCGGCGCCGTTCGTGATCAATTTCGGCACCGCCGGGAGCCGCCGGTTTGTCACCGGCACGCTGGTCGGCTGTCACCGCTTCGTGCAACGCGACATGGATGTGCGCGCACTGGGCTTCGCGTACGGCGTGACGCCCTTTGACGACGTTCCCGCTGAACTTTATTTTGCGCCGGCCTTCGCCCAATTGCCGCAGGGCCTGTGCGGCAGCGGCGACTCATTTGCGACCGGCGAGAGCGTCATGCATTGCGAGGTCGTTGACATGGAGGCGTATGCGTACGCCAAAGTCTGTCGGCTCGAAGGCGTTGATTTTGCCTGCGCAAAATACATCACGGACGGTGCGGACCATGCCGCCGCGGGCGAATGGAGCGCAAACCTGCCAGCGGCGGCAGCGGCATTCTGGCAGCTGTATGCGAGCATCTAGTATCGACGGCACGGCGAAAAATGCCGCTTGCGGGCGGCGCAAGGCCGTGCGGAAGGCAGCTGCAATGAAAGCTCTGGAGCGACGCGGCGACTTGCAGCATGTGCGCTCCAACCTGAGCAGGCTACGCATTATGCGTACTCGCGCGCGGCCTCCAAGGATCTGTTCCTGCAGTTTTGCAGGTTAGGTCAGGCACTTTAGGAAGGCGGTTGCTGCCTCGTGATATGGTTCGCTTAGGAGTCGATGCGGTCATTAAGTAATGAGTATGCGCAAGCTCTGTCAAATGATGTCTCTAACGTGTGCTGGCTTGCTGGGCGGTGCATGTGTACCCCAACCACAACGTGGAGCAGAAATCGTCGTGCCTCATCCGTCTGCCGTCAATGCCGCCGTCGCACCCGCACCGCCGGTAGCCGCCAAGAGACTTTATGCGGTGCCTTCGCCGAATGGCGATCGCATGGACGATTACTACTGGCTGCGTGATGACACGCGTCAGTCAAGCGAAGTACTCGATTATCTGCGCGCGGAAAACACTTACCGCGACGCCGTGATGGCGCCGACGCGGGGGTTGCAGCAGAAGCTCTACGATGAGTTGATCGGCCGGATCAAACCCGACGATGCCAGCGTGCCTGTCAACGAGCACGGCTACTGGTACTACACGCGCTTCGTACCCGGCCAGGATTACCCGATCTACGCGCGCCGCAAGGGTGAATTGACCGCTGCCGAGGAAATCATGCTCGACGGCAATGCGATGGCCGCAGGCCATGAATACTTTCAGATCGGTGCCGCCGAGGTCAGCCGCGACGGGCGCCTGCTCGCGTACACGGAGGACGACGTTGGCCGGCGTCAGTACACGCTGAAGATCAAGGATCTGGCAACCGGTGCGCTGCTGCACGATTCATTGACGAATGTCGAGCCGCAGTTCGTGTGGGCCGCCGACAACAAGACCCTGCTGTACGTGGAAAAGGACCCGGTGACGCTGCTGTCGGTGCGCGTGCATAAACACCGACTCGGAGCGGACCAGACTCAGGATGCACTCGTTTACGAGGAGGCGGATCACAGCTATTACATGGACGTCGGCGTGAGTCGGTCCGAGAAGTATAGGTTTATCGCGCTGCAGAGCACGCAACAAAGCGAAGTGCGCTACGCCGACGCGTCGGACCCGCAGCTGCACTTCAAAACGNNCGCCCGTTGCGGGCAGCGGCGACAAGCGCAATTGGCGCGATGTGGTAGCGCCGCGACCCGATGTGTTGGTTGAGAACTTCGAAGTCTCGCGCAGTTACCTCGCGATCAATGAGCACTCCGGCGGCCTGCTCAAACTGCGACTGCGGTCCTGGGACGGCGGCCGCGACGTCGTCATCGATTCAAGCGAGCCGGCTTACTCGATGACGCTGGTGCAGACTCCGGGCATCGACAGCACGACCGTGCGCTACGTCTACAGCTCGCTCATAACGCCGCGCACCACTTACGACTACGACATGCACACCGGCCTTAAGGAGCTTAAGAAGACAGAGGACGTCCTCGGCGGCTACAACCCAGGCAACTACGTCACGGAGTTTCTGCACGCCACGGCACGTGACGGCACGCAGATCCCCGTATCGGTAGCCTATGCGAAAGGGACAGCCATCGATGGCGCCGCACCCCTTTACCAGTACGCGTACGGTTCCTACGGCATTTCCACGGATCCGACTTTCCGCCCCAATTGGGTGAGCCTGCTGCAGCGTGGATTCGTGGTGGCCATCGCGCACGTGCGCGGCGGCCAGGAACTAGGACGCCAATGGTTCGAGGACGGCAGGTTGCTGCATAAGAAAAATACGTTTACGGACTTCATCGATGTGACCGAATTTCTGGTGAAACATGGTTACGGCGCCAAGGACAAGGTGTTTGCCGAAGGCGGCAGCGCGGGCGGACTACTGATCGGAGCCGTGGCCAACATGGCGCCGCAGGCCTATCGCGGCATCATCGCCTACGTCCCCTTTGTCGACGTCGTCACCACCATGCTCGATGAAAGCATTCCGCTCACGACCAACGAATTTGACCAATGGGGCAATCCGAAGCAAAAGGTCTACTACGATTACATGCTCTCCTATTCGCCCTATGACAACGTCAGGGCGCAAGATTACCCAGCCATGCTGGTCTTCACCGGCCTGTGGGACTCGCAGGTGCAGTACTATGAGCCCGCCAAATGGGTCGCCAAGCTGCGCGCCACCAAGACCGACCGGCATCCGCTCATCTTCAGCGTCAATATGTCTGCGGGCCACGGCGGCAAGTCTGGGCGCTTTCAGCGCTACCACGACACCGCAGTCGAATATGCATTCATCTTGCACGAGCTCGGCATCGAAGAGTGATGAAGCCCGCTGACTTTGTGGAAGGGATTGATGCCGGTATCGGTGACAGCCTGCCTCATTAACTCTTTGATTCATAAAGAGATCGGCTGTGATAAGGTCGCCGCGTGAGCTCGGACTTCTTACAGCTCGATACGCCACGATTGTTGCTGCGGCCGCCCCGCATGGAGGACTTCGGTCCTTGGTCTGCGCTATTAGCGGACGCCGAGGCGTCGCACTTTATCGGTGGGCCGCAGCCGCCCGCTCTTGCTTGGCGCGGACTTATGGTGATGGCGGGCGCGTGGCATCTGCAGGGCTTTGCCATGTTCTCGGTGATCGAGAAGGCAAGCGGTCGTTGGATTGGACGGTTGGGCCCGTGGTATCCGGAAGGGTGGCCCGGCACTGAAGTAGGTTGGGGTCTGGTTCGTGACTCCTGGGGTCGCGGCTACGCGACCGAGGGAGCATCTGCGGCGATGGACTGGGCCTTCTCTACGCTGGGCTGGACGGAGGTGATCCACTCCATTGCTCCGGACAATCACGCCTCACAGGCGGTGGCTCGCAGGCTGGGTTCTCGCAATCGCGGCCCGGGGCGTCTGCCGCCCCCGTTTGAGGATTCGCCCGTCGAGATTTGGAGTCAAACGCGCGCAGAGTGGTCGGCACGTCTGACCGCCGGACTCAGCATGGCTCGTTCAACGTCTTAGGATCCGAGTGCGTCTGCGCGCCCGCCTGAGAAGCTGAGGTGCCGCGCGCGCAAAGTGTGAACTCATCAAAGCCGTCTGCTTCGAAAGGCGCGCAACGGCTTTGCAAGCCCAGCGCCTACCGCTGGTCGGTACCCGACCAGCGGTAGTGTTGCGACCTAGACATTATGGCCTGACAG
>PLIX01000059.1 GCA_003140135.1 Gammaproteobacteria bacterium
CGCCCCAGGGGGTTTCCAAAAGCTCGACTTCATAGCCGAGCCGCATGCACATATCTACCCAGAGATGGCTGAATTGACCAAAGCGCGCCGTCAGCACCTTGGCGCCTGAATCCAGACAATTCGTCAGCGCGGCTTCCCAGCAACCCGTGCCGGAGGAGGGGAAGAGGATCGGGTTGCCGGTCGTCGTTTTGAACACCGGCTTCAAACCATTCAGGCAGGCGCGTGTGAGCTCCGGGAAGATCGAAGAACGATGGTCTTCCATCGCGACATGCATAGCCCGCAGGATGCGATCGGGAACGTTGGTGGGTCCAGGGACGAAGAGAAAATTGCGACCGGCCATTGAATCTCCTTTGATCAGGATGTGCTGCCTAAGCTTTGGTAATCGTCCTGCGCTGATCAAGTCTGGATCGCAGCATGCCGCGCCTCGGCGCCGGCCCCAAGGACATCGGGCGGGGTGTCATGCAATGCGCCAGTCCTAACTCAGACATCGGACATCCTTCCGCGGCCAAGAGGCCGTGTTCGCGACGCGAGTTGCGTTGCGCTCTATGACAGTCAAGTTGGGCACGTTCGCATGGCTACGGCGTGCTCTATTGGTGCGGGTTACGCCGTTACAACATATATGAGATATGAGGGTAAGTACACAATCCGCTGCCCAGGGCGAAGCCGCAGATTTTATTGCCACGTTTCAGTCATCGCTGGAGGGCCGCCGCGGAGAATGCGGCCGCCGCGTGTCTTCCCTTGGCTCCGGGGCGATTTCGCTCCGCCTGCAAGCCCGGCCTTGCGCGCCGTGCAAGAGCCACGTTGCTTCGAGATATTGCGTCCAGGGTTCGGCGCGGACCGCCGCACATGCTGGCCGATTTGCCAGGCGACGTTTAATCTTGCCAGCGCGACCGACCTTGTGGCGCTTGATGCGAATTGCGGAGAATGACGAGTGCGCATTGCCATTATTGGACAGCAGGATTTCGGCAAGGCAGTTCTCGAGGCCTTTGTTAGCCGGGGCGACACCGTCGCAGGCGTCTTTTGCGCCCCCGAGAAGGCGGGCGCGAAGTCCGATCCGCTCCGTGTTGCCGCCGAGCAAGCGCGCATTCCCGTGCAGCAATTGTCCTCCCTCAAGACACAGGAGGCAGCCGCGGCGCTGCGCTCGCTCGACGTCGATATCGGGGTCATGGCTTACGTGCTGCAGTTCGTACCCCAGGACTTCGCTCACATCCCAAACCACGGCATGATTCAGTACCACCCATCGCTGCTGCCCCGGTATCGGGGGCCAAGCTCCATCAACTGGCCGATCATTCGGGGAGATACGCGCACGGGCCTGACGATATTTCGGCCGACCGACGGCCTCGACGAAGGGCCGGTCATCCTTCGGCAGGAGATCCCGATAGGCGAAGACGACACGCTCGGGACTGTCTACTTTAATCATCTGTTTCCCATGGGGATCATCGCGCTTCAAGAGGCTGCCGATCTGGTGGTGAGCGGGCGCGCCACGCAGACGCCACAGGATGAGTCCCAGGCGAGTTACGAAGGTTGGTGCCGTGTCGGCGAAGCCCGCATCAACTGGCACAACCACGTCGATCTGATTTACAACCTCATCCGCGGCTGCAATCCGGCGCCGGGCGCCTGGACGACGTTAAACGGCAAGAAGCTGCAGTTGTTCGACGCCCGCAAGCACCCCGTGCGCACTTTCTCGCAGGTCAAAGGTAGCATCGGCGCCGTCGCTGCGATAGCCGAGAAGAGCTTGCTCGTGACGGCGCAGGGAGGCCACATCGAAGTGCTCATGCTCAGGTTCGACGACGGCAAGAAACTTCCCGCTGCTCAATTCTGTGCAGAAGCCGGCCTAAGCGTCGGCACAGTTCTCGGCGTGTGATTCGCCAGGTCGAAAAATGAGATCCTGCATAATGTGTTCGGGTCGGCGTAGCTCAGCCAATGGGCTGGCTTCATCGAGCATTGGACAGCCGTATCTCCTGACGCCAATACTGAGGGGCGCTCTGCCGGACGACCGATGACGACGGCGTACATCACTCACCCTGATTGCCTGCGTCACGAGATGGGACCCGGCCATCCGGAATCCCCCGAGCGCCTGACGGCCATCAACGAGCAGATGCGCTCCTCGGGTCTGCTCGACGAACTGCTATGTCTGGAGGCGCCGCTGGCAAGTGCCGACGATCTGAAGCGGGTGCACCGCTCCTCATACGTCGACCTCATTTTCGAGCACGCGCCGGAACAGGGTTATGTGCAGCTTGATCCGGACACGGCCATGAACCCGCACAGCCTCGACGCGGCACGGCGCGCAGCCGGTGCGGGTGTCCTGGCGATCGACGAGTTGGTGGCCGGGCATGCCCGCAATGCATTCTGCGCGGTGCGTCCGTGTGGCCATCATGCCACCCAGGACCGGTCGATGGGCTTTTGCATATTCAACAACGTCGCCGTAGCGGCCGCTTATGCGTTGGAAAAAACCAGCATCAAGCGTGTCGCGGTGGTCGACTTCGACGTGCACCACGGCAATGGCACGGAGGAGATTTTCAGCGCGCCGCAATGGCATGAACGCGTGCTGATGGCGAGCTTTTTCCAGCACCCTTTCTATCCCAACAGCGGCACGGACAGTCCCGCACCCAACATGATCAATGTGCCGCTGGCCGCCGGCAGCGGCGGCGCCGCGGCGAGCAAGGTGATCGAACGGGAATGGCTGCCGGCGCTCGAGGACTTCAAGCCGGAATTGATCCTGATCTCCGCAGGCTTCGACGCTCACCGCGAGGATTTGCTCGGCGGCCTCGCCCTGGTTGAGGCCGACTATGTGTGGATCACCCGCGAATTGATGGCGCTGGCTGCGCGCCATTCGCAACAGCGCATCGTTTCGATGCTGGAGGGCGGCTACAATCTTGCGGCGCTCGGCAGAAGCGCCGTCGCGCACGTCAAGACCTTGGCCGATCTGTAAGCGCCAGGAAGTCGACGCGGCGCAGGGTCACGTGTTCAATTGCAGCTCCGGCCACAGTAGATGAAGTTCTGTGTTTTCGGCGCCGGTGCGATCGGCGGCTACCTCGCCGTCGAGCTGGCATTGGCGGGTCACGACGTCTGCGTCATCGCGCGCGGACCCCACCTGCAGGCCATTCAGGAACGCGGGCTCAAGCTCATTATTGAAGGGCGCGAAAAGCTCGCTCGTGTCGCAGCCGCCGATGACCCGCGTGCGTTTGGTTCGCAGGACTTTGTGATCTGTGCGCTAAAAGCGCATCAAGCCTACAATTCGGCCGCCGCATTCGCCCCGCTGCTGGGCGCGACCACCGCTGTGGTCACGGCGATGAACGGGATTCCCTGGTGGTACTTCTACAAAGCCGGTACCCGGTTCGATGGACGTCATCTCGACTCAGTGGATTGCGGCGGCCGGCAATGGGACAGCATTCAACCGCTGCGCGCGATCGGCTGTGTCGTTGATCCTGCGTGTGAAGTCGTAGCGCCGGGCGTCATCGTGCATCACGACTTCAATAGGTTCACGTTGGGGGAACCCGATGGCAGTCGATCGAGCCGCGTTATGGCGCTGAGCAAGGCCCTTAACGACGCAGGATTCGATGCGCCCGTGCGCGAGAATATCCGCTGGAACATCTGGCTCAAGCTCTGGGGCAACGTCTGCTTCAATCCGATCAGTGCGTTGACCGGCGCCACGCTCGATCGCATTACCGCCGAGCCGGCGCTGCGCGCACTATGTAAGGTCATGATGTTCGAGACCCGCGCGGTCAATGAGGCGCTCGGAATACAGATCCCGTCGGAGATGATGGATCGACGGCTTGCGGCCGCCGGCTCGGTGGTCGGCCACAAGATGTCGATGCTGCAGGATCTGGAGCGCGGCCGCTCCCTGGAGATCGATGCCCTCGTGACCGCCGTCCAAGAGCTCGGTCGGCTTACGGGCGTGGCGACGCCTGTCATTGATGCCGTTTTGGCTCTCGTGCAGGAGCGAGGCCGGGCGTTGGGGCTATACGCGCCGGGTGCGTAACCTCGCCGGGCTTGACGCCTGCCGCTGTGGTTTCACTGCGCCGATCAAGGGCTCTACATGAGCAGACCGACGATAGCTGCGGTTCCGCAGGTCGCCAGCGTGCCGCCAACGAGGGCAGGGATCCCGAGCTTCGCGATCTCGGTGCGGCGCGACGGTGCCATCGTCGCAAGTCCCGCCACGAGGATGCCGACGCTGCCGAAGTTCGCGAAGCCGCAAAGCGCATAAGTGGCGAGCAGGCGGCTGCGCTCGCTGAGCGCTCCGGGCGGCAGAGCGGCAAGCTGGCGATAGGCAAGCAACTCGTTGAGCACGCTCTTCGTGCCCAGCAAAGAGCCCACAGTCCGCGCCTCGTTCCAGGGCACACCGACCAGCCACGCAATCGGCGCAAACATCCACCCCGCCACTCGCTCGAGCGTCAGCCCCGTGCCGGCAACTGTCGGCAGCAAGCCAAGGAGCGCATCCAGGACATAAACCAGAGCAACGAAGACGAGCAGGGTTGCCACGATGTTCAAGAACAGCTCCAGGCCCTGCTTTGCCCCCTGCATGATGGCCTCGATCGTGCCGTGCACGTCCTGGTCCAATACGAGCTTTCCCGGCGTCGGTGGCGATATTTCGGGGATCATGATGCGGGCGATCACGATGGAGCCCGGCACGGTGATGATAGAAGCAATCAGCAGGTGCCCGGCTGCATTTGGGATCGTGTGTGCCAGCATGGTCGCGTAAAGCACGAGAACAGTTCCGGCGACGCCGCCAAGACCCACACACATGACGGTGAAGAGCTCGCTGCGCGTGAGCTGCTTGATATAGGGTCGTATTAGAATTGGCGACTCGATCATGCCCAGGAAGACGTTGGCGGCGGAGGATACGGCGACCGCACCGCCGATTCGCATGAAGCGCTCGAACAGCCACGCAAAGCCTCGTACGATCGCCGGCAGGATGCGCCAGTAAGTCAGTACGGCCGCCAAAGCGCTTACGACAATCACGAGCGGCAGGAATCGAAATGCGAACACGACGCTCGCGCCTGCGCGCGTCTCCTCATACGGCAGCGGGCCTCCGCCAAGGAAGCCGAACACGAAGGAACTGCCCGCTTCCGTGGCATGTTGGACTGCAAGCACTCCTCGGTTGAGTCCGTCAAAGATCCTCGTGACGAACGGCAGCTCAAGAAGTATTGCTGCCAGAGCAATTTGCGCCCCTGTACCGACGGCCACAAAGCGCCACGGCACGATCCTGCGGCGCTCACTGAGCAGCCATGCGATCAGACGCAGGACGATAAGACCGATCGCGCTTTGTAGATGCTCTTGCATTAAAATGTGGGGACCCCGAGCAGATCCACTCTCGGCTGCTACTTCAGAACATCGTTGTACGAATGCCGTGCCCATCCCAGATAATGCGGATTCGTGGCATTGGCCTCATCAAGGGTGTGCAACATCTGCGCAAGCAGCTTCCCGTAATCCGGTGTGCGCAAAGCGACTGCGAGCTTAGCGAGATTCGGGTCTTCCAGGCCCTGATAGGCCATGCCGAGCATTCTCTGACTGCTCTCGCGGAGTTTCTCGGCCTTCTCTTCCACGCTCTTGCCATCATCCGGGCTGCTCAATTCGTAGAGCATCAACGTCACGCGGGGTAGCGAGGATAGGAGCGCGCGTCGCTGCGCGGCATCGCCCTTGAGCAGCTTGCTCTGGATATCGGCGTTGACTGTGAGTCCGCGCGGCTCAGCGAGCGCGCGCACAGCGTGATAGGTATCCACAAGGCCGGGAAGAAACCGCAGGTTTCCTTCGCCTTTGTTCTTCGGGCGCTGCTGCGGCTCGACATCCAGGTGGATTCCGTCGAACTGGTCTGCGCCGTGTCTCTGGTTGAAGCGCAGGATCATCCGCACGCGCTCCAGTAGCTTGATCCTCGATTGCCCCCCGGCATCGGCAGTCGTGCTCGATATCAGCGCCTCGACGCGGATCTTCGCATTGTGGAGCACGTCGATGAGATGGCCCAGCGCCTGTTCATCAAACTTGTTCGCCTCCTCGGAAACCGACAAATATATTTCATTGATATCTTCAGAGTGGCAGAAGTCGCGCAATGACTGTGCATCCTGGGGAGCGTGCAGCACGACGCGGCTTTTCCAAACCCACAGGCCGTGAGCCGGAGCCGTTGCGGCGCGGCTTGCCGAAGGGTAAGCAACGGCTCCAATCAGCACCGTGCAGAGAACCAGCAGGCAGGTGCGCGCGCTTGAATAGAGGACGCTCACGACGCAGGGGTAGATCAGTGCGGAGTGCCCACGGTCCAGCCATTGCGCCTCATGGTACTCAACATATCAAACACGACCGTGATGCCGGTGAGGATGCCTATCAGATTTAGGATGACGTGAAACGCCGTAAAGGCCGATACCGACATTCCTACAATCACGACGCGTGCCCTCCAATATTCTTATGCAGTCAGCGCTCTTATAAAGTACGGCGCAAAGGCGTTCGCAATTGTAGCACCGTTCCTGTGGGCCTAAGCGCCGAGCGCATTGGCGAGCGTCCGAGTTGCAAGCTCGCCCAGCAGCGGTGCGTTGCGGCGCGGCACCACCGAAATTCAGCCGCGATGACTGCACGCCGGCCAGCGAGGAGGGCACTCGATGAGCACTGTTATCCGGTCGATGCGCGGGGAGCCCGGAATGCGGCATTACTGCGCCGCTTGCTCCATGTGAATCGCGGCTCTCAAGGGATTGCGCGTATTCGATCATTACGGCACGCAGTCGTGAAAAGAGGAGTCGCGTCGGAGGGCCGGGCTTGCGAAATGGAGGGTCTGCGTCCCCTCTCAGGCAGAGGCAAGGATCTAGGCGATTTGCGGCTTGAGCGAGGCACGAGGCGAAGATTGGGCGCTCCTGGAGGGAACTTGCGTGGCAAATACCATGGTGCATCACGTTATGAACGTTGCGTCCTTGCGTCGCAGCTTGGATCCTTTGAGAATGCCTCCGGGAACAGCCGAAGATTCAATAAGCTAGTGGTCTTCGCCTCAACCGGCAGCCACTGCTGTGATTTGACCCCGCGCGGTCAGACCAGCGAATGGCCCAAACAGGGACAGTGAGGAGAAGTCGGTTATGGAGCATGAAGACACCATCGAGATGGGCGCCGTTACGGGCCGGCTCAGGGCAATTGCAAAGGACATGCAGCTCGCAATCCTTATCGTTGATGACGATGAACTTGAGCGGATGCTCATGGCGGACCGCCTCGAGGCTCGCGGCTTCGAGGTTGCGCGCGCAGCCAACGGCGAAGAGGCGCTCGCCTTGCTCGAGGGACGGTGTATTCCCGTACTGCTGGTCGATTGGTCGATGCCGGTCATGAATGGAATTGAGCTGACGGAACGCCTGCGCGCTCGCGGCATGGACGACTCATACATCATCATGCTGACGGCCCGAGACAACACCCTTGACTACGAGGTCGGATACCGGGCTGGCGTCGATGACTATCTGACGAAAAAAGTCCGTGACACAGAATTGCTTGCGCGCATTCACTCGGGCTTCAGCACATACGCCCTGCGGCGCTCGCTGAAGGATGCCCGTGCGGAGCTCGCGGCGGTTTTGGCGGATAAAGCAGCCTAAGATCGCGCGCGCCATCGACGCGTTTGCATGAGCGTTGCCTAACATCAGGGCAATGCAGCTGCCGCGGCAATGGCATCTGCTCCTGAAAAAATAGTCCCTGCCCCCAACCGGCATCGATCGCTTGCAGGCGCACGCTGACGGCGTGGCGAGTCACGCGTCAAATCCGACCATCCGTTCGCCGCGCACCTCGCGCCCCGGACCTGAGCGTCGCGGGGCTTAGCACTTTTGCTGCTAGGTAGCCGGGGCGGTCGAGTAGAAGCCGTTGATGGTGGCGCTATCCAGCACGTGTCCTTGGGCGACCGCCGTGACGAGAGCGTGCAGCAGCGTCTCGGCTGCGGCAGGGAAGTCCGTCGACGCCGGCAGATCCAGGAACATGTCGAGAGCATAGACGGTGAAGACGTAGTGATGAATGGCCGGCAGGTAATTCGGCGGCGGGCAAGGGCCTTCATAGCCGACGCTGCCGTCGTCATTGATGATCTGCGCGCCGTATGTGCTGCCGCTGATGCCTGCGTTTGCGGGAAGACTTCTAACGTCGGGCGCGATGTTGTACATCCCCCAATGGGTAAAGGAAGCCGTCTCATCGAAGGCCATAACGACGAAGCTACGCGTACCCCAGGGCGCGCGCGTCCACGATAATTCCGGTGATTGATCCCCGCCGGGGGCTCCATTGGATGAGCACGCGTTGACGCCGTTGACCGCGTAATTGTCGATCATGCTGATCGGCAGCGTGGAGTAGCTCTCAAAGGTCGCACTGCTTACTTTGAAGCCTCCATGGAAGCGAGCGTTATCTTCAGCGCTTGCTGTCCCGAGTAGCCCCACAACGAGTGCGCCCATTGCCAGGAACATGCGGCCGGAAAATAAAGCACCCGTTCCATCGTAGATTTTCATGTGGATCCCCTTTTAAGGCTGGCGCCTCGCGTGAGCATTCATCAGGCCTGCGTCGGTAGGCGAATCGAGTTTCATACGGCGCACGCGTAGAATCATACGGCAGCTTTGCTGACAGCCACAATTGCTGCGGTGCGATGGAAGATCGCATGGGCTTGATTATTTGAGAGCCGGGACGATCAGCAGATGATGGCCATCAGGATCAAGTACCTGCCGCGCCGCACGGTTGGCAGTCGTCGTTGGCGGCTCGTTCGACATCTCGAGCACAAGACGCGTGGTTGCGACGTCATTGTTGCGTAGGGTAAGCGCGGCGGCGTGCGCAGCTGATTGATAGCACAGCAACTCAACATGCGGCGTCCCTTGGCGCGGCGCGAGCGCTGTGACTGCCACGCGCGCTTGAGGAATGCCGTCGAGCCGCTCCTGCTCCGGCCCGCTGTTGAGCGAGCGCGCCGCCTCGTTGAGTCCGAGGCCCGCGTAAAAGGCGATGCTGCGCCCGCTGTCTCGGACGCAGATCGCGGAATGGTNNAGCGCGGGGGCACGTTCCCCGGGGGGAAAGCCAAAAGCTCGAGCGGATGACCGTCCGGATCGCGGAACTTGAAGGCGCTGACGCCGCCGGACGTGACCGGCAGGCGCTCGGGGCCGTTCGTAGAAATAGCGCGCCATCCTTCGACAGCCGCCAGCCGCCGATAGGCTTCCTTCATGTCGGTAACCACGAGCGCGAAGTGCTGGAAGGCGGGATCCGATGCCGACGACTCGCGCGGATAGAGCCGACCCGGTTGATCGAATTCCAGGATCTCGAGGATTTCCTCTCCGGCGCCGAGCGTTATGCAGTGCGCCCCGCCTTCCACATCCAGCAGCAATTCAAAATCGACTCCGAACAAATACTGAGATTGGAGCCTGCGGAATCCGCAGGCACTCTCATAGAATGCGGCGAGTCTGGCGGCGTTGGTGGTGGTAAGGGCGAAGCGTGCCAGCTTGCAGATCGTGCCATGCGGGACGGCGTCTACGGCCATCCGGTACCGCGACGATTGAGAAATATCGCATAGAGGGTGTGCGATCCGCCAATGAAGAGCCGGCTCTTGCTGGGGCCGCCGAAAGTCAGGTTCGAGACGCGATAGGGAACGAGGACTTTTCCGAGCAGTCGGCCGCCGGGGTCGATGCAGTGAACACCATCGGCCGCGCTCGCCCAGACGTTGCCGTCCTCATCAACGCAGAGCCCATCCGCATATCCGGGCGCGACCTTGTGGAATACATCCCCGCCGCTTAAGCATCCGGCGGGCGCCACATTGAAAACCCGAATGTACTGCCTCGGCTCGTCAGTGGTCTGATCGCCGGTCTCGCTGACGTAGAGCCGGCTCTCGTCGGGAGAAAATGCAAGCCCGTTCGGCCCGTCGAAGTCCGCAGCCATGACCGTGATCCGACCGCTATCGGGGTCGAGGCGATACAGCGCCGGCGGCTGCTCAGAGCTCTGCCGGCCGCCTTCGTAGTCAGTTTGAATCCCATAGAGCGGGTCGGTGAACCAAATGGTGCCGTCGGATTTCACGGCAACGTCATTCGGAGCGTTAAGGCGCCGCCCACCATGCTGATCAACGAGTCGCGTAACGTGTCCGTCAAGCTCCGTGCGAAACAGGCAGCGTTCCCGATGTGAGCAGGAAATTAGGCGGCCCTGCCGGTCACGCGTCTGGCCGTTGGCGTACCCTGAGGGCGCGCGAAAAACGGAGACTCCGGCGCCCTCTATCCAACGCATGGTGCGATCGCGCGGCAGGTCCTGGAACAGCAGGCAGCCGGCATCTGCCATCCAGACCAATCCCTCGATCCACCGAAAGCCGGTTGCAAGCTCCTCGAGCGGCGCATTGGCAAGGATGAAGTGGCCAAACCGCGGATCCCGGACATCAAAGCCGTCCATGAGTGCTCAACGGAATCCGCAAGGCGACGCCGGTGCGGGCGCGCCGTCGAATTGGATGACCATCAGTACGGCTGACACATCTCCCACCGTACCGGAGCGGTGACCACGCTTCCCCTGCAGCTCGCGGCAATGTTGATCGCCTCCGAAAGACAGCTCGCCCGTCCCCATCTCGACACACGTGCCGTCCATCGATTCGACGAACCATCGGCCGGAAAGCGGGATGATCCACTGTGGCTGCGGATTTTCATGCCAGGTGCCGACCCACCCGACCGGCTGCACGGTGACCATCACCGTCATCGCGCCGCTCGTCCTTTCTCCCNNGTCGATGCCAGTGGGTGATCAAGGAAGCGCTTTACGCCCGCTGCGTTCGTGCCGAATGCCAGCAGCAGAAAACCGCCTGCAAGAGCGAGGTTCTTCAAAAAATCCCAAAAGGTCTCGCGCCCGCGACTCGCGCCCTGCAGGCGAAAGTCCGGGGCCTTCCAAAATTGCTTCCACAACAACGCCGTGGCAACGCAGTAGCCCGCGAGAATAACGGCGGCGAGGCGGTCGGCGACACCGCTGAGGATGGCAAGCGACATCACCACCTCGACTATGAACCCTGCGAAGATCACAGTTGCTGCGATTGAACGCGCAGGCATGACCTGCGCGGCTTCGCCGAGCGCTGCCTTGTAGTTCAGGATCTTGTCGAGTGCACTGAAGGGCAGGAACAGCATGATGATCAGGCAGCGTGCTGCGAAGACGACAACAATGCTCAGCAAGGCTCGACTCCTGTCGCGGGCATGGATAGGTTTTGCTTGGACCCTCGTGCCTGACTCGCAGCGCAGGTGCATCGGGTGCTCCGCTGCGCCTTTTTCCGTGCCAGTATAACGCCTGTGCAACCGCAGCGTTCCCTAGAGCATTGGCGTGCCTGCTTCGTGCATCGAGCGCCGCGCATCCACCGGTGGAAGCCATGACGGACGGTCACTACGATTTGATTGTCATCGGCAGCGGGCCCGGTGGAGCAGCGCTTGCCTACAAGCTTGCAGCAACGGGGAGGCAAATCCTGTTGCTTGAGCGTGGCGACTATTTGCCGCGTTCGCTGGCCAATTGGGATGCGCAGACCGTATTCGTCGACGGCGCCTATCAAGCGGCGGAAATCTGGTACGGCGCAGACGGCCGCAGTTTTCATCCGGGATTGCATTATTACGTCGGCGGAAACTCCAAAGTCTACGGCGCGGCCTTGTTGCGGATGCGCGAGCGGGACTTCGAGGAAATTCGCCACGCGGACGGGATCTCCCCGGCGTGGCCTGTGAAATACGCCGTGTTCGAGCCGTACTACACCGAGGCGGAGCGCCTCTTCCATGTGCACGGCGCGCGCGGCGAGGATCCGACCGAACCGCCGGCGGGCGGGCCTTTCCCCCATCCGCCCGTTTCCCATGAACCGCGCATCCGGGCGCTGAGCGAGCGGCTGACGCAAGGCGGCCTGCATCCGTTTCATCTGCCCTTGGGGATCCTGCTCGACGAGAAGGATGGCAAGCCGACGCCGACCAGCATTTGCATTCGCTGCGACGCCTTCGATGGCTTTCCGTGCCTGCTAAACGGCAAGGCGGACGCCCAGGTTGTGTGCGTCGATCCGGCACTCAAGTCATATCCGAACATGGTGCTGCTCACTGGCGCCTATGTCTCGAAGCTGGAAACCGACGCGCGCGGCAGGACTGTCACGAGCGTGCAGGTCACGAGAGGGGGTCAACGGGAGCAGTACTCAGCCGATGTCGTCGTTGTTGCCTGCGGCGCGCTGTCATCGGCGCTCCTTCTGCTGCGATCGGCCAGCGTCAGCCATCCGCACGGGCTCGGCAACGGTTCCGGGCAGGTGGGGCGCAACTACATGCGCCATAATCAATCCGTCTTGATGGCGCTGATGCGCGAGCCCAATGAGACAGTATTTCAGAAAACGCTCGCGCTCAGCGACTTTTACTTTGGCTGTGACGACTGGCAATACCCGCTCGGCTTGATCCAGATGTGTGCAACTTCGCACGGTGCGCAAATACGCGGCGAGGCGCTGCCGAGCTGGTTGCAATGGGTCCCGAAAATGCCCTTCGAGAAGATGGCGCGGCATTCAATGGGTTTCTGGCTGTCGAGTGAGGATTTGCCGCGTGCGGAGAATCGGATTTTCTATGACGGCGAACGAGTGGTGCTGGAGGTCACGGAGAACAACATGGAGGCACACCATCGACTGAGAAAAAAGCTCGAGCAAGTTCTCAACTCTGCCGCAGCTCATCCGCTGCTCTTGCAGCGCAGCTTGTATCTTGGCCAGAACATTCCGCTCAGTGGAACCGCGCACCAGGCGGGCACCGCGCGTTTCGGAACCGATGCACGCTCGTCCGTTCTTGACCTCGACTGCAAGTTCCACGAGCTCGACAATCTCTACCTCGCCGATGCGAGCTTCTTTCCGTCGATCGGAGCGGTCAATCCGACATTGACGATCGTCGCAAACGCCCTGCGCGTTGCGGATAGAATCAAGGCGCGGTAAAACACTTTCACCTCCATGGCACGCCTCATCGAAGACTATGCCGTCATCGGCAACTGCGAAACCATGGCCTTGGTGGCGCGCGACGGATCCATCGATTGGCTGTGTGCGCCGCGGTTCGACAGTGCCGCCTGCTTCGCCGCACTCCTCGGCGATCCCAGTCATGGCCGTTGGCTCATCGCGCCCCGCGACGAGGTCAGGCTCGTCACGCGTCAGTATCGTGGCGATACACTGATTCTGGAGACGGTGTTTGAGACCGCAGATGGCGCCGTATCGATTATCGACTTCATGGCGCGGCGCGTAGGGGTGTCCGATCTGCTGCGAATCGTCAGAGGTAAACGCGGCACGGTGTCGATGCGCACCGAACTCGTGGCCCGCTTCGAGTACGGCTCCATTGTGCCGTGGGTATCGCGTCAGGAGGACGGCCGACTGCAGCTGACGGCCGGACCCGACCGGCTGTTACTGGACACGAGCGTCGCGCTGCGTGGCGAAGACATGCGAACCGTCGGCGAGTTCGAGGTTAAAGCAGGTGAGGAGATCGGCTTCGCGCTGAGCTGGACGCCATCCTTTCGCGCCGCTCCGGAGCCTTTGCGCATGGCGGAGTCTCTGGCGCAGATCGAATCCTTCTGGTCGCAATGGACTGCGACCTTTAAGCCTATGGGAGAATGGTCCCCTGCCGTATTGCGCTCGTTATTGACGCTGAAGGCGCTCGCGCACTGGGAGACCGGCGGAATCATCGCTGCGGGCACCACATCGCTGCCCGAGAAGCTGCACGGTCCACGCAACTGGGACTATCGATTCTGCTGGCTGCGCGATGCCACGTTTACTTTGTACGCACTCGTCGGTGCAGGGTTTCTGGGTGAGGCGCGGGCCTGGCGTGAATGGCTGCTGCGCGCGGTTGCCGGCAGCCCCGACGACCTGCAGATCATGTACGGCGTAGCCGGCGAGCGCCGGCTCACGGAGTTCGTCATCCCTTGGCTGCCCGGCTATGAAGGCGCAACGCCGGTGCGTGTGGGCAATGCAGCGGCGGCCCAGGTGCAGCTCGATGTTTACGGCGAGGTCGTGGCCGCGTTTTATGTCGGCCGGCGTGCGGGCTTCGCGGACGACGGGACGAGCTGGGCGCTCGAGTGCGCGCTCGTCACGCATCTGGAGAAAATCTGGGACCAACCCGACGACGGAATTTGGGAAGTTCGCGGAGGTCGTAAGCACTTTACACACTCGAAGGTCATGGCGTGGGTTGCCTTCGACCGCGCCGTGCGTTCGGCGGAGGAATTCGACCTGCAAGGGCCGCTCGATCGATGGCGGCGCGTGCGCGCCGCCATTCACGCGGACGTGTGCGAGCGCGGCTTCGATTCCGGGCAGAACTCTTTCGTGCAGTCCTACGGCGCAACCGCTCTCGATGCCAGCTTGCTCATGATTCCCATGGTAGGATTTCTGCCGCCGTCCGATTCTCGCGTGGGCGGGACCGTGGCGGCTATCGAGCGTCACCTGATGCGCGACGGGCTCGTGCTGCGCTACCACTCCGAGACCGGCGCCGACGGCCTGCCGGCCGGAGAGGGCGCATTCCTGGCCTGCAGCTTCTGGCTGGCCGATAATTATGTGCTGCAGGGCCGGTACGACGAGGCCCGCGCCTTGTTTGAACGCCTATTGGCGCTGCGCAACGATGTGGGATTGCTGGCAGAAGAATATGACAGCGCCGCCAAGCGGCAATTGGGCAACTTTCCGCAGGCATTTTCTCACCTCGCGCTGATCAATACCGCTCGCAACCTCATGAGCACGGGCGGCCCCGCCCACCAACGATCCGTCTAACAGCGCAGTTCATGAAATGATTACCGTTCATCACCTTAACAACTCCCGTTCGCAACGGATTCTCTGGCTCCTCGAGGAACTCGGCGTCCCCTACGAGATCAAGCGCTATACGCGCGATCCGCAGACGATGCTGGCGCCCCCCGAACTACGCGCCGTTCATCCGCTTGGCAAATCACCGGTGCTCACCGACGACGGCACGACAATTGCCGAGTCGGGAGCCATTGTCGAGTATCTAGTGGCGCGCTACGGTGAGGGGCGATTGATCCCCGCGGCTGAATCGCCGGAGCGCCTGCGCTACACGTACTGGTTGCATTTCGCCGAGGGGTCGGCGATGACGCCACTTCTGCTGAAGCTCGTATTTATGCGCCTCGAAGCGGCACCAATGCCATTTTTTGCGAAGCCGATTGCGCGCGCGATTGCAGGCAAAGTGAAGAGCACTTATATCGATCCCAATCTCGCGCGCCACTTGGACTTCATGGAGACGGAGCTGTCCGCGCACGACTGGTTCGCGGGTGCAGAGTTCTCCGCGGCGGACATTCAGATGAGTTTTCCCATAGAGCTGTCGCGCGCACGCGGTGGCCTTGATGAGAAGCACCCGCGCCTCATGCAGTTTCTCGAGCGCATCCACTCACAGCCGTCCTATAAGCGCGCCCTGGCCGCGGGGGGCGCTTACGCGTTCGGCTCTTAGCCGGGGGCCGGCGCGAGCTGCAGCAATTGACTGACCGAGCTCCCGCGAGCGCAGCCTTGAGCGCGCCGGGGCACGGAACTTGCTAGGAAATCAGTATGTTAAGTTCTAAGGCGATCGGGTCAATTTGACGGCGCTCATCGATCATCACAGCTCGTCGCATCCGGTTCAGGCGGGGGGTTATGCGCTGCCGCGGCTCCTGCTCGCCGAGGATGCCCCCATGGAGCGGGAGCTGCTGCAGTCATTCCTACAACAGGGCGGCTACGTGGTGGATTGCGCCGCGGACGGGCTTGAGGCGCTGGAAAAGATTACCCGCGACCCATTTCACATTCTCCTGACTGACTGGGAGATGCCCGGCATGGATGGTGCGGAACTGTGCCGCCGTGTCCGCGAGGCCGAGCTTCCAGGCTATGTTTACATCCTCTTATTGACGGGACACGGTTCCTCGGAACACGTGGTCGACGCGCTTGGGTCGGGAGCCGACAATTTCATTCGCAAACCGGTCGATCCCGCTGAGCTCCTTGCGCATGTGAACGCGGGCTGGCGCATCGTCCAGCTCGAACGATCACTGCGCGCGGCGAACGAGCAAATCCGGCGGCTGACGGTGATCGATCCACTGGTCGGTACTTTCAACCGGCGCCATCTTGACGATGAGCTCTTAAAAGAAGTTGAACGGGCGCGACGCTACGGTCACTGTCTGAGTGCGGTCATGGCAGATCTCGATCGTTTCAAGAATATCAATGACACCTATGGCCATATCATCGGGGATGAAGTACTGCGTGAATTTGCCCGCCGTGCGCGTGGCGCCATCCGACTGGGCAGCGATTGGATCGCGCGCTTCGGCGGCGAGGAGTTCGTCATCGTGCTGCCCGAGACGCCACTTGCGGGCGCGACGGCGACCGCTGAGAAAATCAGAACCATCCTGCAGGCGACCCCAGTCCTCACGAGCGCCGGCCCGTTAAGGATCAGCGCAAGTTTTGGTGTC
>PLIX01000249.1 GCA_003140135.1 Gammaproteobacteria bacterium
GCAATCCGAGGATCGCGTTCCAGTCATACAAGTTACACTCACGTTCACCATCGAATCCACCGCTACACTTTCGCGTCCTGGAATGCCGCTGAAACCGGCAAGAGTTGTCCGCTTGGTAGCTTTCAGCTCACGTCCGGACCGGATCGGCTCAATGGCTCGCAGAAAGTGTCGCGACGTTCGGACTGTTGCTTGTGGTGCTCGGTCACCGTCGTTCCGAAGATGCGCCGTGGTGAGCGAGGCAGTTCCCGATAGCCGCCGGTCCCGAGTGTCTCCATGGCGTCAACCGGAAGTAGAGGCCAATCCGTCAGCAGGCGGCCATATCCGATCGTCCGTGACCGGGTGCAGGTTTATTAGAAGCGGCCGTTCACGATTGGCCGACCGACCTCGGAGGTTAGGCCGTGACCCAGCCTCGGAGCGGGTCCGGTTGGCCGATTTACGCGAGATGTTATATTTGAACGATTGACAAAAAGAGGGGGGTACGATGGACGCTACCGAGGCAGTCGCGCCGCTGCGGGGCGGGCACATTTCGCGGGCGTCCACCGATCATCGTCGGCGGGATCAGAATTTCTTTCTGCTGATGGTGACGCTGTTCTGGCTCGGACTCCTAATGGGGTTCGTACCGGAGATCGCTGGTCGCATCCAAGCGCACAGGCTGTTCCCAGCGGTGGTCTACTTTCACGCGGCCGTATTCGTCAGTTGGCTCTGCCTGTTGACCGCCCAGGTTCTGCTCATCCGCTCCCGAAGAGTGGATCTTCATCGTGAATTGGGAATGGCGGGGACGGCACTGTATGGTGCGATGCTCGTGCTGGGGATCGTCACTTCAGTGGTCGTGGACTATGACCAGTTTGCAACGCCACAGAGCGATCCCTCTTTTTTCAGTATTCAGCTTGCGGACATGCTGGCATTCGCGGTGCTCGGCGGCGCGGCCATCGCTCTGCGCAAGAGCGCGGATGCGCACAAGCGCCTAATGATCCTCGCCACCATCTGCATTTCCAACGCGGGTTTCTCCCGCTGGTGGGGTCCCGGCCTGAGGAGCCTCCTTGGTGATGGCTTCTGGGGAGACTGGGCACAATTGTATCTCGCTGACTTGCTCTTGGTCGCGATGCTCGGTGCCTACGACCTGATCAGTCGGCGCCGGCTGTATTCCGCTTACGCCCTTGGCGCGGTATGGGGGTTGGGCATCGAGTCCGTCGGGGTGTGGATGTACGTGAGCCCATGGTGGAAACCTGTGGCCACCGTGCTCATCGGCCGCTGAACCCGGCGGCAATCGGCCAAAAGCGGCAGTACAACTTGCTCAAATGTCCGCCGGCAAGCGGCCATTCCTGACGTGCCGGTTCTTCTAAACAGCGCCGAGTCGCAGAAAAGACGAGCGATAGACCGCAAGTTGCGAGCCAGATGAGCCGGGCTCATTCGGGGGCAGGGGGCACCTCATTGTGACCCAGATAGTGCTGCAGCTCTGTGGCGTACTCGCCCGAGGCGACCTTGGCTTTGATCACCTCGGCCATATCGGTCGGCAACGTGATGCTGAGTTGCTGGGTCGTGGCGGGAAAGACCGCCGCAGTCAGCCGCCGGCACGAAGCGCGCCTCTGAGCCGGCGGTCTCGCCGGTGCTGGTCATTCCAGGTATCACCGGCGAGAGATCTGGTGGAGCGAAAGTATAGGGTGGCTTTGGCCCTCCAGGCAGCCGCAGCCGACGCTACTTCGAGGAAAGACCAAAGATGCCATTAGCCGCGCTGCCGCCGGGGCTCACGGTCTCCACCACGGCGACCGAACCGGAGGCCACCGTCCCCCCCGCGACCAGCCCGGCGTAGTGCACGCCCACGGGTGCCGTGCTATCGGTGAATACAATCACCCCTGGGATCGAAGCGGCTGCGGTAACGGTCCCACTAGCTCTTTGTACCGTGCTCCCACTACAGTTCCCCGTAAAGTTCGCGCCCGTCGCATCGATCACGATCTGCAACGGCAGCCCGCCGCATTCACCGAGCGAGCCGGTGAGCGTGAGCGTCTTGCCGGCGATGTCGCTCGGTTTCCAACTCTGCAGGAAGACGTACGAGCCTACTCCCGTCGTATCGTCGTTAGCGCTTTCGGTCCAGAGACCCTGGAGCGAATCGATGTACGACACCGTGATCGTATCGATGAGGCCACCTTGTTGGTTGAGCGTCAATATATTGGAGCTGGTCGTGTACGAAGCGCTGGTTGAATCGTTCGGGTTGTTCGAGACCTGCGCGACGGCGCCGTTGCTGTTGAAATAGTCAATCCCAAATTCTAGGCTGCCTGAGGTGTGTATGCCCTGCTGGAACAAGACCTTGCCCGGAAGCACGGTGCTCAGATCCACCGCCGAGGTGGTGGCCAGTTGCGTCAGGGTCTGCTGTAGGGCTGCGAGGGTCGCAGTAACCGAGGCACCGCCGCTGGCGACAAAGGTGTATCCGGCGCTGCTGGCATTGGAACTCACCTGCGCCTGCGCCAGCATCTGTACGTCCGTGGACACCGAGGCGGGCAACGCCGTGCCACCGGAGGCAATGTAATTGTTCAGGTTGCTCAGATCTTGCGCCGGCAACGTCAGACCGCTGACGTCCATCGCGCTCGCTGAGCCATGGTTGAGCGACTGCAGCACCTGCGCCACCTGTAGGCCATTGTTGAGCGAGAGCACGAACAACTTGGCCGCCCCGCTGCTGGGCACGGAGGGAATGACCGAACCGATGCTCAAACTGCCTGCGCTGCCGACGCCGAGAGTGAACGTGACGGTATCACCGGCTTGGAAGC
>PLIX01000043.1 GCA_003140135.1 Gammaproteobacteria bacterium
CGAATAGCCGAGCGTCAGCGCGCCTCAGATCGTCCACCAAGTGCACCGCAGTGCAGCAGTATTTATAGGCGCCGCGACGGAGTAAGCTCGGCGTCATACAACAGGTGCGTCGTGACGTGCGCACGAGGTCTTAAGCCATGCAAATCCTAAACAGATCTTCACTGGTTTTTATCATCGCGCTCGTTGCGATAGTCGGATCCGCTTACGGCCAACAACCGCCGGACGTAGTCGTGAGCGATGGATTACGAAACACAGCGATGGGGACAGATGCATTAATTTCTCTCTCACCGGACACGTGTGGTGAAGGTCCCCCGACTTGTGACTTCGGAAACACGGCGTCAGGTTACAAGGCGCTGTATTCAAATCAAAGCGGTGCCGCAAACACTGCCGTGGGTGCCCAAGCGCTTTATTCCAACAGCTTCACAGATTTACCCGGAACGCTGCTCCAATTAAGCGGTAACGCCAATACTGCTGTTGGGTACCAGGCGCTTTATTCCAATATCGCCGGCTATGGCAACACCGCCGTTGGTAATCAGGCGCTGTATTCCAACACTGACGTGGCCATCGAAGCTAACCTTTTAATCGGCAACTTCAATACCGCCGTCGGGACCCATGCGCTCTACGCCAACACGAGGGGCGAAAACAATACGGCCACCGGGGCAGGCGCGCTTGCGTCCAACACGACTGGCAGCAACAATGTTGCCTTCGGGAGGAGCGCCCTGAAGGCCAATACCACCGGAAGCAACAATATTGGACAGGGTTTTGCGGCGGGCTCAAGCCTAACGACCGGCAGCAACAACATTGACATTGGCAATGCCGGTATAGCTGCGGAGAGCGGGATCATACGCATTGGCACGAAGTCGACCCAAACAGCAACCTACGTTGCCGGGATATACGACGTACCGATCATCGGCAATGCCGTCGTGGTCACTTCCACAGGGCAGCTCGGCGTGTTGACATCCTCGGAGCGTTTCAAGACAGCAATTGCGCCGATGAGCTCGAACTCAGAGAAGCTGCAGCAGCTGCGCCCCGTCACTTTTCACCTGAAGACCGACCCCGACGGTACTCTGCAGTACGGCCTCATTGCCGAGGAAGTGGCGAAGGTATACCCGGAGCTGGTGATTCGCGACGAGACAGGCCGAATCGACGGGGTGCGCTACGACGAGCTTGCGCCGATGCTGTTGAACGAGGTGCAGAAGCAGGCAGTGCAGCTCCGCGACGTGGAGCGGCAACTTGGCGCGATGCAAGCAGCGTTTGCCAAACTGCAGACCGAGAAAGAAGTCGTCGCTGACCACTGACGGTGTTCGAGCCCTCGTAGGTGGCGCACCGCTGCGCCGGAACGGCATCAGGGTAACCGCCTGCAGGCAGTGGATGATGAGGATACTGAAGCGTGCTCGCGTGCCGCCCTATACATACCATCGATGCAGGAGCGCACTGCAGCGACGGGCAGATAGCGGTATCCATGGCGGTATCTCATGGAGTGGCCGATAAAATATCTATTAAAAACCGTATGTTGCAGCTGCATTATATCTATTGGCACGCTATATCGAGCGACTGCTGCGCGGTTTTGCCGAGCGGCTCTAGGGGCGAACAAGCCTAGCCGCGCAGTACTATCCAGCCCATCCGGTCGTTTCAGTCGACGGATGCACTTTTCATGCGTATTCAATACCGCGGAAGCTCCCCGCAGGATGGCGGTAAACCGTCATCCTGCGGCCCGCGTTACCGTCCCCGCCGCGAGCGCGCTCGCTTCTTGCGTGACTTTGTCGCTCCATTAATGAGTCCATACCAGAAGAAGCAGGCGCCTGCGGCTTCGTGTCAGGGAGGCGAAATTTGCGGCGCCAGAGGCTGCAGCGGAGTTCCGCCTCCGCCAATGGAGCTGGGGCCATTGTTATTGACCACTTGGAGTACCGTGCGAATCGTCTCTATGTCTTGAGCCCACGCTGAACCGGAGTTGAATCTGACCATCATCGGGAATCCGTAGTCAGTTTGAAACTGTGCACTGACTGAACCAGCTGGGCTCTCCTCTTCTGAGAAGTTGAAGCAGCAATCAGTACTGGAATCGACTATGTATGCTCCATAGTTTTGCAGTGTCCACGCAAGTTGCTTGCCAGGTTCCGTCTGCAGGTTGAGCGAGCTAATGCTTACAGTGCTCGGTATGGCGAGCAGGGCACCCATTACCATTGCAGGATTTGAGTAGTTGGCCCCTTGTGCACCGGCTGAAGTGAGCCCGTAGTCTTGCCAGGCACTGTCGGATGTTACCGCCGGCCACCGATAACTCTGCGCCTGTGAGGAGGCGTGGTAATACTCATAATAATTCATGTCAACTTTGAGCGCATGGTGCATACCCAATTGACCGGGGCGCATTTCACCTACGCGTATGGAGCCGCCAATGGAGGACATCCCCGATCCACCATGAGCACCGAAAATGCCGGGGCCATAAAGATTTACTGTTGGCGCCATCGCCGCGGCAGTTCCTGACTCACCGGCTGTGCACAGAGCCATGGGTTGAAATTGGATGACCGTTTGTCCATCGGGCGCGAGAATGGCCGCACCGTCATTGCCGTTATCGCTCGGGACTGTGTAAGTGGCCGGTATGGGCACCGCAACAGGAAATCCGCTGCCTGACCCGGTAGCGCCGCAGCGGCTCGCGCCCGACCATGCATTACTCTCGTAGTTAATCTGAACTAACGGTGCTGTTGGCGTCAAAATAATGTGTTCGGAATCAAGTCCGAACACCACGGCCCATTCGACATTCGTCGCGCCAGAGTCTGAACTAGCCGGATTAGCGGTGAGGTTTGCAGGAGCGAAAGCTGCCGCGCTGCCGATGGGCATATTCCAGATGCTGTTTGTCGCAAAAGGCTGTTGCAGGGGATTGCGCGATGCAGATCCGGAAGACAACAACGGCGCCGAACACGACGCCGTCGTGCCGGGACTGGCGACAGCGCACGACCATGCCCATGGGCCGGAACCGGAGACGGCCGAAGCCGTGCCCGTGCTGCACAGGCCGCTCGTGGGCGCTGTCGCCACCGCCGTGCCGTTCGCAGCACCGCACGCACCATTTTGTGTGGGCGCTGTGGGCGCTGTCACCGTGATGGCGAATGGTGCAAGCGACGCGCTGGACGTGCCGTCAGTGACGCTGATCACGATGTTAGAAAAGAGGCTCGCGCTCGCGCTCGCCGGGGGGCTGCCCGAGAGATCGCCCGTGCTGGTGTTGAAGCTCGCCCAGGAGGGGGCGTTCATGATGCTGAAGGTGAGGGGATTGCCGTCGGGATCGCCCGCCACGGGCGTGAATGCATAGTTGCCGCCGCTCGCGACTGTCGTTGGCGGCGTGCCCGAGATCGTCGGCGCACCGTCAGTGGCGCTCTGCACCTGAATCGCAAACGCCGGGAGCGAGACGGGGTCCGCGCCGCCGCTGACGCTGATTACAATTCCGGCGAAAGCTCCCACGCTCGCGCTGGTGGGCGTTCCGAAGAGCGCGCCCGTCGCCGTATTGAAAGTCGCCCATGCGGGTCGATTGACGATCGAAAAGCTCAAACTTTCATCACTGGGATTGGTCGTCACGGGCCCAAAACTATAGGGCTGGCCGGCGATGACGCTCGCAGAGGGTATTCCGGCGAGGGTTGGAGGAATAATCGGGGCTGTTCCGCCCGTCTGCTCCTGGTTCTCCGGGGTCACTGTAATACGGAACGGGCCGACCGTGGCGCGTGCCGTGCCATCAGTTACGTCAATTTCGATTTCCGTCGACGTGCCGACGTTGCTCGCGTCTGGAGTGCCGGAGAGCTCGCCGGTGGTCTCAACAAATGTCGCCCAATCAGGCTTGTTGACGATGTCATAGGAAAGCACCCGTCCGTTTGAACCGGAGGCCGAAGGTGTGTATCGATACAATGCGCCGGCTTGGACAAACGTCTGCGGTTCGCCGTGGAGAATGAACGGCTGCGTAGCTGCGCTTGTCGTGGCGCTAGTCTGCGCCGCTGTACTGCTCGGATCATCAGCGCCGCAAGCGGCGAGAGAGAGAGCCAACACCATGCCCCAGGCAAGATGATGGAGTTTTGCAGCGGGAACCGAGAGTTTGTTGTACATCCGTGACCCACCCTGAAAACAGCCTTAAAGCGGGCTGCAGAGCGCGGTCACTGAGAATCACGAATAACACCGGAAGAACTGACGACGAACGCTACTAAATGCTGTAGCGTTCTGCCGGCAACCCCGCTGTCTTCAGTAAGCCGATTAGGCTCTCAAGACCGGAAGCTTTGCGTCCCCGCCTCACGACGGGTTTGCCCTTAACTTGGGGTGAGTAAAGCGCAACAATAATTGAATTGCAAATGTCTGTGCGTACAGACAGCGTTTTTACGTAACGCGATGCCGTGTATTTGATTGACAACAATTGAGTTGCGCTCACTGTATTTGACAAAAAGCGCCGCGACTGAGAGGCCGCACGCATCTGCATGCGGTACGCAAAACCCCATTCGCAAATGCCGAGCACTGCGTCTCAGTGTCAGCGACATCTGCATGTTAGTGGGCTCGGCGCGCACGCCGGCAAATGTAAACAACCGCCTCGACGCTGTAAGTTTTACGGTTAACGAAGGGCGGGGATGACGGGGGTCAGCGCGGCCTTTGGCGCTATCGATGGCGGTGGTCTCATCTTAGCGCCCGCAAGAATCTGAATGCGCGTCTCATTGTGCGCAATCGCGAAATACTAGTGACGCTGCGGCGCGAGCCGGCAACAGTGTGCGGCCGCTCCCCCGCGCTCTTAGGGGTGCAGGTCTCGCTCCTGGCCACCCAGCGCCGCGGCGGCGCAGGCGATGAATGCGCCGATCAACATGGACAGCGCCGTCAGGATAGAGGCTGTTGCAGCAGCCTTGCGCGCGGCGTCTGCCGCCTGTCGGGCCTTGGTTTCGGCCGCGTTCATTTGCGCGACGACATCGTCGACTCGTCTTTCGGCGTCAGGTTGTGCAATTCCAGTGCGCGCGGCGATCATCTGCGCGATGTAGGCGCGATCAGCAGCCGATACGTCGCCCGTCGTCAAGCCCTTAGCAAGGATGTGTGTCGCCTCCGCGCGTACGTCGGTTGCCGACTGGCCAGGGTCCGCCTGCGCTGAGCGAAACAGCATGTCGACGTCATATCCGCTGACCGTGGCGTGGCTTACTGCGTTCGCAGCCTCCCGGGTAGCCCCGGAGCCGAGGGTTGCGCCCGCCCGAACGCCGGTGCCGACCGCGGATGCCGCGGCGGCGGCGATCAGCACAGCCAATACAACGGTCGCGAGCGCCCAGGTCACAAAGCCATGAGCCGTGTCGCGGAAGAAGACCTCATGCGTATGGGTGCCGACCCATTTCGTGCGCAGCCGCCCGGTGAGATAGCCACCGAGTCCCGAGGCGATCCACTGGACTGCAATGAGCCAGATGGCGGCAAGCGCGGTGATTGCGCCCGCGGAGGCGCCGCTGCCCGGCCAAGGCGATGTTGAGATGAGCCCCAATCCCGACCCGAGAGCCAGCAAAAACACCGACGCCGAGGTCGCAACGACTGCGCCGGCGAGGATCGCAGGCCACGAGACGGCGGACTTCGAGGACTCATTGCCAATACTGGCGCCGCCGACCAAAGGCCGGTCCACGCTGACTGAATTTTCCATATCAGCTCCTTGCGGCCTTAGTGCTGACACATGGCAAGAAGCAGGATGATGGGAATTGGTACGCCCAGCATCCACAATAATATTCCACGGCCCATAATGTCCTCCCCTCGGCAGCATTGCCGGCTTGTGTGTCTAGTTCACGGCGCGTGCGCTATAAGTAATGCGCCGGGGAGTCAAAAGGTCCGCGCGCGGCGACATGCGAGCGCCCATCAAAGGGCGGCGCGCCGTCCCCAGAATTCATGGATCACATCCGCGCGATGCGCGCAAGACGGGAGCATCAAACGCTACGAACTGGAAGAGAGCGCCGCGCCCGTCTTCGAAGTCCGACTGCGTCTTGCCTGCCCGCGTGCGGACATCTGCGATGCGCGAGACCGGCGCTGCTGTACGTCAGCGAAGATGCGGCGCGGTGCGGGCACGCCTGACATGTAGGGCGTCTCTTGCCGCGGCTATACTGACACCCAATTACCTGACGGCTCGCGAGGGTCCGGTTTTAAGCGAACACACTAATACTTAAATATCATTAAGTTACATTTATATATTCAGGTGATTCTTTATGTCGAAAGTCTACTCGCTGCCCACCCGGCCTGCCGACGATAGCGCCGGGACACCCGGCACCGCGAGCGTGGATGAAATTCTCGCGGAGCTGCGCGCGGGGCGCATGGTCGTGATACTGGATGACGAGGACCGCGAAAATGAAGGCGACCTCATTATGGCGGCGCAGTACGCGACGCCCGAGGCGGTCGCATTCATGATTCGCCACACGAGCGGCATCATCTGCGTGCCGATGGCTCCCGAGCAGCTCGCGCGCCTGGAGTTGCCGCAGATGGTTCCCAATAATGACGAAGCCTATCGAACCGCCTTCACCGTCTCGGTGGACTACCGTTTTGGCACCACCACCGGCGTATCCTCGAGCGACCGCGCGGCCACCATCCGCGCGCTCGTCGATCCGGGCTCATCCGCTCAGGATTTTGCGCGACCCGGACATATCTTTCCGCTGCGGCCGCGCCGCGGCGGCGTCTTGATCCGAGCCGGCCACACCGAGGCTGCCATGGACCTTTGCATGCTGGCGGGCCTGCAACCCGCAGGCGTGCTGTGCGAGCTCATGAACGACGATGGCACCATGGCGCGTCGAGCAGAGATCGAGGTTTTCGCCCGCGAGCATGCGCTCAAGATCGGCACGATTGCCGATCTCATCCGCTATCGACTGCGCAACGAACGCACGGTGGAGCGCGTGTCCGAACAGACCGTGCAGACGCAATTCGGCGAATTTCATCTGGTCGCCTACGAGGATCGCGTGCAGCACGGGGTGCATTTGGCGCTCGTGCGCGGGCCTCTGGATCAGAAGGTCGCGCCGCTCGTGCGCGTGCATGTGGCCGACACGCTGCGCGATCTCTTAGGGATCCGCGGCGATGCGCGCGCCTGGACGTTGCGCGCCGCGCTTGAGCGCGTCGCCCAGTCCGGGAACGGCATTGTCGTGATCCTGCGCGAGCCGGAAGATCCCCAGGAACTGACCGAAGCGCTGCGTGCACTCACGCCCGCCGGTGCGCCGCAAGGCGCTGCTGCGCCCCCCCAGAAGCCGCCGCAGGGAGCGGCGCGCGCGGTGTTGCGCACCTATGGCATCGGCGCCCAGATTCTGAAGGATCTTGGCGTACGGCGCATGCGCGTATTGTCGGCGCCTAAGCAGATGCACGGCATCTCGGCTTTCGATCTGGAGGTGGAGAGCTATCTGGGTGAAGAGACGTGAGTGGGACGCGGCCGAGCGATGCGGGCTTTTCAGCCGCCGGGCGGCGCGTGGCGATCGTCGCGGCGCGATTCAACGATGCCATCGTGTCTGCTCTGCTGCAGGGCGCGGTGTCCACTTGGTGCGAGCGCGGCGGCGAGGAGAGCGAGCTCTTCATCGCGAGGGTGCCCGGGGCTTTTGAGCTGCCGGTGGTTGCACGCCGGCTCATCACGAGCGGTCGCTACGAGGCGATCGTCGCGCTCGGCTGTGTGATTCGTGGGGACACGCCGCATTTCGAATTCGTGGCCGGTGAGTGCGCCCGCGGCCTGCAGCAGGCGAGCGCCGATACGGGCGTGCCGATCGCCTTCGGCGTTCTCACCCTGGACAATATCGAGCAGGCGCGCGGCCGCGCCGGCGCCGACTCGGGTAATAAGGGCGCCGAAGCGATGGCGAGCGCGCTCGAGATGGCGCATCTCATGGCGCGGCTGCCCCGCTAGGACGGCCGTGCCGAGCGCCACATCCGACCGCGTGGCCGCGAGCGCCCGCTCGCTCGCGCGCAAACTCGCCATGCAGGCTCTGTATCAGTGGCAGATCAATGATTGTCCCTGGCAGGAGCTCGTCACGCAGTACTCGGCTGCGCAGGACATGGAGCGCGCCGATGGGGAGTACTTCCGCGCCATAGTCGGGGCCGTCTGCGCCGCGCGCGACGCCTTGGATGCCGAACTTGCCGGCTGGATGGATCGCGAGCCGCTGCGCCTCGACCCGATCGAGCACGCGGTGCTCTTGATCGGCGCCTACGAGCTCAAAGAGCAGCCGGAAGTGCCGTTTCGCGTCGTGATCAATGAAGGGGTGAGCTTGGCGAAGCGCTTCGGCGCAACCGACGGTCACAAGTTCGTCAATGCGGTGCTGGATCGCGCCGCACGCTCGCTGCGGCCGAACGAGCATTGAGCCTGCGATGGCGCTCACGGAGTTTGCGCTGATCGAGCGCTATTTCAGCCACTGCGGCGCCGTGCGTGGCGATGTCGCGCTCGGCGTGGGCGACGACGGCGCGCTGCTGCGCTCACCGTCCGGGGAGGACCTGGTCGCCGCCATCGATACCCTGGTCGCCGGAGTGCACTTCCCGCCGCAGGCGGAGCCGGCTTCGATCGGGCATCGCGCACTCGCGGTCAATTTGAGCGATCTTGCGGCGATGGGCGCGCGTCCGGCCTGGGCGCTCGTCGCGCTGACGCTGCCCGAGAGCGATGCGCGCTGGCTCGAGGAATTCGCGCGCGGGTTCGGTGCACTGGCCTTGATGCACAACGTGGCGCTCGTGGGCGGCGATACCACCCGCGGCCCGCTCTGCGTCACGGTTCAGCTCCTCGGACACGTCCCGCCGGGACATGCGCTGCGCCGCGGCGGCGGGGCCGCGGGGGATACGCTCTTTCTCTCCGGCACCGCAGGGGATGCGGCGGCGGGACTCCTTCTCGAGCAGGGCGGCCTTGCGCTTGCGGATTTGGGCGCCGCGCAAGAGCTGCGCGCACGTTTCGCGTTCCCGACTCCGCGCGTCGCGCTCGGCGAGGTGCTGCGCGGGCATGCCAGCGCCTGCATCGACGTTTCGGATGGGCTCCTGGGCGATGCCGCGAAGCTTGCAGCAGCGAGCGGCTGTGGGGTTGAGATCGCCCTCGAGGAGCTGCCGCTATCGCACGCGCTCGTGCGCGCGGTCGGGGTGGAACGGGCCCGGCACCTCGCGCTGACCGGGGGTGATGACTATGAGCTGTGCTTTAGCGTGCCCGCGGCGCACGTCGCGGAGCTCAGCCGTGCCTTGCCGCAGGAGCGCTGGAACTATCGGTGCATCGGCACGCTGCGCAAGGGGGCCGGCGCCGTCGTCACGCGCGCCGGGACTGTGATGCAGTTCTCGCATTCAGGCTTCGAACACTTCGCATCCTAGGGCCCGCAATCGGCACGATCGCTTGTTGGTGGCGCGGCTCAAATGACGCGGCCGGTGGGGTGAGGGACGCATCACAGTCGCACTTGGACGCCGAAAGTATGCTTCGCGGCGGTCGTCGCATTTCAGCGCCTCATGTCATCCGCCTCAACCAAGCACTCCGCGTCGCGCAAGATTCTGGAGAAAATCGGCAAGTACGTGGTCGTCAATGAGGTCGGCCGCGGCAGTACCGGCATCGTCTACCTGTCGCACGACGCGTACTACGGACGCGATGTTGCCATCAAGGTCTACAACATGGAGTCGGGGGCGGATGAGGAACGCGCGCGCATCGCCCGCAAGATGTTCCTCTCCGAAGCGCACCTTGTCGGGATGCTGCAGCACCCGCATATCCTGCCGATCTACGACGCCGGGGAGGAGAACGGCAACTGCTACATCGTGACGGAGCATGTCCACGGCGCGCGCACGCTCGCCGCGTACTGCCGCCCGGACAACCTGCTGCGCGTCGACGACGTCGTCGAGATCATCTTCAAATGTGCGAAGGCGCTGCACTATGCGCACTCGCGCGGTGTCATCCACCGCGACATCAAGCCCTCGAACATTATGCTCACCCAAGACAGCGACGTGCGCATCATCGACTTTGGCATCGCGCTGGTCGCCGATTCGGACATCTCCAGCATCGACGGCATCGCCGGCAGTCCCTCGTACATGTCGCCCGAGCAGGTGCAGAGCCTGGAGCTTTCCAACCGCTCGGATCTGTATTCGCTGGGAGCGGTGATGTACGAGCTCCTGAGCGGCTCGCGGCCGTTTCGTGCCGGCAACCTGCAGAAGCTATTGCATCAGATCGTCTACGCAACGCCGCCGCCGCTGCACACGCTGCGCAAGGATATTCCGGAGGAGCTCGAGAGCATCGTGGCGCTCGCGCTGCAGAAGGATCCGAATAAACGCTGCAAGAGCGGGCTTGATTTTGCCGCTGAGCTCACGCGCGTGCACCAGAAGCTGCGCGAGCACAACTCGCGCATCGATCGTCAGGAGCAGTTCGGGGTCTTGCGGCGTCTGAAGTTTTTTCACGAGTTCTCGCACGCGGAAATCTGGGAAGTGCTGCGCGCCAGCAGCTGGCAGGACTACGCGCCTGCTGAGGAGATCGTCAAGGAAGGCGAGATGGACGACCGCTTCTACATCATCGTGTCGGGCCACTGCGCCGTCGAACGTCACGGCACGCGCCTCGGCACCCTCGACACCGGCGACTGCTTCGGCGAGGCGAGCTACGTCGAAGGCGCCAAACGCACCGCGACCATCCGCGCGGCGCTTGCCGTCACGGTGCTCAAGGTGAGCTCCACGCTCTTGGAGCAGGTGTCGGCCTCCTGCCAGCTGCGCTTCAACCGTGTATTCCTGCGCACGCTCATCGGGCGCCTGCAGAGCGGGGATTCCGGCCCGAGCTGAATAACTGGCCCCGGCCGCTAGCCAGGCTGCTCGCCCTTTTCGATGCGGGCATAGGCCGAATGGTTGTGGATCGACTCGAAGTTCTCGGCTTCGACGCCGTAGGCGGCGATCCGCGTATCACCCGTAAGCCGCCCCGCGACATCACGCACCATATCCTCGACGAACTTCGGATGATCGTAGGCATGCTCGGTCACGTATTTCTCATCGGGGCGCTTCAAGATGCCGTAGAGCTGCGAAGAGGCTTCGCTCTCGGCGATGTCGATGAGTTCCTCGAGCCAGATGTGGCTCTTCAGCTTCGCGGTGATGGTGATGTGCGAGCGCTGGTTGTGCGCGCCGTAGGCGGAGATCCTCTTCGAGCACGGGCACAGGCTCGTGACCGGCACGACAACGCGCAGCCACGTCGTGGTGCGTGTACCGCACCGTTCGCCGATGAGGCTCGCCTGGTAGTCCATCAGACTCTTAACCCCCGAGACCGGGGCTTTCTTCATGATGAAGAACGGAAAGCTCATCTCAATGTGCCCGACTTGCGCCTCGAGGCGCGCGGTCATCTTCTCGAGCATGGCGCGGAAGGACTCGACCGAGATCTCCCGCTCGGTGTGCAGGATCTCAATGAAGCGCGACATGTGCGTGCCCTTGAAGTTGTGCGGCAGGTTCACGTACATGTTGAAATTTGCGATCGTATGCTGCTCGCCCGCGGCGCGGTCCTTCACACGCACCGGATGATTGATGTCTTTGATGCCGACGCGGTTGATGGGCAGCTGCCGCGTGTCGGGACGCCCCTGGACATCTTCGACTTCGCTCGCCAAGTGCTTGGTCTTGTCGCTGACGTCGTTCACGAGAGCGCACCGCTCGCCGTGCGCGTCGCTTGCGGCGCCTGCAGAGCCCACCAGCGCTCGACCGCGCCTGCGATGCTCGCCGCATCAAGGCCGGCGGCCTGCAGACACTCCTCACGCGAGCCGTGCTCGACGAAGCGATCGGGGATGCCCAGATGCAGGAGCGCCACCTGCAAGCCCGCCGCCGCCACGAGCTCGCCGACGCCGGAGCCTGCGCCGCCGGCGGTGGCATTCTCCTCCAGGGTCACGATGGCGCGATGACGCGCGGCAATCGACATCACGAGATCCGCATCGAGCGGCTTCACAAAGCGCATGTTGACGAGCGTGGC
>PLIX01000215.1 GCA_003140135.1 Gammaproteobacteria bacterium
AACACCGACACATTGCCCACCGGCGTGAAGACCAGCTGGGAGATTGTCTGACTGGGAGTCGGGGTCACTTGGAAGACGCCCTGTTTGGACTTCGACCCACCAAAGGTGGCAATGAGGCTGTCCGTAAAGCGGTCGAAGTCTTCCGGCGCTACGTAAACGTGCGTTGTATCGTATTGCGGAGAGACCGCCACAGGAGCGTCCAGGGTGCGCGCGACAGAATCCGCGTCCGCGATCGGGGCCGCGAGCGCCAGCACCAGCACAGCGAGCGCACAGGTGAAAAGAGGGGGGGCATTAGACTTGGTCATGAGCATGTCCCTTAAGACGAGGTTTGAGGAGAAGTCGGCATGGGCTTGCGTTGCTTTTTTAATTACGAGCCTTGCTGCCAGGGCAATGCCGCGAATCAGGCCAATGTGCTGAAGAAGGCCGTTCATGGCGACAAATCTTGCGGGGCCTTGCATAGTCCAGAAGTTCTTGGCAACCGGGCTGGGCAGAGGGAACATCCAGGCTGAGTACCTCGCCGTCATACGGCCCAACATGCGCACCCGAGCACGCCCCAAAAAGCTCTTGGATCCGACGTCGGCGGACAAGCGGCTTCTGCAGGTGTATGTCCCGGGCCGTGAACATGACAACCGCCGGAGTTGACGCGCGCCGCGGGGGGCGCCGCAAAACGGGCGCCCTGACCGGCCGCACCCCACGCGCCGTAGCCTCCATACGTCCTCACCGGCGACCAGTCGGGCATAGCCGGAGGCGGCGCACTCTGATCCAGCGCGGCGAAGGTACCGGCTGCGTAAACGATCTTTCCGCCCACCATCGTGAGCTCCGAGCTGATATCCGATATCTCATTATCGGGGCAGGAGAAATAGTCGCGATCCGGCACTACCAGATCGGCGAACTGTCCACTTTCGATGCGTCCCCTTGCGCCCTCCTCGTTTGAGAACCAGGCGACGTTCTCGGTCCACATTCGTAGGGCGGTTTCGCGGTCTAAACAATTGCGCTCCGGGTAGATACGCAGGCCTCCCACGGTGCGACCCGTCGTGAGCCACGCGAGCGATACCCAAGGGTTATATGAAGCGACGCGTGTCGCATCGGTACCAGCCGACACGCGCGCGCCCATCGCCAGCATCTTCGCAACGGGTGGGGTGGTCGCAGCAGCGGCGGCACCGTAGCGCTCCACGAAATACTCGCCTTGATACGCCATGCGATGCTGCACGGCGATGCCGCCGCCGAGTCGCCCGATCCGCTCGATCGACCGCTCAGATATGGTCTCGGCGTGATCGAAGAACCAATTTAATCCTTTAAGCGGTATTTCGTCATTGAGTTGCTCGAACACGCCCAGAGCGCGCGAGATGGTCTCCTCATAGGTCGCGTGCATCCGCCACGGCCATCGGTTCGCAGCGAGAACCCTCGCCACGTCGTAGAGTTCTGTCTCCATGGTAGCAGCCAGATCAGGCCGCGGTTCCCGGAAGTCCTCGAAATCCGCTGCCGAAAAGACCAGCATCTCACCCGCGCCGTTGTGCCGGAAATAGTCGCTGCCCTGCTGGTACTGGGAAGTCCGGGCCCAGTTGAGGAAGTCGTCGCGCTCACCGCATGGCTTTTGCGTGAATAGGTTGTACGCGATGCGAACGGTCAACTGGCCTTCGTCGGCTAGCTTCTGGATGACGGCGTAGTCCTCGGGATAATTCTGAGCACCCCCACCGGCGTCGATGGCCCCAGTCACGCCCAGACGATTGAGCTCACGCATGAAGTGACGAGTGGAATTGAGCTGATACTCGAACGGCAGCTTCGGGCCGCGGGCAAGAGTGGCGTAAAGAATGCCGGCGTTGGGTCGAGCCAACAGCAGACCGGTCGGGTTGCCGCGAGCGTCGCGGGTAATCTCGCCACCCGGCGGATTCACGGTGTCTCGCGTGTAGCCGACGACCCGTAACGCCGCGCGGTTCAGCAGCGCTCGATCATAAAGGTGCAGCAAAAATACCGGCGTATCCGGGGCAACAGTGTTGAGTTCCTCGATCGTCGGTAACCGCTTCTCGACAAACTGGTGTTCGGTGAATCCGCCGACGACCCGCACCCACTGCGGCGGCGGGGTAGCCGCAACCTGCCGCTTAAGCATCGCCATGGCGTCGGCGACGCTACGCACGCCGTCCCAACGCAGCTCCAAGTTGAAATTGAGGCCGCCGCGTATCAGATGAAGGTGATTGTCGATCAGGCCTGGCAGAACGAGTCGTCCCTTCAAGTCGATGACGCGCGTTGCGGCCCCGGCTAGAGGCAATATTTCGCTTTCGGAACCTACTGCGATGAACCTCTGATCGCGGATCGCGACCGCGGTCGCGTTGGGCGCCGCACGACGCAGAGTCGCAAACCGACCCTTCTGGAGAATGATGTCCGGACCGCCAGTGCGACCACTCACTGGGCCACCTCAGCCTGCGCGCTTCTCAAAGCTTGCAGCGCCGGTGCGTGGGGAGTGCCGTCGTTGCGGCAATTGCCCGAATGCGTGATCGCGGGGTTGCTTGGCAACCGCCGCCAGGTTCACCGGGTCTCGCGTCAGCATGCGTTTGCCGAGCGGAAGGATTTGTTCTCCGAGTAGCATGCCCGCCAGACCGACGAGGGCAATCACCCGGTGGGGCCGGTGACCTAAATTTAAAGAGTCCATAAATCACTCCGACCAAGACTGCGATTGTCAGCGAAATTGCGTATAGCTTCACGCCAAATAACCTGGTGGCAGAGTCGGCGTGTGATCTGCGGGCGTAAGCAGCGCCTTGCCGGGCTGTGCTTTAGCGGTGATCATCAGAGCTCTTCCATGTCCGTGGTCTGCGATTGGTGTGTCTCAGGGCGCCATGTCAAAGAGCAGCAGCTCCGCGTCGCCCTTGGAAGTAACTCGAATCGAAGGAGGGTCAGACCAAGCGGCGCCATCGCCGGCGCTTAAGACTTCGCCGCCGGTCGCAATGGTACCGCGTGCGACCTGCAACCAGAGCTTGCGTCCGGGGGACGGGACGTGATCCAGGTGTTGGCCGGTGCCAAGGCGCGTGGCATACAGCTCAACGTCCTGGTGAATCGTCAAAGCTCCATTGCGCGGCTTGCCGGAAGCCAGCAAGCGCCATTGGTTGGCCAGTTCTTGGGGCGGGAAGCGGTGTTGCTCATAACTCGGAGTGAGTCCCGAACGGTTCGGAATCACCCAGATTTGAAGGAAATGCACGGGCTCGGTTTTTGAGCCATTGAACTCGGAGTGCATGACGCCGGTGCCGGCGCTCATGCGCTGCAATTCGCCAGGGTAGATCTGGGCGCCGGTCCCCAGGCTGTCTTTGTGTTCGAGCGTCCCCTCGAGGACCCATGACAGAATTTCCATGTCGCGGTGAGGATGCTTGCCGAATCCCTGACCCGGCGCGACTTGGTCTTCGTTGATGACGCGCAGCGGGCCAAACCCCATGTGGGCGGGATCGTAATAATCCCCAAACGAAAAGGTGTGGCGACTCTTAAGCCAGCCAAAGTCAGCGAGGCCACGATCTGCCGAACGGCGAGTTACATGCATTGGGAGAGCCTTTTGAAATTGCTTGCCTTAGACACTAGCGGGCACCACCAAGCCTGCCTAGCCGGAAAACTGCGAACAGGGCGTTCGCACAAACGGAACAAGGCGTCCGGCGATTGCCTGTGACGCGGAACCGCGTGGAAAGCATCGGCGAGGCGCTGCGGCCGATGCTCCCCAGCGCCGCAAAGGACTATGACTTTATGAAAGCCAAGAGATCCGCATTGATCGTCTCCGCTTGGGTCGTGGGCATCCCATGCGGAAAACCCTTGTAGGTCTTCAAAATCGCGCCCTTGACCAATTTGGCCGTCAGCGGACCGGAATCGGCGTACGGCACGATTTGGTCGTCATCGCCGTGCATGACCAGCGTCGGTACCGTGATTTCCTTGAGGTCCGCCGTGAAGTCGGTCTGGGAGAACGCGACGACGCCGTCGTAGTGCGCTTTAGCGCCGCCCATCATCCCCTGGCGCCACCAATTCTGAATAATGCCTTGGGATACTTTTGCGCCTGGCCGATTGAATCCATAGAACGGTCCCGAGGGGACATCCAGGTAGAATTGCGCCCGGTTCGTGGCAACCTGCGCTTGGAAGCCATCGAACACCTCTTTCGGCAGGCCACCCGGATTGGCCGGGGTTTTGACCATGAGCGGTGGTACCGAACTGATGAGCACCGCCTTGGCCACTCGACTTACACCGTGGCGCGCGATGTAGTGGACGACCTCACCACCGCCGGTCGAGTGGCCGACATGGATGGCATTCTTGAGGTTAAGGTGCGCTGTCACGGCCGCCAGGTCATCGGCATAATGATCCATGTCGTGACCTTCGGCGGTTTGCGTCGAGCGTCCGTGACCGCGACGATCGTGTGCAATGACGCGATAGCCGCGATTCAAAAAGAACATCATCTGCGCATCCCAGTCATCGGCCGATAGCGGCCATCCATGCGAGAACACAATCGGCTGGCCGCTTCCCCAGTCCTTGTAAAATATCGTGACTCCGTCTTTCGTCGTGATTGTGTTCATCGTCATATCTCCAATGTGAGGCGAGGCGAGCGACTCGCGCTCGGGTTGCTAGTTTGAGCCGTCGCGCTTAATGGGACAATCGCTGCCAAGAGGGCGGCTGTACTTCCCAGTACGACATCGTGTCGAGTGATGGCGCAATCCGTATCATCGAGGAATATCGGCTGTTCAAGAACGCAGGGCTCATCCATGACTAAGCTTCATACGTCGTCTGGCAATCGCCTCGAGCGTCACGGCGGCGGCCGACATTCATTTGATGACCCTTTCGTAGTCGGGCGCGGTGCACACTAGGCGGCCGAAGCCGGCATGCCTAGCCAGCTGATCGCGAACAGGGCGTTCGAATGAACGGAACGGATCGGGACCATTGCGGCGAGCGCCGGAAATCCCGATCATCGACGTGATCGAGCGCCGGGGGAGGGGCCGGGGATGGACTATGATCTTGCCGATATCCGCGCATTCATCCAGGTCGTCGACCACGGTGGAGTTAGCATCGCTGCGACACGGATGAGCGTGGCGAAATCCGTGTTGAGTACGCGGATCGCCAGGCTCGAACGGCAATTGAGGACTAAACTGCTGCACCGCTCGCCCAAGGGCGTGGCGCTGACGGATGCGGGTCGGCGCTTTTACGATCGCATGCGCGACGTGGTCTCGAGACTGCAGCAGGCCGTCGATGAGGTCGCGCCCGCAAGCGAAGCAGTGCTGCAGGCGAGCCTGCGCATCACCGCGCCGATGACCTTCGGCACCGTGTATCTGGGCCCCAAGCTGTTTGAGTTCATGAGTAAACATCCGCATCTCGATGTGACACTCGATCTCAACGACCGCTTCCTAGATATCCTGACAGGCGGTTTCGATCTCGGCGTACGGATCGGACGAATGCAAGACTCTGCGCTGATGGCACGACGCATCGCCGCCAGCCGGCGTGTGCTGTGCTGCAGCCCCGAATATGCAGGCGCTCACGAGCTGCCGCGCTCGGTGGAAGAGATCGCCGAACACGACTGCATCTGCTACGGCAACGCGAGCATTGCGCCATATTGGCAATTCCAGCCCTTGCGAGGCGGCGCCAAGGCCCAACAGGTCGTGGTGCGTGGCCGCACACATCTGAACAATGGTGAAAGCATGCGTGACGCGGCCATTGCCGGCCTCGGCCTGGCGGCGCTCCCGCTGTTTATCGCGGCACCGGCTTTGCGTGATCGGCAGCTCATCGAAGTGATGGCCGAGACGCCTCCGGTTGCAGACACGATTCATGCGGTGTATCCGCGGACCCGTTACGTAAGCCGCGCCGTTCGCGCGGTGATTGACATGCTGGTTTCCGCCTTTGACGGGGCATTGCCGTGGGAGCACCTGAACGGGGATTCGCGCTGAGCCGCGAGGCCGGCCAGGCGTGCGCTCTCCAGGGCGATGATATTTCATAGAGAGTTGAGGCCGCGGGCAGAGTGCCCAGTACTCGAGGAGCGTTCGGCGCGGAACGCTCCTGACACTCCTCGTCGTTGCGAGACTCGCATTGGCGTCGGTCGCGTCACATCGTGCGGATTGTGGTCTTGGCAAACCGGGGCGTTCTCTGGCGGCGTACGCTGCAGCGTCGCAGTCAACAGGATCGGACGAAGTGGGACAAAATCTCTCGCCTGGTGGAAGACTACCTCTGCGTGAACGAAGAGTGGGGACTACTTCCTCGCGCGTCCACGCATCCTACGCATCTAGATCTAGGCGGGGTCGAGGCCCACATCTGCGGCGTCGGCCCGTTGCCGATCGGCCTGCACGTCCATCGACCGGCAGGCAAAGGTGTAGACGAGTGTTGCGACGGGCAAGCCGACGAGCATCGCAAGATCGGCCCCTTTCAGGGCGCGAGCCACGGGACCCGTGTAGAGCCCGGTGCTGAAGAACGGGATCATCACCGCAAAGCCGATACCGTAGGCCAGCAATCCCCGCCAGTTCCAGCGTCCATACATGCCGTGCGGATTGAAGATCTCGCGGACTGAATAGTGGCCTTTGCGTATGAGATAGAAATCCACCAGATTGATTGCTGTCCATGGGGTAAAGAGATACAGCAGCACGGCGAGGAGATCCGCAAATCGGTTGACGAAGTCGCTCGAGGCCAGGAGCGCAATCACCGTAGCAGTCACGGCCGCCGCCAGCAGGCTCGACAGGCGCTTCGCTACCGTGCAGACAATGGGCCTGAATGAGTCGGCAACGCTCAGTAGTGTCAATGAGGCGCCATAGAAGTTGAGCGCAGAGATGGTCACCAATCCGAGGAGGGCGCCGATCAGCAGCAGCGTCCCAAGTCCGGGAATGACGGCGTCGGCGGCGGTCTGCATCGCGGCGGCCACATCCACATGCGGATGCAGTGCGGCGGCGAAGGTGCCGACCAGCATGGTCCATGTCGCACCGATAAACGCGCCCACGTAGGTCCACCAGAACGACGCGCGCACGCCGACATCGTGCGGCAGATACCGCGAATAGTCGGAGACATAGATGGACCAGCTGAGCTGATACGCAGCCGCGGCGAAGAACTGCGCTAGAAAGGGAACGCCTCGAAATCCCTGCAGGTCGAACTGCGCCGCCGGCAGGCGGATCACGAGCACCGCCCCGATCGTGACACCCGACAAAATGGCGATCAACAGATACGCAAGGTAACGCTGTGCGCGATGAATCCAATCATAGCCAATCGCCGCCACAGACACGGCAACGACCGAAAACGTAATGATCGTTACGGACCCGTTCGGAGCATGCGACCGCGCCAACTGGTGAACCGCCTGCGCGGCGAGGACATCGTTGAAGGCGTTGTAACCGATGTAGGAGATGAGGGCGACGCCCCAAACGAGGAGCGCGCCCATGTAGCCGAATTGCGGCCGCGATTGGATCATCTGCGGCAGTCCGAGTTGCGGACCTTGAGTTGCATGAAAGGCCATGAAGAACGTGCCGAGCGCGCAGCCCGCGATGACGGCGATCGCCGTCCAGATCAGATTGCCCCCGAGAGCGATCCCGAGCACGCCCACCGCTAGGGTCGCAAGATGAGCGCCGCCGGCGAACCATACGGGCCAAAGGTGCCAGACGCGACCGTGCCGCTCCGCGAGCGGCACGTAGTCGATGGATCTTTTTTCAATTTCCATTCAGGAGGAGGGCATGCACTGCAGTCACAATGCCTTGGGGTCGTCCCAGACGGGGTTGTGGCCGATCTTACCGAAAGAACCTGACGCCGGCGGTTAACGCGGGGTGCAGCGCCTGTCTTGCGGCGGCATCGAGAAGCGCCGGCCGCATTGAGCTTCCGGAGCGTACTATGCCGGTCTGCACCCGAGAGGCCCCGATCGCGTACGGTTCATAAGATAGGTACGCCTAGAATATTAAAGGCTTGCCGCCGCACTCTTTACTTTGCCGATCGGGGAGCAGTATTGATTCGGAGCACCATCCCGGCACGACTGGACCGGCTACCCTGGTCGGGGTGGCATTGGCGGGTGTCGATCGCGCTCGGGGTCGCCTGGGTGCTCGACGGACTTGAGGTGACGCTCGTAGGCGCGCTGGGAGCTGTGCTGCAGCGACCCGATAG
>PLIX01000031.1 GCA_003140135.1 Gammaproteobacteria bacterium
CCTCGACCTTGCCGACCAGATCCGCGCCGACATCCGCCCCTTTGGTGAAGATACCGCCGCCCAAGCGCGCAAATATTGAGATGAGCGAGCCGCCAAAGGCGAGACCCACGAGGGCGTGCAGGGCAGCCGCATCGCCAATTTGCGGGCGCAGAATGGCGAAGTAGCCGGCGACGCCGATGAGTCCTAGGCCCACGACCAGCATGCCGGTGATCGCGCCTCCGCGAAATGCCACACTGAGCGCGGCATTCAGTCCATTGTTGGCCGCTTGCGCGGTGCGCACGTTGGCGCGCACGGATATATTCATACCGATGTAGCCGGTGAGCCCGGAGAAGATGGCCCCTACCGCGAAACCTCCAGCGGTTGCCCAGCTCTTGAGCGCAAAGCCGATCGCGAGGAAGAGCACGATCCCAACAATGAAGATCGTCGAATATTGACGATTGAGGTAGGCCTTGGCGCCCGCTTGAATGGCTGCCGCGATCTCCTGCATGCGCGCATTGCCCGCGGGCAGGCGCAGGATGGATAAGGTCGAGAAGACGCCGTAGAGTACGGCGAGCACGCCCGCGCCGATTGCGAGCCACAGCCATGTCGTGGGATCCATCAGCAATCCTCCAGGATATTCATTTGCTTGGTGTTCTTTCGGCGAGCCCGGCCCATTCTGACGCCCGTCCGGCCGACACGCGGCTGCGCACTATAGCATGGGCGCCGCGGCCGCTGGTGCAAGCACCCGCAGGCGAGCTTCTCAGATTGACGATGCTGCTGTGACGGCCTAGCAGCGCAAGCTCGGCCCCGCGAAACGTCTCCCGGCGAACCTAGCCGCACGTTGGTTGTCATTGCAAACCGCATCCGCGAACATCGGCTGGCGCTTGCCTAGAGAGAGAGCGGAGTGGCTGAAGGCGGCACATCAGAACAGATCAGTGACTCCGAGAAGCTCGTGCCAGAGCCCCGCTAGTCCCGAATCCAGCGAGTGCCGGATGATCCGGCTACGGGTCCCCGGAAGCGGGAGTCGCAAGTGCGCTATGCCAAACCATGGCGGGGGAGGCGGGGAGGGCATGGCCTCTTGACTGGGACGAGCGACGCGATACCGGGTAGCTGCTACGCCAGCGCGATGATGATGGTCCTTCTTCATGTGACGTAGACGCATAGTCTAAAATATTGACTGCCAGAGACGATGGCGAGACCCATGGCGAACGCGGGCACGGTAGATGAGGTTCGGTCGGCGCTTGCGGCCTTCGAGGAGGGAAGGAAGACGCTTGCGGAGCTGGAGGGCGTACTCGGATCCGCTCTTCAGAGTGGGGTATGGACGCCTGCGCTTGCGATGCAAGCTCTGCGCAACGTCGTCGCCGCGGGGCTTGTTCCGCTTGAGGCGCTGCAGCGGTTGGGCCTCGAAGAAGCGAGCGACGGCACCGTGCGTCGAGTTCCACAGATCTCTTCCGTATCCAGCGAGTCGGGTGCAGTTCCCCACGCAGCCCACGAGCCGATCGCCACGGGGCAACTGCTCGGCGGACGCTATCGCCTCGAGCGCAAGCTGGGTGAGGGGGGTATGGGGGTCGTCTATTTGGCGAGCGACCAAGAGGTCAAAGGCGAGACCTTTGCGATCAAAGTTCTGACACAGGAGATTCGTGAGCGGCAAGACGCACTGGAGCTCCTGCGGGAGGAAGTGCGCAAGACGCGCTTGCTCGCGCATCCGAACATTGTCGGAGTGTACTCACTCAATGTGGACCGTACCGACGTCTTCATTCTGATGGAGTGTCTGGAGGGCAAGACTCTCCAGGCGCTGCTCGATGAAGATTTCGGTCGTGGGATGCGATTTGACCGGGCTTGGCCGATCATCGAGGACTTAGGTGCAGCGCTCGGCTACGCGTACGATCACAGTGTGATCCACGGTGATCTGAAACCCGCCAACGTCTTCATCACCACATCCGGGAAGGCAAAATTGCTCGATTTCGGCATCGCGCGGGCGGCGCGCGGCAGCCGTCGGGGCAAAGATGCGGCCGCACTCGGGGCGCTAACTCCTGCGTACGCAAGCTGTGAGATGCTGGAACAGCGGCCACCGGACACGCGTGATGACATCTACGCGCTCTCCTGCATGATCTATGAAATGTTATCCGGTCGCCATCCGCGCTTGCGTTGGCGCCTGAACTCGCCGAGGCGCACCTCGCGTTGGCACAATTTTTCCAGTTTGGATCATTCGACTTTACGCAAGCGATTGAGGAGTACGAGCGCGCGGTGGCTCTGGCCCCGGGCAATGCGCAGGTATTGCGGGATTACGGTTGCTTTGCCGTTTGGATGGACCGCACCGATGCGGGGATTGCAGCCGGCCGCCGCGCGATCGTGCTCGATCCGCTGAATCGCAGGACCCACGACGGCCTCGGCCAGGCGCTGTACTACTCGCGCCGTTACGACGAGGCCATTGCCGCCTTTCAGGACACGCTCGCTCTGGACCCCGACTTTCCGACGCCCTACGGGAACCGCGGACTCGCCTACTTCGCACTTCGGAACTTCGCCGCCGCGCTCGCGTCGTGCGAAATCAAGCCAGACTTCTGGCTGAATCAGACGTGTCTGGCGGTGACCTACGACAAGCTCGGACGGCACGCGGATGCCGAAGCCGTGCTCGCGAAGCTCATCGCCGTACAGGGCAATGACTCAGCGTTTCAATATGGCGAGATCTACGCACAGTGGGGCGACAACGCCAAAGCTCTGGAATGGCTGAGCACAGCCCTGAGCCTGCATGACGCAGGCGTGGTGACGCTGAAGACGGATCCGCTCCTCGATCCCTTGCGGGAGCAACCGCGGTTCCAGGCGCTCGAACGGTCGCTTAAGTTTCCGGGCTGATGGCGCACGTTGCAAATAGCGCACGCGGGCACGGTCGATGACTTCGCCCGCCCGCTCAGACCTTGAATTCGGCGGTAAGCTTGCGCCGCACAGCGACACCTTTGATGCGCACATATTCGGGAAGGCCATTGCGGTAGGGCGGAGGCGCCTCGCCGCCGATGAGCGGCTCAAGATAGCGGCGGCAGGCGGCGGTGATGCCGAAGCCGTCCGCGGTGATGAAGAAGCGTGGCAGTTTCTTTTCCAGGTTCGCGACTTGCGCGAGCGGCACATGCCCGATGGTCCACCTGTAGGGGCGCGATGAACGGCGCACGATGGTCGGCATGACCGCATTCATGCCCTGGACGGCAAGCTCGACGGCCGCTTTGCCCACTGCGTAGGCCTGTTCGACATCCACTCGCGAGGCCACATGGCGCGCGGCTCTTTGCAGGTAGTCGGCGACCGCCCAGTGATACTTGTAACCGTGCGCATCGCGGATCATGTTGGCGATGACCGGTGCGACTCCGCCCAGCTGCGTGTGACCGAAGGCATCCTTCGTGCCCGCGTCGGCGACGAACTTGCCGTCCGCGAACGCTGAGCCCTCCGAGACGACGACGACGCAATACCCAAAGTCGCTGACGCATTGTTTCACGCGGTCGAGAAACTCCTGGGGTACGAATGGAATCTCCGGAAACAGGATGATGTGGGGCGGCTGCGCGGGTTTCGCGCCCGCGAGGCCCCCCGCCGCGGCGATCCAACCCGCATGCCGTCCCATGACCTCGAGCACAAAGACCTTGGTCGAGGTGCGTGCCATGGAGGCGACATCGAGGCCGGCCTCGAGAGTTGAAACGGCGACGTATTTCGCCACCGAGCCGAATCCGGGGCAGCAGTCGGTGTGCGGCAGGTCGTTGTCGACTGTTTTCGGCACGCCCACGCAAGTGATCGGATAGCCGAGCGCTTGGCCGATCTGCGACACCTTCAGCGCGGTGTCCATGGAGTCATTGCCGCCGTTATAGAAGAAATAACCGATGTCATGCGCGCGGAAGACGTCAATGAGACGCTCATACTCGGCCCGGTTCTGCTCGATACCCTTCAATTTAAAGCGCGCCGATCCAAAGGCGCCCGCGGGGGTGTGCTTGAGCCCCCGGATGGTCGCGGGACTTTCGCGGCTCACATCGATGAGGTCCTCGGTGAGCGCGCCGACGATGCCGTCGCGCCCCGCGAAGAGCTTGCCGATGTGCTTTTGATGTCGTTTTGCGGTTTCGATAACGCCGCAGGCGGAAGCGTTAATGACGGCCGAGACGCCGCCCGACTGGGCATAGAACGCATTTTTTGGTGCGGGCTTTTTCATGATGCCAAGAATAGCGCAGCCGGGCTCGCGGGAGCACGAGTGCGCGGTCGTTTGACCTTGCGGGGAGGCGCCGGTAACGTGGCGCCCCTGCTGTCCCATTTGGGCCGGGTCTCGTCGATATGAGAATCGTTCTCCTGGGTGCGCCGGGCTCTGGCAAGGGCACTCAGGCGCAGCGTCTGGCGCAAGAAAGAGGCATGCCGCAGATCTCCACTGGCGATCTGCTGCGTGGCGCGGTTGCGGCCGGCACTGCCCTCGGCACGCGTGCCAAGGCCGCCATGGATGCAGGCCGTCTCGTGGAGGATGCGATCGTACTCGGCATCATCGCCGAGCGCCTGGACGCGCCCGATGTGCGTCAGGGCTTCGTTCTCGACGGCTTTCCGCGCAACATCGAACAGGCGACGGCCCTCGACGCCATGCTAGCCAAGCTCGGGCAACCGCTCGACGCTGTCGTGCTGATGGAAGTTGATCGTACGGAACTCGTGCGGCGCATCTCCGGCCGGCGCACCTGTCGCGACTGTGGGCGCGTGTTCAATGTGAGTACGGCAGGGGGCAGCGGCGCCCCGGACGAGGCCTGTCCGAAAGAGGGCGGTCCGCATCGGCTCTTTCAGCGTCCTGATGACAACGAGCATACGGTCGCCGAACGACTCAAGGTCTATGACGAGAAAACCAAGCCCTTGGTGGAGTTTTACCGCGTCCAGGGCTTGTTGCGCACGATCAAAGCCGAAGGAAGCGTGCTTGAGGTCGCCAAACGACTGGATGCGGCACTCGGGATTTCCAAACGACCTGCCATCGCGCGGCGTCATCGGCCGCCCGCCGGGGCGCTGAGCGCGCCGCGGGCGCGCAATCGCAGCACACCCAAGCGTTCGCGTTAGCGAGCCGCGCCGCGCCGCGTCGCGCGGCTCAGCGGGCCGAGCCGGCCGCAATCTCTCGATGCGACGCTGCTGCGGCCGAACCTGACGCCTCCTCAGAGGGAGGCAAGGCGCGGCAGCAGCACGGTGAAAGTAGCGCCTTGACCCGCTCCGCCGCTTGCGACTGCGACGTTGCCGCCGTGCAGTTCGACCAGCTGTTTGACGATGGCAAGTCCGAGTCCGAGGCCGCGGTTAGGTGTTGTCTTTGCACCCTGCGGTTGGCGAAAGCGGTCGAATACGAAAGGCAGGAGCTCCGCTGGGATGCCATCGCCCGTATCGCTCACGGCGATCCGGCAGGTGGCGCCCGTACATTCCAGATCTACCGCTACGCGGCCCCGGCGCGGCGTAAATTTCACCGCGTTGCTCAACAGATTCCACATGATCTGCTGCAGTCGGTGTGGATCTCCAAACACGAGACAGGTGGCAACGCCTAGGTGCTTGTGCAGCTCTATAGCCTTCGCTTGCAGTGTCGGCTTCAAATTCTCAAGCGCCGCCTCGATCACCTCGCACACGTCTGTTTCTTCGGGGTCGATGCGCGTCTTGCCGCTCACCATGCCGCTCACGTCGAGCACGTCGTTGACGATCTGCGAGAGCGCCCGCACGTTGCGCACGATCGTCTGTGCGCCGCCGTGGGCTTCCTCCGGGGACAGGCGCCCGAGCTCGAGAAGACGCGCCCAGCCGAGAATTGCATTGAGCGGATTGCGCAGCTCATGACCGAGCGTCGCCAGGAATTCGTCCTTCAAATGGCTCGCGCGCTCAGCTTCGATGCGCGCAGCGCGTTCGTTCGCGAGCAGATCGTCCGGATCGCTGTTCTCGTCCACAGCCGTCTACTTTAACACCCGCCCGGCCGCACGCGCGCGCGCTCGAGAGGATTCCACTACAAACCCGCAACCAAACGATCACCTACCGCGCTGCGCCTCCAGCCGTGCAGGACTGGGACGTCGCGGCGACCGTCCACAAGCTGCTCGAGCTCGCGGCGCGTCGTAAGAACCTCGGGACTTAGGGCAAGCTCGAGCGCGATCGACTGATTGAGGTCGGCAAGCTTGCGCACGAGCGCAGTTCTCGTCGGATCCGGTCGCACCCGCGGATCAAGCGGCGGCGGCGGATCGAGAATCCCGGCCGAGCGCACACAGCCGAGAATCTCCTCGCCGCAATGCTTGAGCGTGCTAGCGGGCAGATCTGCAATGCCGGCCAGCTCAGCGTGCGTGCGCGGCACGCGCAGCACAATTTCGCGCAACACGGATTCCTCGAGTATCCAGCCGCGCGGCCGATTGCGGTCAATCGCGCGCCGCTCGCGCCATGCCGCAAGTTCCTGTAGCAGGCGCGCGCGCGAGACATCAAGCCCGTGCAAGCCTTTCACACGCAGCCAAGCCTGTTGCGGATCGACGGAAAAGTTGCCTGCGCTCGCAAGCGCTGCCAGCTCCTCCTCGAGCCAGGCGGCCCGACCCAGCCGTTCGATTTGTTCCTCGAGATGAATCTTGAGCGGCAGGAGGTAGCGCACATCGTCGAGCGCATACTCGACCTGCTCAGGCGACAGCGGTCGCAGGGACCAATCAGTGCGCGTGTGGGCTTTCGCCAAGTCACAGCCGAGGAGCCGGCGTACGAGGTCGGCGTAGCCGACTTGAGCGGGTGCTCCGGTGAGCGCTGCGGCGATTTGCGTGTCGAACACCGGGCCTGCGACACCGGCGACGGGATAGAGCACTTCGAGGTCCTGCCGGCAAGCGTGCATGACCTTCACCGCGGACCCCAGGGCCAGGGGCCGCGCCAGTGCGGAAAGATCCTGCAGCTGCAGTGGATCGACGCAGGCGGCCACATCGCTCGTTGCGACCTGGATCAGACACAGCTCCGCCCGATAGGTGCGCTCGCGCAGAAATTCAGTATCGACAGCGAAGGCGTCGGCCGCCGCCAGTCGAGCGGCAAGCTCCGTGAGGTCCGCTTGCGTGGTGATGATGGGCTGCAACGCGTTTAACGTGATCTGTACAATCGGGCTTCCGTTAGCTTATCGGATTAGACATCGCGGACCTCACCAAAATGAAGGAGCTGGTCCGTCTGTTTGTTCAAATCGCGCTCATGCGCAAAGGTCCGCAGGACCTGCCGGCATCGGCCGCAGTGCTGGCGGGCACCGCGGCGGCCTTCTTCATCATCAATTGCCTCGTCAGCGCCGTCCTGCCACCGATCCCGGGGCACTGGTTCGGCCAGCTCGTGGTGGAGGTCATATTCACCGTCGTATGGTATTCGTTGCTGTTGAGGATCCTGCATCGCCCGGAGCGCTTCCTGCAGACCACTACCGCAGTGTTTGGGTATCAGGCGGTGTTGGCGCCCTTATGGATTTCCGCCGTGTGGCTGGTGCGGCAGTTCGCGGATGACGACACCTGGCGCCTGCCGATCTCGATGCTCGGCCTTGCGATCGTCGTGTGGACGGTGGCTGCCAACGCGCGCGTGCTCAAGGCAGCCCTTGAGTGGGCGACGCCAGTGTGCGTCGCACTCGTCATTCTGCAGTACCTTGCGGGACAGATCGTGCTCTTGTATTTGTTTTCCGGCGTGGTCTGAAAGGCACCTATGCACGTCCACATTCTCGGCATTGCCGGTACGTTCATGGCCGGAGTTGCAGCCCTGGCGAAGGCGGCGGGCCATCGCGTCACCGGTTCCGATCAGAACGTGTACCCGCCGATGAGCACGCAGCTGCAGGCTCTCGGCATCGACCTCATCGAGGGCTTCGAAGCCTCCCAGCTGACGCCGCGGCCCGATGTGGTCGTGGTCGGCAACGTCATGACGCGCGGCCAACCGGTCATCGAGGCGCTCCTGGAGAGCGACATCCCGCAATCCTCCGGCCCGGAATGGCTGTCACGCGAGATACTGAAGGGGCGCTGGGTGCTGGCCGTTGCGGGCACGCACGGCAAGACGACCACCGCATCTGTGCTCGCCTGGATTCTCGAGCATGCCGGGCGCGCTCCCGGTTTTCTGATCGGCGGCGCTCCGGCCAACTTTGAGGCCAGCGCGCGTCTGGGTCGAGCGCCCTTCTTTGTTATTGAGGCGGACGAATACGACAGTGCTTTTTTTGACAAGCGGGCAAAGTTTGTCCACTACCGCCCGCGCACCCTCGTCCTCAATAATCTCGAGTTCGACCACGCCGACATCTATGAGAACGTCGCGGCCATCGAGCGCCAGTTTCATCACCTGGTCCGCACGGTGCCGGGAAGCGGGCGCATCCTCTGGAACGCCGCAGATGCGCACCTCGCGCGCGCGCTCGCCATGGGCTGCTGGACGCCGTGCGAGGGCTTCGCAAGTGGCGCGCGCGCGCCGGCTGCGCAGTGGACGAGCCGCCCTGCGGCCGGTGTGACCGACGGCTCGTCGTTTGACGTGCTTGAAGGCGCGACGGTGCACGGGCGGGTGCAGTGGTCCCTCATCGGTGCTCACAATGTCGACAATGCGCTGGCCGCGCTCGCAGCCGCGCGCCACGCGGGGGTGCCGGTGCCGCAGGGTATTGAGGCGCTGCGCTCCTTCAAGGGAGTCGCGCGGCGCATGCAGGTGCGCGGCGAAGTGGACGGCGTCGTCATCTATGACGATTTCGCCCATCACCCCACCGCGATTCAGACCACGCTCGCCGGCTTGCGCGCGCGCGTCGACGGCGCGCGCATCATTGCCGTCCTCGAGCCGCGCTCACAGACCATGCGCATGGGCGTGCATCGTGATTCGCTGGCGCCAGCGTTCGCCGCGGCCGATGAGGTGTGGATCTACGCACCTGCCGATCTGGGATGGGATGTGCAGGCCGTCATCGCGGCGCTCGGGGAGCGCGGCCACTTGCGCCGCGACCTGGACGCGCTCAGCACGGATCTGCTTGCGACCGTGCGCCCGGGTGATCACGTGCTCGTGATGAGCAATGGCAGCTTCGGGGGCCTGCATGGGCGGCTCCTCACGGCTCTGCAGGGGCGCCGCGCGGGTGCCGCGAATGCCTGATCTCGTGCCTGCGGCCGACGAGATTGCGCTCTTCCCGCTGCACACGGTGCTCTTTCCCGGTGGCCCGCTGCCGCTGCGTATCTTTGAGCCGCGCTACATCGACATGGTGCGGCGCAGCCTGCGTGCGCAGACGGCCTTCGGCGTCGTGCTGGTAGAAAGCGGGAGCGAGACAGGCGCAGTCGCAGCCACCGCCGCGGTCGGTACCACGGCCCGGATCGCCGACTTCTATTCGCTGCCTGACGGCCTGCTCGGGGTCACGTGTTTGGGCGTGCGCAAGTTTCAGCTGCGCGGCCGTCGTGTGCAGAGCGACGGGCTGAACTTGGGCGAGGTTGCCTGGCTCGCCGCAGAGCGCAAGATCGAGCTGCCCGCCGAATATCAGCATCTCGGGCAGCTGTTGCGCAAAGTCCTGCCGGAACTCGGCGATTTCTATGAGGGCGTCACCAAGCACTTCGAGGATTGCGCATGGGTCGGATATCGTCTGGCCGAGATCCTGCCTCTGAGTCTTTCGGACAAGCAGTACTGTCTTCAGCTCGATGACCCGCTTGCGCGCCTGGCACGCTTGAGCCCGCTCATCCAGCGTACCGAATAGCCGCCGTGCGGCGTACGTAGAAGCGGTAGAGCGGCCATCCGATAACGAGGGTCCAGGCGAGCACGAGCCAACCGACGAAGCCGTCAAAGCCGCTCAGGAGAAAGCTCAGGCGGCGCGTCGTATCAGGAATGGAAGTCTCCCGCACGAAGAGCATGATCCATACCCAGCCGGCGTGCAGCCCGATGCATGCGGCGATATGGCCGGTGGCCGCGCGCACGGCGGCCAACAGCACGCCGACCGCAAACAGCGCGAGATATGCATCGCCTATCCCAAGCGGGTCCGCAAATGCCTGCAGCGAGCCTTCGACCATCGCAAGCCCGCTCGACGGGACGACGAGTTCCGCCGGGATGTGGTAGCGGGCGATGAAGTGCGTGGCCGCATAGATCAGCGCGGTCAGCAGGATCGCCGCTCGCGTGCCGGATTCACGCGCGATGCCGCTGAACATGGCACCGCGCAGGAAGGTTTCCTCGATGAAGGCCACTGCGAGCGCGCTTGACAGCATCTTCAGCGCAAGCAGCGCCAGATGCGGTGCGTGCAGGTCAAGGCCCGGCTGCCAGGTTCTCAAGCCCATGCCGAGCATCACGGCAACCACCGCCAGCATAAGCCCCACTCCGAGCGCGAACGCGAGCAGAAACTCGCGCAGGAACACGCGCCGCGCAATTCCGTACCCGAGGCTCACCCGGTCGGCAAGACCGAGTCGGCGCGCCACGCTCACGAACCCTATCAGGAGCGCCAGCATGCCGACGCGGCTTGCGATGCGATGGAAGGGAAAGTCGAAATGCGGATGCAACAGCAGCCACGCGGGGTAGGCGCAGAGCGCCATCGCGGCGAATGCCGCCGCGAGGAGTCCCAAAAACCAGAAAAAAGTGCGCATGGCTACAGGTGCTCCCGCAGAGAATATATCGCGGATCCGGTAGGCTGTCCGGATGTGCGGTATCGCCGGAATCATCGGTCGCGAGGCTAGTGCCGAAGCGGCGCAGGCCATGTCGGCGCGCCTCGCGCACCGCGGACCCGATGGCGACGGCATCTGGCAGGCAGCCGGCGTGGTGCTCGCGCATCGCAGGCTCGCCATCCTCGATCCCACCGTGGCAGGCGCGCAGCCCATGCAGTTCGGCGCACACGTCCTCACCTATAACGGCGAGCTCTACAACTTCCATGCCCTGCGCGCGACCATTGACGCATCCTTGCACTCCAACTGCGACACCGAGGTCCTGCTGCACCTCCTCGCGCGCGACGGCAAACGCTGCCTGCCGAAGCTTGTGGGAATGTTCGCCTTCGCGGTGTGGGACGAGGAGCGCCGGCAGCTCTTCGCGGCGCGCGATCGGCTGGGCATCAAACCTTTGTACTATCGGGTGCTTGCCGATGGGATTGCCTTTGCCTCGGAATTGAAGGCCCTGCTGGTACTGGGCACCCCGCCGATCGACAAGAGTGCCGTCAGGGACTTCCTGTTCCACGGCTACATACCCGCCCCGAAGACGATCTACCAGGGCATTGCGAAGCTTCCCGCGGGGCATTCCTTAAGCTGGCGGGACGGTGAACTTAGGATCGAACGCTATTGGGAGCCATCGCTTGAAACTCACCTGCGCGATCGCGAGGCGGCTCTTGCGCAACTGGATGCGCTGCTGCGCATCGTGGTCCCGGAGCACACCTTGAGCGACGTGCCGGTCGGTGTATTCCTAAGCGGCGGCATGGATTCGGCGCTCACCGCCTATTACCTGGGCGGCCCACGGACATTTACGCTGGGCTTCGATGCGGACCAGCGCTCCGAGGCGGATGCGGCGCGCGCCGTCGCCGCTCATCTGGGCACGCGCCACACGGCCATGAGCGCAGACAGCGCCGATCTGGATGTGGCGCTCAACACCATTACGCGACTCTTCGATGAGCCCTTCGGCGACAGCGCCGCGTGGTCAAACTATTTGATTGCCGGATGCGCGCGCCGCGATGTGACGGTGGCNNATCGGCGCGCGCTCCACGAGCCTCAATCGGGCCCTCGCCGCGTGGCTGCCGCCGTTGTCGAGATTCGGGCAGTCCATGCAGCGCCATGCCTTGACCGGCCTGCCCGGGTTTTCCGCCGCTCTGGGCGCTTTGACCGGCGTGCAGGTCGATACTCTGCTGCATCCGGCGTGGCTCGAGAGCGATTACGACTACGATTGGTTCTACCGCCAGTTCTGGCGCGAGTCGCTGGATCCGCTTACGCAGCTGCGCTGGCTTGACATCAATACAAACCTTCCCGAGGGTCTGCTCGTCAAGGTCGATCGCACAAGCATGGCGCATTCGCTCGAAGTGCGCCCGCCGCTTCTGGACCATCGGCTCGTCGAGTTCCTGCTCGGAGTTGATCCGCAGCTGCTCGTTGATCAACACGCACGCCGCGGCAAGCTTCTGGTGCGCGAGCTCATGCAGCCGCGCCTGCCGCCGGGACACCTCGAGCGTCCCAAGAGCGGATTTGGCCTGCCGATGCACCGCTGGATACGGCGTCATCCGCAGATGTGGCAGGATGCTGTGCGGCGCCTTCTGGATCGCGGCGTGCTGCGCCAGCCGGTATCGAGCGATTTTAGGAGAGCCTGGTCTTTATTGGTGCTCGATCGCTGGTTTAGTGCATTTGCCTAAAGCGACCCAGACACCCGTCCATGCCCTTGCGCAGCGCGCTACGGGTTCCTGCGCTCAATGAGGCCACGCCTGTTGAGACCGCCGCGCTATGCGGCAACGAGCTCGTCAAGCATTTTGCGCAACTGCGTGCGCCAGTGCTCTGCAGGAGCGCCCGTGAGCGCCCGGGTGCGCTCAGCATCGAGCACGCTGTAGGCGGGTCGCTGCGCCGCGGTGGGGTATTGTGCGGAAGGGATCGGCAGCACGGGAATCGCGTGCGCGAGAATGCCGCGTCGCAACGCTTCTTCTTGAATCGCGACTGCAAAGTCGTACCAGCTTGCGATGCCCGCATCGCACCAGTGATAGATCCCAGCCGGCGCATCGATTTCGAGCATCTGCCACAGGATCTGCGCGAGGCTTGTTGCCCAGGTGGGTGATCCCACCTGATCGCAGACCACGCGGATCTCGGGCTTGGCGGCCATGAGACGCAGCATGGTGCGTACAAAGTTCTGGCCGTAAGCGGCGTACACCCACGACGTGCGCATCACGATTGACGGTGCGCCGTCCGCGAGCGCCTGCTGCTCGCCGGCAAGCTTGGTCGCGCCGTACGCGCCGATGGGTGCGGTCAATGCGTCCGGTTCGTAGGGAGCTGAAGCGCGTCCATCGAAGACGAAGTCTGTCGACAGCTGGAGCAGGCGCGCATGCGTGCTCCGTGCTGCATGCGCAAGGTATCCGACGGCGGTCGCGTTGAGCGCGTGGGCCGCCTCATGCGCATTCTCCGCGGCATCGACGGCGGTATACGCCGCGGCATTCACGATCCACTGTGGCGCGTGCGCGGCGACCGCGCGCCGAACCTGTTCCGCATCCGTGATGTCCAGATCCGCATGTGAAAGCGCAGCGACGCTGGCTCCGGCGGGCGCCAGCACGCGAAATGCCCGACCGACTTGACCGCCGGCTCCCGTCAGGAGGACTTTCACGGCGGGCGGCCGGCATCGCGCTGCATACCTGCGCACGCGGCGCGATAGGAGCGGATTAGCATCTGCAGCAGCCCCATTCTGCGGGCCTCTTCGTGGATACCATTCCACGCCCGCGGTGTCATCAAAAGTCCCGTGGCAATTGTCGCAGCAACGCAGTTCATGCAGATTTCCCTGATGCCTTACGCGTCAGTCAGTTCGACAAGCGGCTCTGCCGCGCGCTGCGGCGCTAGCCTTTGGTGTCGCCGCTTGGCTGGGTCGACAGATGAATGTCGGCGCCCGCGGCAAGTTGCACTTTTGGCTCGAGCTCCAGCGATTTCAATACCTCGTGCGCCACGCGCTCGTCTATATCGGCCGCACTTTTAAGATCGACGGGGTAGCGGATGACGGCCTCGACGCCTGTCGCAACGAAGCGCAGCTGCACCTTCGGATGCAAACTGCCGACGGGCGTCGAGATAACGGTGCGTGCGATCTCCTGCGTTTGCCGCTCTATCTCCTCGCGATAATCGGCGAGCACGCCGTCGACGGCCGCCAGTAATCTCTTTTTGATCTCGACGTAATCGGGGTGCGGGGCGAGCGTGAGCGTCATCTCGTGCCACGCGAAGTTGGTGCCCTGGATCTGTTTGAAGAGACCCGCTCCCGTTTGGAATACGATGGAATTGGAGAACGCAACGACGCGGCCGGTTGGGCCGTCGGCGCCGCCGCCGCCGCCGAGTTCCATCAGGTGAAAGCGCACCAGTCCGACGTCGATCACTTGTCCGGTCACGCCGGCGATCTGAACGCGATCCCCCACGCGTATGCCGAACTTGCCGATCAGGAAGAAATAGCCGACGACGGCAACGATGACGCCCTGCATGG
>PLIX01000228.1 GCA_003140135.1 Gammaproteobacteria bacterium
GGCATCACGCCCTTGCCCTGGGTTGCGCGGATGGCGGTGCACAGATTGGTCTTGCGGGAGAGGCAGGACTTGCACTGCCGGCACTCCGGCGTATAGAGCGGGATCACATGATCGCCCTTCTTGAGCGTCGTGACGCCGCGCCCCACGTCGACGACGACTCCGGCACCCTCATGTCCCAGGATCACCGGGAAGAGACCCTCCGGGTCAGCGCCCGAGCGCGTGAACTCATCCGTGTGGCACACACCGCTCGCCTTGATCTCGATCAGAACCTCCCCGTCCTTGGGGCCTGCCAGATCCACCGTGACGATCTCGAGCGGCTTGCCCGCGGCGTACGCGATCGCTGCTTTTACTTTCATGATCGACCCAGCCTCCAAGGATTCAATGGCTCACTTCCCCGCGGCGGAATGTACCGCGAACGTCCCCACTAAGAAACTCATCTGCAACTGGCACCCGGCGAAGTGGGTCGCGCGCGTCACACTCGCTCGGCGGGCAGCTTATGCTAGGCCATTGTCCCGTCCCGGCTAAACGAGGAGCTTGCGCGCGCCCTCGATCCTCTGCTCGCTCGGCCCGGTCGCCGGGGGAACGGCCTTGCCGCGCTGCACCGCCGGCCGCGCGGCAATGGCATCATGCCAGCGCTCAAGGTGCGCGAGGCAAGATAGGCTTACGCCCGACCAGTCATGGCCCTGCACCCAGCTCCAGGTGGCAATGTCGGCAATCGAATAGTCACCCGCCAGATATGTGTGGTCGGCGAGCCTGCGATCAAGTACCTCGAAGAGGCGCCGCACCTCCCTCTGATAGCGCTCGATCGCGTACGGAATCTTCTCGGGCGCATAGCGGAAGAACACGTTCGCCTGGCCCATCATGGGCCCGATCCCGCCCATCTGAAACATCAGCCACTGCATGACCAAAGAGCGCCCCTGCACGTCCTTCGGCAGGAGCATGTCGCTCTTCTCGGCGAGGTAAACGAGGATGGCACCCGACTCAAAGACCGCGAAGTCATTGGCATCGTGATCGATGAGGGTCGGGATGCGGCCGTTCGGATTGAGCGCCAGGTACCAGGGCTCCTTCTGCTCGCCCTCGGCGAGCTTGATGTGACGGAAGACATAGGGCAGATTCATTTCCTCAAGCGCAATGGAGATTTTCCAGCCGTTCGGCGTGTCCGCAGTCAGAAGCTCGATCATTTGAGAGTCCTCCGATCTTTCAATACGTCTAGGCTGCGCTGAGCCGATTACGCTTTTGCCGTGCCGCGACGGCAAGCATACGCCCGCCCGAGGGCGCAGCCACATTGCGAGGAGCCGTAAAGATGCGCATGAAAAAGCTGGGTGCCACCGGTCTTGTGGTCTCCGAGATCTGCCTGGGCACCATGACCTTCAGCAGCGGCGAAGGCTTTTGGGCTCCCATCGGCAACACCGACCAGGCGGGCGCCACCGGGATCGTCAGGGCCGCGCTCGATCACGGCGTCAACTTCATAGACACCGCTGATGTCTATTCGGCCGGGATCGCCGAGACCATGACCGGAAACGCATTGAAGAGCCTAGCGCTGCCGCGCGATCAATTCGTGCTCGCCACCAAGGTGCTCGGGCGCATGGGGCCCGGCGCCAATCAGTCCGGCCTCTCCCGCGCGCATATTCTGCATGCGGTCGACGCGAGCCTCAAACGTCTGCAGCTCGACTACATCGATCTCTATCAAACACACGGGCGCGATCCCCTGACGCCCCTCGAGGAGACGCTCGACGCGCTGGATGCCTGTGTGCGCGCGGGCAAGGTGCGCTACATCGGCTTGTGCAACCTGCCCGCCTGGGAGATCGCCAAAGCGCTGGGGATTTCCGCGCAGCGCGCGCTTGCCCGTTTCGAGAGCGTGCAGGCCTATTATTCGCTCGCCGGCCGGGACCTGGAACGCGAGATCGTGCCGCTCGCCAAAGACCAGAATCTTGCGATCCTGCCGTGGAGCCCGCTCGCAGGCGGCATCTTGTCCGGCAAGTTCTCAGCCGAGGGCGCGGGACCTGCCGGCGCGCGCCGCGCGACATTCGATTTCCCGCCGGTGGATCGGGAGCGCGCATTTCGCGTCATCGACGTGATGCGGCCGATGGCTGCAGCGCATGCAGTGTCCGTCGCGCGCGTAGCGCTCGCCTGGCTCCTGCAGCAAAGCGTGGTGACCTCGGTCATCATTGGCGCGCGCACCAATGAGCAGCTCGTCGACAATCTCGCCGCGGCGGATCTGCAACTCACGGCCGAAGAGATGACCGCGCTTGACACCGCATCGGCGCTGCCGTCCGAATATCCGGGCTGGATGCTCGAGCGTCAGGGGAGCGACCGCGCCGCGGTGATCAAATAACCGCGCCGCTAGACGCGCTCGAGAAGCATCGCAATCCCCTGGCCCACGCCGATGCACATGGTGCAGAGCGCGTAGCGCGTTCGCGTGGCGGCGAGCTGATAGGACGCCGTCGTCGCAAGCCGTGCGCCCGACATCCCGAGCGGATGGCCGAGCGCGATCGCGCCGCCGTTGGGATTGACGTGTGCGGCGTCATCGGAAAGACCCAGCTCGCGCAGCACGGCGAGCGCCTGCGCGGCAAAAGCCTCGTTCAACTCAATCACGTCGATGGCGCCGATCTTGAGACCCGCAAGATTAAGAACACGGCGCGTCGCGGGCACGGGCCCCATGCCCATGATGCGCGGCGCCACGCCGGCGGTTGCGGCCGCGAGGACGCGCGCGCGCGGCGTCAGATGAAAGCGCTCGACGGCCTTTGGCGAGGCGACGATGAGCGCGCAGGCGCCATCATTGATGCCCGCGGCGTTGCCCGCCGTCACCGTACCGTACGCGCGAAAAGGCGTTGGCAGTTTCGCGAGCTGCTCAAGACTGGTCTCGCGCGGGTGCTCATCCTCGCTCACCAGGCGCACCTTGCCCTTGCGCTCGGGAATCTCGACGCCGAGTAGCTCCGCCTTGAAAAAGCCGCGCGCGCGCGCCGCGGCCACGCGCTCCTGGCTTCTGAGCGCAAAGCGGTCCTGGTCTTCACGACTCACGCCGAACTCTGCGGCAACGTTCTCTCCCGTCTCCGGCATCGAATCGATGCCGTATTGGCTCTGCATGCGCGCATTGACGAAGCGCCAGCCGATCGTCGTGTCGTAGATGTGCGCCTCGCGGCTGAACGCGGTTTCGGCCTTCGGCATCACGAGCGGCGCGCGCGACATCGACTCAACCCCGCCTGCGATCACAAGCTCAAGCTCGCCCGTCTTGATGGCGCGGCTCGCCATGGCGATGGCGTCAAGGCCTGAGCCGCACAGACGGTTCAATGTCACGCCGGGCACTTCCACCGGATAGCCCGCGAGCAGCGCGGCCATGCGTGCGATGTTGCGATTGTCCTCGCCCGCCTGGTTCGCGCAGCCGAGGATCACCTCATCGATGCCGGACGGCTCAAGAGACGGGTTGCGCGCCAGGAGCGCCGCGAGCGGCAGCGCTGCCAAATCGTCGGTGCGCAGCGCTGCGAGCGCTCCGGCGTAGCGCCCGATGGGCGTTCGCACCGCATCGCATATCAACGCTTCGATCATTGCCGCATCACCTCTTAAGTTAAACTCGCGCCATGCCCAATGCCCTGCCCCCCGCCACCCGCGCCATCATCGCCGTCAACGTCCTCGCGTTCCTGCTGCAGCAGTACTTCCAAAACTCGATGGTGGGCCTCTTCGCGCTGTGGCCCCTGGGCAGCGCGCTCTTCCAGCCGTGGCAGCTCGTCACCTATGCGTTCCTGCACGGCAGCATCGCGCACATCTTTTTTAACATGTTTGCGCTCTTCATGTTCGGGCGTGCGCTCGAGTACTTCTGGGGCAGCCGCCGCTTCACCGTGTTCTATCTCGCCTGCGTCATCGCGGCCGCGGCGACGCAGCTGCTCACGGCGTCGCTGGCAGGCTCGACGGAGGCGACCCTGGGCGCCTCGGGCGGCGTGTTTGGACTGCTCCTGGCTTTTGCGATGTATTTTCCGCGGCAGCGCATCACGCTCCTCTTCCCGCCCATTCCCATGCCCGCGTGGCTTTTCGTGACGCTCTATGGCGTCCTCGAACTGGTGCTCGGTGTGACCAATACCCAAGCCGGAGTTGCGCACTTCGCGCATTTGGGCGGAATGCTGGGCGGCGCGCTCGTGATTCTCTATTGGCGCGCCCGCCGCATACCCAGGTCTTGATATCCGGCGGCTGTCCCGTTCAGAATCGCGCGCCTAAACGGCGCCCCTAAGGGAACTTACTTGCGGGCGCCCCTCTCTACCGAAGCCACGTCTATGATCAAAACGGAACGCCTAAGCAAGCGCTACGACACGCTCACTGCGGTCGACGACGTAAGCTTCGAAGTACATCCCGGGGAAGTGCTCGGGTTTCTCGGGCCCAACGGCGCCGGCAAGACTACGACTATGCGCATGCTTGCGGGCTTCATCAGTCCGACGAGCGGCACGGCAAGCATCTGCGGGCACGATGTCGAGACCGATACGCTCGCGGCCAAGAGATCGATCGGCTATCTGCCCGAAGGCGCGCCGCTCTACGGAGAGATGACCGTGCAGGGCTTCCTCGAGTTCATCGCCGACCTGCGGGCTCTCACCGGCAGCACGCGTGCGAATCGCCTCGATTACGCGATCGGGCGGCTGCAGCTGGCGACGGTCCTCGAGCAGACGATCGAGACGCTGTCGAAGGGCTTTCGCCGTCGCGTCGGACTTGCGCAGGCGCTGCTGCCGGATCCGCCGGTGCTCATTCTCGATGAGCCCACCGACGGGCTGGATCCCAATCAGAAACACGAGGTCCGCACGCTCATCAACGAGATGTCGCGCGGCAAGATCATCATCATCTCGACCCACCTCCTGGAGGAGGTGGACGCGGTGTGCACGCGCGCCATCATCATCGCGCGCGGCCGCATCGTCGCCGACGACACCCCGCAGGGCCTCGCCGCGCGCTCCCGCTATCACAATGCCGTATCGCTGCAACTCGACAGCGCGCAGGATCTTGTGGCCGCGCGCGACGCGATCGCGGCGCTGCCGCTGGTCGAGTCGGTTGAAATGAGCGAGCGCGACGCGCGTCTGACGGCGCTGCCGCGTGCCGGTGCGCACATCCTGCCTTCTTTGAGCGAGCTTGCCGCCCGCCAGGGCATGAACCTCAAGGAACTGCATCTCGAGTCGGGCCGGCTCGATGAAGTGTTCCGCACGATCACGGCCTAAGGGAAAGACTCATGCATAACGTAGGTGTCATCCTGCGCCGCGAGCTTCGCAGCTACTTTGCAACGCCGCTCGCATACGTCTTTATCCTGATCTTTCTCGTGCTGGCGAACTCCTTCACGTTCTATCTGGGCGGGTTCTTCGAGCGCGGCCAGGCGGATCTGGCGCCGTTCTTCAATTTCCACCCGTGGCTGTATCTGTTTCTCATCCCGGCGCTCGCGATGCGCCTGTGGGCAGAGGAGCGCAAGACCGGCAGCATCGAGCTGCTGCTGACGCAGCCGGTGACCCTGTGGGAAGCCGTGCTCGGCAAGTTCTTCGCCGCCTGGATTTTCGCGGCGCTCGCCCTGGCATTGACCTTTCCCATCTGGCTCACGGTCAACTATCTAGGCAGCCCCGACAACGGCGCGATCTTGGCAGGCTACGT
>PLIX01000024.1 GCA_003140135.1 Gammaproteobacteria bacterium
GGCGTTCTTGCTCCACTACGTTTCGCAATTCACTGGTGGGTCGAAACGTTCGTGTTTCTTCATCGTGCCGCTCCTTGAGCTTTCCTGCGGCGCTCGAGCCACACGATGAGCCCCTGAACGTTGAGATTCACGTCCTTGTCGAGCAGCGCGTCAAATCCAGCATCCGTGAAGTCGCAACCATGGCGCCGCGCAAGATCGCGCCACAGCTCGCGCAGCGCGCTGCCGATGGCGCTCGCCGGATCGGAGGAGTCCGCATGTTCGAGCGCAATGCGCGCAAACTCGCGAATCTGGTGCTTCAAGTCCTGCGCGAGCCGCGGCACGTCCGTCACGCGGCCGTAGTGCATCAAATACAGATAACGCGGGGCGTAGGCGGCCAGGCGGTCGACTGAATGCAGCAATTGCTCCGGATCGAACTGCGAGGGCGGCGTCGCCGGCAGGACAAATGCGCCCTTGGCAGTGTCCATCTCACGGTACGAAAGACCAAAGGTGTCGCCGGTGAAAATGCCGGAATGCTGCAGATCGACAATGGCATGGTGATGCAGTGCGTGACCGGGCGTATGCACGAACTCGAACTGCCGCCCCGCGAGGCTCAGGCGTTCGAGGTCGTGGGTGACGAGCACGCGCTCCTTCGGCAGCGGCACGAGCTCGCCGTAGAGCCGCCGATAGAGCGCCTCGCCGTACACCTCGATCGAGGCGGCGATCAGCTTCGCCGGATCGATGAGATGTTGAGCGCCGCGCGGATGCAGCACCGCGCGCGCGTTCGGCAGCGCCTGCATGAGAGCCCCCGCCCCGCCGGCGTGATCCAGGTGGACATGGGTCAGAAAGATAAAGTCGACGGCCGCGCGGTCGATGCCGAGCTCATCGAGCGCCGCGAGCAGATACGGCACCGAGTGCGTCGTGCCGGTGTCCACGAAGGCTGCGCGGTGATCCTGCTCGATGATGTGCGCGGCCGCGCCCCCGGGCCGAATGTACTCGGCGTCCACGGCGGTGATGCCGTCAGCGTAGCGTGTGAGTTGGGGTTGCAACCCGGTACTCATGCGACCGCCCGTCCGGGGCCTGTGCCTGCCTGGCGCGAGCGCAACGCTCGGCTCGGCGCAGCCGTCTCAACACGAGACCGCGCAGAGACATTCGGGTCATTTACAGGGCGATTTGCACGTTGCGCTAGGCTCCAAGATCGGCTAACGCTGGCGTACGCTCTACCGAGATTGTCGCGCCATAAAGCGCAAGTTCGAGATGGACTAAGATGCATCGTTGACTTTCGCTGGCGCGGCCTCTGCATAGGATTGCGCGATTCGCTCGCGGGCCGCAACCTCCTGTGGCTTCATCGTACGAAAATTTGGTGCACCATAGCGCAATTACCCGCCGTTCTAACTCCAGCCACCATGCGAACCACACTCGTATTTCCTGCGCTCGCAGTAGCCGTGCTGGCCGCTCTTTGCGGCGCGCCCGTGCGCACGGCCCACGCACAGGCCCGCACGCCGACACCCGTGCGGCAGGAGCGCGGCAACCTCGTTCTTGATGGCATTCCGGCGGCCGACGCGGCACTCGCTGCACGTCTGGAGCGCTATCTGCATGCGCGCGATGCAACCTTTCTCGACTGGCTGTCCGACGGCGGCATGCTGATCGCGACACGCTTCGGCGACGTCGAGGAAATCCATCGGCTCGCAGCCCCGCTCGGCATGCGCGAACAATTGACATTCTATCCGGAGCCGGTCAGCGTCGCGCGCGCGGCGCAAACCCCAGGAGCCGAGGGCTTTGCCTTTCTGAAGGACCAGGGCGGGGACGAGAACGCCCAGGTCTACTATTACCGCCTGGCCGACCACAGCGTACGGCTCATCACCGACGGCAAATCGCTGCACGGCAGCGTCATCTGGTCGCACGACGGCAGGCGCATCGCGTTCTACGGCAACGACCGCGACGGCGTGCGCTTCGACGTCTACGTCGCGGATATCGGCGGCGGCGCGCCGCGGCTCATCATCGGCGGCGGTACCGACACCTGGTATCCGCTCGACTGGTCGATCGACGATCGCAAACTGCTCGTACAGAAGTACTACTCGATCAGCGAAAGCTATCTCTACGTCGCCGATACGGCGACGGGTGCACTGACGCCGCTCGACAAATCGAACCGCAAGGTGGGTATTCGCTCCGCGCGCTTCGCACCCGATGGCCGCGGCGTCTACGTCGTGTCGGACGAGGACGGCGAATTCGCGCAGCTGCATTACGTCGATCCTGTCACGCACGAATCGCGCAAGCTCACGGCGCACATACCCTGGGACATCGATTCCTTCGACGCAAGCTCCGACGGACGCTACCTCGCCTATGTGGCGAACGCCGACGGCGTGAGCCGTTTGACGGTGATCGACAACACCCAGAAGCTCGAGATCATTCCCCCCGGCATCCCGGACGGCCATATTTCTAACGTCCGCTTCGATCGCTCCGGGCGCCGCCTGGCCTTTTCCGCCGAGACCGCACAGACGCCGCGCGATGTCTATGTCTACGATCTGAAGAGCAACGCCGTCGAGCGCTGGAGCCGCAGCGAGACTGGGCCCGTGGACGCGAGCACGTTTGTCAACGCCGAGCGTATTCGCTATCCCACCTGGGATCGCATCGACGGGCAGCCGCGCCTCATCTCCGCATATGTCTATCAGCCGCGCACCAGCGGTCCGCATCCGGTCATCATCAACATTCACGGCGGCCCTGAATCGCAGTACCGGCCGGACTTCGACGCTTTCACCCAGTTTCTGGTGAATGAACTCGGCTACGTCGTCATCGCGCCGAACGTGCGCGGCTCCGCCGGCTATGGCAAAAGTTTTCTCGCGCTCGACAACGGCGTGCTGCGCGAGGACGCGGTCAAAGACATCGGTTCGCTGCTGGTGTGGATCGGCTTGCAGCGCGACCTCGACCGCGATCGGGTCGTCGTCATGGGCGGATCGTACGGCGGCTACATGGCGCTCGCATCGCTGGCGGCCTATAACGATCGGCTGCGCGGCGGCATCGACGTGGTCGGCATCAGCAATTTCGTGTCGTTTCTGAGCGGCACCTCCGCCTACCGCCGCGATCTGCGGCGCGCCGAATACGGCGACGAGCGCGATACGCGGATGCGCGGATTCCTGTCGCGGATCTCGCCCCTGACCAATGCGGCGTCCATCCGCCGCCCGCTACTCGTCGTGCAGGGACTCAATGATCCACGCGTGCCGCGCGCGGAATCCGAGCAGCTCGTTGCGCGCATCCGTGCAGGCGGCGGCGAGGTGTGGTATCTGGCAGCGAAGGACGAAGGCCATGGCTTTCGCAAGAAGACCAACCGGGACTTCTACTTGCAGACGGCCGCGATGTTCCTGCAGGGGCTCGCCCAGCCCTAACGCGGGCGCGCAGCGCTAATCTGCGCTGATACGCGTTGCAGGACGGGGCAGCGTTTGCAATGAGGGCTGCTCCTTCGAAAAATAGTCCGCGAGCGCATCCATCTGCGCGCTCGTCAGATGGGCGGCGAAGGTCGCCATGATGACGTTCTTGCGGGCGCCCTTCTGATACTCATCCAGAGCGCGCGCCAGGTAATCGGCGTGCTGGCCGGCGAGCGTCGGATACAGCGGCGTAATGCCCACGCCATCTGCTCCGTGGCAGGACACGCACAGACTCGCAACGTCCGGAACCTGCGCGGCAGGCACGTGGCCGGCGCTCAGCGGCGCGCCGGCGAAGTAGGCCGCAATATCGGCCATGTCCTGTTCGGACAGCTCCTCGGCCTGTGAATGCATGGTGAAGTGCGAGCGCTCGCCGCTCTTGTACTCCTTCAACGCGGCGACGAGGTATTCGGGGTGCTGGCCCCTGAGCTCCGGAACGCTGTAATTCGGGTATGCGTTCTTGTAGCCCGCCACGCCGTGGCAGCCAAGACAGGTGTAGGAAATTGCCTTTCCATGCACCGGATCGGCCTTCAGGCTCGCCTCCTGAGCCTTTAAAGTGAAGCTTGCGAGCACACCCAGGACAAGCGCGACGCCCAGAACGCCCGTGCGCATCCGAGACCCCATGATTCTTCTCCGCGTGGCTCGCAAAACGGCTCCGAATCTTAAGGAGTCACGGCCGCAAATGCCACAATAGGGCCAGTATGATCGCTCTCATCCAACGGGTCACGCGCGCCGAAGTGCGCGTGGGCGAGCGTATCCTGGGGGCAATTGAGCTCGGCATCGCCGCCCTCGTGGGCGTGCGGCGCACCGATGACACGAGCGACGCGGACCGTCTCATCGAGCGCATCCTCGGCTACCGCATCTTTCCCGACGGCGCGGGGCGCATGAATCTTGACTTGGGCAGCGTCGGCGGGGGGCTGCTGCTCGTCCCGCAATTTACGCTTGCGGCCGATACCGCGCGCGGGATGCGCCCGGGGTTCAGCACGGCGGCGGCTCCGGAGGAGGCACGCGCCCTGTTCGACTATCTCGTGCAACGCGGCAGCGAGCGCCATCGCCCGGTTGCCAGCGGCGCATTCGGGGCCCACATGCAGCTGTCGCTGATTAATGACGGTCCGGTGACGTTCTGGCTCGAGACTTAACGAGGCAGAACAGTGACGCGGGCACGCTTTGGGCCCATCTTTCTCGGATCGGATGAGGCTTTTGGCCTATCATGACCCTTACTGATGACCCCATAGAGGGAGCGTAAGCCCATGTTCGAAATGAAGCATTTGATCGTCGTGCTGCTCGTCGTCCTGCTGGTATTCGGGGCGAAGAAGCTGCGCACGATCGGTTCCGACCTGGGTGCCGCCGTGCGCGGATTCAAGCAATCGGTGAACGAAGGCGAGAACGAGGCTGCCGCCAAGCAGATCCCGCCGCAAGGTGCCGATGCCGAGTTCCCGGATCCCCGGGCGCGCGAGCCCGTCGAGAAGCGTGATCGCCCGGCCTGAGGCCGCTATTGGCCGCGCACAAAGTCATAAGACACCCGCCATGTTCGAGGGTCGCTTTCCCGAACTCCTGATCATTTTCGTGGTCGCGCTCGTCGTGTTGGGCCCGCACAAGTTGCCGCAGGTCGCCGCTTTGATCGGCCGCTGGCTCGGGAATGCGCGCGCGATGGCGCGTCAGTTTCGCGACCAGCTCGAAGAGGAAGCCCAGAACATGCAGCGCCCGGTCGTCGATCCCACACGCCCGTCACCGCCGGCGGCGCCGGTCACGCCGCCACCGGCCGCCGCCGCGCCGGAATCCGCCACGCCCGACTCGGCATCCCATGAGCGAGGAGCCTGAAAAGCTTTCCGAAGGAACGTTGATCTCGCATCTGCTCGAGCTACGTTCCCGACTGATACGCGCCCTCGCGGCCGTCGGGCTGCTTTTCATTCCCTGCGCGTATTACTCCAATCAGATTTTCACCTTCATTGCCAAGCCGCTCCTCGACAAGCTGCCCAAAGGCGGCACGTTGATCGCGACCGGCGTGATGACGCCGTTCACGACGCCCTTCAAGCTGTCGTTCTTCGTCGCGCTCTTCATCGCCATGCCGTACGTGCTGTACCAGGTGTGGGCGTTCGTCGGGCCCGGACTCTACCGGCGCGAGAAGCGTTTCGCCGTGCCGCTCATGGTCTCTTCGATTGTGCTCTTCTACGCCGGCGTGATATTCGCCTACGTGGTCGTGTTTCCGATGATATTTGCGTTCTTCACGAGCACGACGCCGCAGGGCGTATCGATGATGACGGATATCACGAGCTACATGGACTTCGCCCTCACGATGTTTCTCGCCTTCGGAGTCGCGTTCGAGGTGCCCGTCGCCGTTGTGCTCCTGGTGCTGACGGGCATCGTAAAGCTCGAGAAGCTGAAGTCGAACCGCGGCTACGTTCTCATTGCTATTTTCATCATCGCGGCGATCCTCACGCCGCCTGATGCGCTCTCGCAGTGTGTCATGGCGGTGCCGATGTACATGCTCTACGAGGGCGGAGTCTTGATGGCGCAGGTCATGCAGCGCATGCAGCGCACCGCCGCCGAGCGCGACGCCGCGAAAGTCTGATCATCCCAGGCGCGAGCACGGCGCCTCGAGCAACGCCACGGCCCGAAGAATATCTACAGCGCCCAAGCGAGCGCTGATGCGCAAGCGGGTCAGTGGACAAGCGCAGGTCATTTGCCGATCATGCCAAGGTCGTCTCGAGGCGCCGGCTTGAAGAATATGAGCACCAAACACGTCGACAAAATGCCGCCCGGCATCCCGTTCATCATCGCCAACGAATTCGCCGAGCGCTTCTGTTTCTACGGCATCAACGCCATTCTCGCCGTCTACATGACCCAGCACCTGCACTTTGGGCAGGCGCAGGCGACTGTTTGGCAGTCGCTGTTCAAGTTCGGGGCGTACTTCTTCCCGCTGATCGGCGCCATCATCTCCGATGTATTCTGGGGCAAATACCGCACCATCATGACGCTGGCGCTCGTCTACTGCGCCGGCTGCACGGTGCTCGCGAGCGGCGGCGGTCCGACGACGCTCGCGGTCGGACTCGGTCTCATGGCTTTGGGGACCGGCGGCATCAAACCGTGCGTCTCGACCAACGTCGGCGACCAGTTCACCTCGAAGAACCAGCATCTGATCGAGCGCGCCTTCAGCTACTTCTATCTCTCCATCAACGCAGGTTCAGCGATCTCGATTTATTTCTGCCCAATATGGCTGAATGCCTACGGCCCGCGCGTGGCCTTCGGCGTACCCGCCGCGATGATGCTGCTCGCGACCATCGTCTTCGGGCTCGGCCGCAGGAAATTCGTCGTCGTGCCGCCGGCGATGACCCACGGCGCGAACCGCGGCATTGTCTTGTTTCTTCTCGGTCTGTTGCCGGTGCTCGGCATCTCGGCCTGGATCTTCAATGTCGTAGGTCCAGACTACCGCACGCTCGCGGCACTGATCACGCTCCTCGCCTTGCTTGTACTGGTCGTGTATTTGAGTCTGCAGACCGGCCTCAAACATGCGCTGCCGAAGGAGCTGCTCGACTGGATGCAGGAAGCATTCACCGGCCCGGCGCTCAAACAGATCACGGGCCTGGCTCTCATCTATTACGTTTTCATCGCGATGTTCTGGTGTCTGTGGGACCAGTCGAATGGGCAGACCTGGACCTTGCAGGCCACCTCGGACTTGATGGACAAGCATCTATTCGGGTTTCTCGCCGGCATTCCGGCCTTCAGCGCCCTCGCGAGCTACCAGATGCTGCCCTCGCAGATCCAAGTCGTGAACGGCCTCTTCATACTCGCCATGGTACCCCTCTTCACCTTCGTGATTTATCCGGTGATGGGCAAGTTCTTCACCGTGACGCCCCTGCGTAAGATCGGTATTGGACTCTTCGTGATCTCGGCCTCATATCTGATAGTCGCTTCGATCGAGAACCACATCATGCACGGTCAGAGCGTGAGCCTGTGGTGGCAGATTCTGGCCTACGTCGTGCTCACCGCTGCAGAGGTGCTCATTTCCATCACGGCGCTCGAGTTTTCCTATAAACAGGCGCCGCTCAAAGTGAAGAGCTTCATCATGGCGGCGACCTATCTGCTTGCGGTGAGCATCGGCAACGCCTTCACCGCGCAGGTGAACGGCGCCATGGTCAAACCACTGCCGACGATTTCCATGACCACCGGCGCCGAGACCTGGGCGCAGCTACAGAGCGTCGCAAACCTGCAGCGCGGACAAAAAATTGATTTCGGCGGCGACACCGGAATCAAATTCATCGGCGACAACGGCGCGCCCGCGCCGCTCGAGGGGACCTTTCTGATCAGCGACATCGACGCAGCTCACAGCCGCGTGCGGCTGATGGACGTCATCCATCGCCAGCCCGTCGTGAGCTCGGGGGAGTTCAAGCCTGCCTTGGCGGAAGTCACCACCTATAAGTTGGTGGGGCCCATGTACTTCCTCTTCTTTGCTGGCCTGGGAGGGGCGGTCGCGGTGCTGTTCGTGTTCGTCGCGGGCTTCTATCGCGAGCGCACCTACGTGCGCGATGCCGCGGCGGAGCCTGCGTAGATGCGGGTGCGCTTCATCCTCTGCATCGCTCTTGCGGCAGGCCTCATTGGCTGTGTCAAAAAGGAAAGTGCGCCGCCTGCACCTCCGGCCGAAACCGCCAGCGCCTTTGTCGCCCGCGCCAACCACGACCTCGGCGACCTCGCCCGCGAGATGGCAGCGGCGGCCTTCACTCAGGACACGTTCATTACGCCTGACACGCAGTTTATGAATGCGAAGGCGAATGATCGCTATCTTGCCGTTCTCGGGCAGGCCGCCGAAGGAGCCGCACGGTTCACCGGGCAGTCGCTTGCGCCCGCGGACGCGCGTGCCCTTGCGCTTCTGAAGTTCAATGTTGACGCGCCCGCGCCGCGCGATGCAGCCAAGCGCGATGAGTTGACCCAATTGAGCGCGCAGCTCGGCGCGATGTACGGCGAGGGCAAGTACTGTCCGCCAGGAGCTGCGAAAGATCCCGCATCCTGCAAAAACGTGGAACAGCTCGCGGACATCCTAGCAAAGAGCCGCAACTACGATGAGCTGGTCGCGGCCTGGAAAGGCTGGCACGATATTGGCGCGCCCATGCGCGAACCCTATCGGCGCTTCGTCGAGCTCGCCAATGAAGGCGCACGGGAACTCGGTTTCAAGGATCTGGGCGTCATGTGGCGTGCGCGTTACGATATGTCGCCGGAGGAGTTCGACGCCGAGTCGGAGCGCCTCTGGCAGCAGGTGAAGCCGCTGTACGCCGCACTGCAGTGCCATGCGCGCGCGAAGCTTGCAGAAAGATACGGCGAGAGCCGCGTGCCGGCCGGCAAGCCTATTCCCGCGCAGCTCCTGGGAAACATGTGGGCGCAGCAGTGGAGCAAGATCTACGAGGATATCCTGAAGCCCTATCCGGCCGTAAAGATCGAGACCGCCGATCGGCAGCTTGCGCTGCAGAAGTGGGACGCCGTGCGCATGACGCATTCGGCGGAAAGCTTCTACACCTCGCTCGGCTTTCCCGCCCTGCCGCAATCATTCTGGGAACGCTCGATGTTCGTGCGGCCGCGCGACCGCGAGGTCGTCTGCCATCCGAGCGCCTGGGATATGGGCGACCGCAAGGACGTTCGCGTGAAAGTGTGCATGGCGCCGACGGAGGAGGATCTCTACACCATCTACCACGAGCTCGGGCACGTCTACTACTACATCTCGTATGCGCAGCAGCCGTATCTGTTTCGAGACGGTGCCAACGACGGCTTCCACGAGGCGATCGGCGATACGATCAATCTTTCGGTAACACCCGCGTATCTGGCTAAAATCGGCCTCGCGCCGGCGGTGCAGCCCAGCCGCGAAGCGGTCATCAATCAACAGATGAAGATGGCGCTCGATAAGATCGCTTTTTTGCCGTTCGGCCGGCTGATCGACCTGTGGCGCTGGCGAGTGTTCTCTGGCGAGATCACGCCCGCGAACTACAATGCGGCCTGGTGGGAGCTGCGGCGGCATTACCAGGGCATCGCGCCGCCAATCGCACGCACGGAGGCCGACTTCGATCCCGGCGCCAAGTACCACATTCCGGCCAATACGCCGTATACGCGGTACTTCCTGTCTTTCATTCTGCAGTTCCAGTTCCACAAGGCGCTGTGCGCCGCGGCGGGCCAGACTGGAGCCTTGCATGAGTGCTCAATCTTCGGCAGCGCCGCCGCCGGTGAGCGCTACGCGCAGATGCTTGCGCTCGGCGCGAGCGAACCCTGGCAGGATGCGATGCAGCAGCTCACGGGCACGCGAGCCATCGACGCCAGCGCGATCACCGAGTACTTCCAGCCACTCATGGGCTGGCTCACCGAACAGAACAAGAACCGGCAGTGCGGCTGGGAATAGCACTCGCATCGCAGGGTAATTCGCATGCGCCTGCTGCTCATCGAGGATGACCCGGAAGCCGCGCGTTTCGTGCTGAAGGGGCTGCGTGAGGGCGGCTATTCGGTTGAACATGCCGCGGACGGCCGCGATGGCCTGTTTCGCGCAACCGAGGGCAAATACGACGCCATCATCACGGATCGCATGCTGCCGCACATGGATGGGCTTGCGATCGTGCAGGTGCTGCGTCAGCAAGGCTGCGACACGCCGGTGCTGGTGCTGTCCGCACTCGGCAATGTCGATGATCGCGTACGCGGCCTGCGCGCGGGTGGTGATGACTACCTCACGAAGCCCTTCGCGTTCGTCGAGTTGCTCGCGCGCGTAGAGGCGCTCCTGCGCCGCAAGGCGGGCCCGCAGGCCACAACGACATTGAAAGTGGGAGATCTGGAGCTGGATCTTCTGGGCCGGCGCGCGCGCCGCGCCGGTCGTGAGATCGATCTTACGTCGAAGGAATTTACGCTCCTCGAGTTTCTCGTGCGGCGCGCGGGCCAAGTGGTCACGCGCACCATGCTGCTCGAGGGCGTATGGGATCTGCAGTTCGACCCGCAGACGAACCTCATTGATGTGCATATCAGCCGCCTGCGACAGGCCGTCGATCGCGGCTTCGACCGGGTCTTGATTCACACCGTGCGTGGCGCGGGATACGTGGTGCGCGATGATGGCGCTTAACGAGCGACCGCCGTTTTCGAATTCGTTCCGAACCAGCGCTTTTCGGCTCGCCATCGCGTACTGCCTGCTCTTCACGGTGAGCGTGGGCGCGTTATTGGGCGCAATTTATTTGATCACCGGCAGTGTGCTGGCGAATGAGGTGGACAACGTCATTCTGATCGAGCTCGACGCGCTCGCCGACGAATACGATCGCGAGGGACAGGAGGGCGTCATTGCGGAATTGACGCGGCTGCGCGAGAGCTGGGGACGGGCGGGGGCGATCTATCTCCTCGTTGATCCGGCACTTGCGAAGCGCGCCGGCAATCTCAGCTCGTGGCCCTTCAGCGGCGTGCCGAAGGAGCGCTGGCTCGAATTTGACATTGAAGCGCTGCGCGACGGCGCCATGGTGCACGATCCGGTACGCGCGCGGGTGGTGGAATTTCCGGATGGCTATCGCCTCCTCGTCGGCACGGAGGTGTCCGAACGGCGCCAATTCCAGGAGCGCTTTCGCGCAGCGACACTGTGGGCCATCGGCTTGACCGCGCTCCTGGGGGCGCTCATGGGACTGTGGCTGAGTCGCCGTCTGATGGCGCGGGTGCGCGCGATCTCCACCGCCTGCCAGCAGATCGTCGCCGGCGACTTCGCGCGCCGCCTGCCGGTCGGAGGATCGCGCGACGAATTTGACGCCCTCGCCGTTGCCGTCAACCATGTGCTGACACGCTTGGATGAGCAGACGCTGACCGTGCGGGCGACCTTCGACAGCGCCGCCCACGATCTGCGCGGCCCGCTCTTCCGTCTACGCGGCCGTCTCGAGGAGCTGCACGGATCCGCGGCGCTCGACGCGGAGGCGCGCGCCAGCATCGAGCGGGCCTTGAAGGACATCGATTCCGTGCAGCGCACGTTGGCGATCCTGCTGCAGATCGCCCAAGCCGAGTCCGGCGCCGGGCTCGCGGAGAGTGCGCGCCTCGACCTCGGGGAGCTCGCGCGGGAGATCACTGAGCTCTACGAACCTGCCGCGCGCGCGCAAGGCTTGAATCTCGACTGCGATACCGAGGGCGCCTGGGTGAACGGCCATCGGCAGCTTCTGACTCAGCTCCTCGCCAATCTGGTCGAGAACGCCGTCAACTACGCGGGACGCGGCGCGCTCATTCACGTCACGGTGCGCGCGTACGCCGAGGGCGCACGCCTGCAGGTCGCCGACAACGGCCCTGGTATTCCGGTCGGGGATCGGGAGCGCGCGCTGCGTCCCTTTGTGCGACTGTCAAGTGCGAGGTCGACCGGCAGCGGTTTGGGTTTGAGCCTGGTGGCAGCGATCGCGCGGCTGCATCAGGCCCGGCTCTCTCTCGAGGACAATGCGCCTGGACTTTGCGTCGTGGTGCAGTTTCGAGCGGCGCGTCCGGAAAATGCGCTGGAGGAGCACGCGGTGCCGGCTCCGCCGACACCGCGTGTCGATGCAGCCGCCTAGCTCGTCGTTTTGCCGGCTTTGCAGTCCTTCACGAACTGGGTCTTGTCGGCACCGGACAAATTCTTGCCCGTCGCCTGTTTATTGCAGGCCGCAGTGGTCGGCTTTGCCGTAGCGGGGTTGACCGAAGTGGTCGGCGAAGCATTGGCAGGCGCGGTCGCCGTGGTCTGGGCGAAAGCTGCCGTGGTGGTTAAGAGAGCCGTCAGGGCAAGGGCGGAAAAGAGCTTCATGGGCGTCCTCGTTTTAACTGGGATGTAGCGTGGCTCACGTTATCCTTCCGCCCATGGCGCGCTGCCTAAGCGGCGGTTAAGAATTCGTAATCGCCGCGCAGGCGGGTCGGGGCCGCGCAAGGCATTGATATGGCAAATGTCCATATGCGCTAAAGTGGCCCTATCGCCGGCAGTCGTTGTGGGGGGTCATGAGGACACAGGCAGGCGTCGCACCGCAATTGACGGCGCGCGCGATCATTCTCGCCATTGTGCTGGCGATGATTCTCGCGGCCGCGAACGTCTATCTCGGCCTCTTTGCGGGCGTCACGATCGCCTCGGCCATTCCGGCGGCAGTCGTGTCGATGGCGGTGCTGCGCGTGCTCGGTGGCGGCGGCATACTCGAGAACAATATCGTTTCCACCGGCGCCTCCGCCGGCGCCTCCATCGCCTCCGGCGTGATCTTCACCCTGCCGGCGCTCATCTTCTTAGGGGCCTGGAAAGAATTTCATTTCTGGTGGGTGCTCGCGATCGCCGGATTGGGAGGGCTCCTCGGCGTGCTCTTCTCCGTTCCGCTGCGCCGCTCGCTCGTGGTTGAGCAGCAGATGAGCTTCCCCGAGGGACAAGCGGCTGCGGAAGTACTGAAGGCGGGGGCGAATCCCGCCGAGGGCGCCAGGATCCTGGCGGTGTCGGCGCTCGCCGGTGGTTTGATGAAATTCGCGGCCGCGAGCGGCCTGCGCCTCATTCCCGACACGGCGCAGTACGCGACCTATGTGGGCCGGGGCATTGCGTACGTCGGCACCAACCTCTCGCCCGCGCTCCTCGGCGTCGGCTACATCGTCGGGTTCAATATCGGAGCTGTCATGCTCCTGGGCGGGGTGATCGCGTGGAACATCGCCATCCCGATTTATTCCACGTACTTCCTCTACACTGACCCGGCGCTTGCCGCATCGGTTGCCCACATGTCGGCAACCGATGCGGCCGGCGCGATTCGTGGCGTGCAGATCCGCTATCTCGGCGTCGGCGCCATGCTCATCGGCGGGGTATGGGCGCTGATCTCGATCAGGAAGTCGATTCTGTCGGGAATCAGGAGCGGACTTGCCGCCACTCGGGCGAATGTCGCGGCGGCGATCCTGCCGACGGAGCGCGATCTGCCCATGAAGTACGTGCTGATCGGGATCGTCGTTTTCACGCTGCCGCTGGCGGCCTTGTATCAGGCCATCGTGGCGGAGCTGGGCATCGCCGTGACCATGACGCTCATCATGATCGTGGCCGGTTTTGTGTTCTGTTCCGTCTCCGCCTATATGGCCGGCCTCGTCGGGTCGTCAAACAACCCAGTATCCGGCATCACCATCTGCACCATTCTGTTCGCCTCGCTGATACTCGCGTTGCTGATGGGACGTCATGCCGCCGCCGGCCCCGTCGCCACGATCATGATCGGCGCCGTCGTGTGCTGCGCCGCCGCCATCGCCGGCGACAATCTTCAGGATCTGAAGTGCGGATACATCATCGGCGCATCGCCCTGGCGCCAGCAGCTCATGCTCGGGATCGGTGCGCTCGCAAGCGCGCTCGTCATGGCGCCGGTGCTCAATCTGCTGCTGCAGGCCTACGGCATGGGGCCGGCGACGAGCGCACACCCGCAATCGCTGCAGGCGGCGCAGGCGACGCTCATGGAAGCGGTCTCGCGCGGCATGTTCGGCGGCACGCTGCCGTGGACCATGGTGGTATTGGGCATTGCCATCGGCATCGTGATCATCATCTGCGACGAGATCCTCAAATGGCGCAAGGCGGCGTTTCGCACGCCGGTGCTTGCGGCAGCCGTGGGCATCTACCTGCCGCTCGAGTTATCGGTGCCCATATTCCTGGGCGGCGTGCTCGCCGCGATCGTGGCGCGCCAGCAAGGCGGCTCGGTGAATCATCAGGGCATGCTGTTCGCCGCGGGCTTGATCACAGGGGAAGCTCTGATTGGCGTGCTGATCGCTATTCCGATCGTCGTCACCCACAAGGACGACGTCTTCGCACTGCCGCAGGTGTTGCAGTTCGGCGGCTGGCTGGGACTCAGCGTTCTGGCGGTGGTGGCGTATTTTCTGTATCGCGCGGCGCTCGCAAAGTCCGCCAAGCCCGTGCACCGCTGAGAGTGCACCAGCAGCGGTGAAGCGACGTCCCTAGAGTTTGCGGTGCGAGTAGAACTCGACCCGCGCTCGCGAACCCACGAAAAACGAGCCGATCCACCCGGTGATGCTGACGATGAGCGCTCCCAGGAGCGCCGCGCGGAACCCGGCGACGTGCAGCCCCGGCAACAGAGCCGCGACGAGCGCCAGCATCGCGGCGTTGATGACGAGCAGAAATAACCCGAGGGTCACGATCGTGATGGGGAAGGTGAGCACGACGGCGATCGGCCGCACGATGGCATTCACGAGCCCGAGCAGCAGCCCCGCCAGGACCAAAGTTCCCGCGTCATCGACCGTGATGCCCGAAACCCAGCGCGTCGCGAGCCATAGGCCGAGCGCGGCAATCAGCGCGCGAATTAAAAATCCCATCAGGATGCCTTACGTTCAAGTTGTTCGACGAAAACCTTGAGACGCGCGAGCGCGCGCTCCCAGCCGGTGCGCATACGCCGATATTGCACGTCCCCCGCCGCAGATGCGACGAAGCCCGAACCGATGAGCCTCAAGATGGTGCCCTTCGGATCGGCTGCGAGCATGAAGTCGTCGGTGACCGCCTCGTCAGCGGGCAATGCCGCGCAGGGCAGATAGATGAGCCGCAGGCGACGCGCCGGCTCGCACACATCGATATGCGCCTCCAGCTGCGTCACCCGATCGACCGTGGCGCGAAACAGGCCCCCCGACCTCGGGCGGATCCATGCGTCCGGCGAACACCAGCGCGCCAGGCTGTCAGGCTCCGTCAGGGCGCGCCAAACGGTCTGCACATTGGCGGCAATGTCGGTACGATGCGCGTAGCCGCGCAGTCTTTGGGCCATGCGCGCCATTGTGCCATGTGGCGGCGCAACGCCAAAAATGCACCGTTCCCGGCGCCGCAGGGGGAAGCATGATCTTCGTACATCTCGTCATCGGGGCTGCCCTGCTCGAATTCTTGTACTTTGGCTTTGCCGTTGGCAAGGCGCGCGAGAAATACGGCGTAAAAGCACCGGCAACGACCGGAAATGAGATGTTTGAGCGCTACTTTCGCGTCCAGATGAACACTCTGGAGCAACTCATCGTGTTCATACCGAGCATCCTCTTGTTCGCGTGGTACATCGAGCCGCGGGTTGCCGCAACGGCCGGGCTTTTCTTCGTGATCGGGCGGGCCTGGTACTTTCGCCAGTATGTGCGCGATCCGAGCAAGAGGACCGCGGCATTCGCTCTTTCGTCCCTGCCGCTCCTCTTCCTCCTGCTGGGCGGCCTGATCGGCGCTGCGCTGTGCCTCTTCAGGTAGCGACGCGCCGCCGCAGGAGCACGCCGGCGATGGGCAGCAAGGATAGGACGATGATCCCGATGGTCACGAGCCCGAAGTTGTCCTTGACGAGCGGAATATTGCCGAACAGATAGCCGCCCCAGATGAAGAGCAGCACCCAGCACAGCGCACCCGCCAGGTTGTAGGCGAGGAAGCGCGCGGCCGGCATCCGGCCGACGCCCGCGACGAAGGGCGCAAAGGTGCGAATGATCGGCATGAAGCGCGACAAAAAGACTGCCATGGCCCCATAGCGCGCGAAGAACTCCTCGGTGCGGCGCAGATAATCCTGTTTCAGCAAGCGATAGCGGCCGCTGAATGCCGCCGGTCCGATGGCGCGCCCGATGGTGTAGTTGACCGTGTTACCTAAAATCGCCGCCGTCGCCAGCAGCAGTGAAGCAAACGGCGCGGTGAGCGTGCCGTGCGTGTCGACCGCCGCGAGCGCACCGACCGCGAACAGCAACGAGTCTCCCGGCAGGAACGGCGTCACGACGAGGCCGGTTTCCGCAAAGATCACGAGGAACAGGATCCCATAGATCCACGTGCCATAGAGCGCGAGCATCTCGACGAGATGCCGGTCGATGTGGAGCACGAAATTGACCGCCCAATGCAGAGTTTCCAAGGCGCGGCTTCTTACTGCACCGTGGCGAGCGCGACGCGCTTTTGCGGCAGGCGCGCATGGGTTTTCAACTCCGCGAGCGCCAAACGCACCTCCGGATCGCGCACGCTCAGCGGGATCGGCGAGGCCGCATCCAGATCAGCCGGAACCTCTTCCGGCCCGTCGATGATGACGTCGGGCAAGATGCCCTTTTCATGGATGGATGCGCCCGAGGGCGTGAAGTAGCGCGAGGTTGTGAGCTTGAGCGCGCCGCCATGCGACAGCGGCATCACGGACTGGACCGATCCTTTGCCATAGGTCTTGTGGCCAACGAGCTCCGCTCTGTCATGGTCTTTGAGCGCCCCGGCCAGGATCTCTGCGGCCGAGGCCGAGCCGCTATTGACGAGCACGACGATGGGCGCCCCGCCGATGAGGTCGCCGGGCGTTGCATCCATGCGAAACCGCGAGTCCGCTGTGCGCCCGTCGGCGGACACGATGAGACCGTGATCCAAGAACGCGTCAGCCACCGCGACGGAGGCTTCCAGCACGCCGCCTGGGTTGTTGCGCAGGTCGATCACCAGCCCCTTTAGTCCGTGCGAATTATTGCGCTTCAGACGCTCGACCGCGGTCGCTACGTCATCGGCAGTGGTCTCGCTGAAGCCGGTGATGCGCACATAACCGTAGCCGGGCTCGAGATTTTGTTGCGCGACGCTGCGCACTTCAACCTTGGCGCGGCGCAGCGAGAAGTCGAGCAGTTCGCTGTGACCCGTGCGGCGTACGCTCAAGCGCACCGTGCTGCCGGGGGGGCCACGCATGCGATTGATGGCGCCGGCGAGATCAGCACCCACATCCACTCCGTCGATCTTTACGATGAAATCGCCGGAGCGCATCCCCGCCCGTTCGGCTGGCGAGCCCTCGATGGGGCGTAGAATTTTGACGCCTGCGTCCTCGGCCACGACTTCGATCCCGACACCCGGATAGGAGCCCATCGTGGAGAGGCGGATCTCCTCGAATTCCTCGCTGTCCAGAAAGGCCGAATGCGGATCAAGCGCGGCCACCATGCCGCGGACCGCTTTCTCCATGAGTTCGTGGTTGTCCACTTCATCAACGTAGTCGCGCTTGATGCGCTCGTACACTTCCGCAAAGAGGCGCGCCTCCTCCCACGGCAGCGTGGCCGGCGCTGGCGCTTCCGCCTCATCGCTCTGCCGTCCGGCCATGGCATTGCCGGCAAGCGCCGCAGCCAACCCCAGAATGATCCCCGCGCCCAGCGTGGCAAGGGTTCGCGACCGCATCGACATGCTAAGGAAACTCCCGCGTGCTGCTGTCGGGCACCGATACTACAGCCGCGCGGCGCGGGTCAACCCAATTTCCGTCAAGCAGCGCGACTACATGTTGGCCGCTAGCGCCTCGGGCATTCTCTCCTCCGTGGTGCAGTCCACCGTCGCGGCCGATGCGAGCAGCGGCAGCTCGATGGACAACAGATCGATGAAGGGCGCCGGCTGACCGATGGCGAAGCCCTGGCCATAGTCGACACCGAGCGATGCGACCCGGGCACGGATCTCCTCGGTCTCGACGTACTCGGCAACCGTACCGATGCCCATGCTGCGCGAGAGTTGCGCGATGGCGCGCACCATGGATTCCGCGCGCGCATCCTTCAGGATGTCACGCACGAAGCTGCCGTCGATCTTGAGCATCGTCACCGGCAGCTGCCGCAGGTAGGACAGCGAGGACAAGCCGGTGCCGAAGTCATCGAGGGCGACACCGCAACCGAGTCTGCGCAGGCGGCGCATCAGTACTTCGGCGCGCGAGATGCTGGCGACCGTCGCATTCTCGGTCAGCTCGAAGCAGAAAATGGCGGGATTGAGGCCGCTCGATTCGATCTGCTCGAGAAGAAAGTCGCCGAAGGCGTCGTCGTTCAATGACTGGCCCGAGAAGTTGATTGCGAACACGCAGGGCCGCGCTGCGAGGAGCGCGGCGTGCGGCTTCAGGAGCGCAATGGCCTTCTGCACCACCCAGCGATCGATCGTCGGCATGAGCTGGTAGCGATTGGCGGCGGAGAGAAAGCGATCCGGTCCGACCGTCTTGCCATCCTCATCGATCATGCGCAGCAGCAGTTCATAGTGCGGCCGCGAATGCTCGGAGCTGCCAAAGGGCAGGATGAGCTGCGCATCGAAGCGCAAGCGGTCCGCCTCGATCGCTTCGCGCACGCGCGAGGCGATGTTGATGTCCGTGAAGCGCCGCACGATGCTCGCATCGTTGGGCTCGTATACCGCCACACGGTTGCGGCCCCGGTCCTTGGCCGCTTTGCAGGCGGTCTCGGCTGCGGCCAATGAATGCATGAGCTCGCGCGCTTCGCGCTCAAACGGCGCGACGCCAATGCTGATCGAGACGTGCAGGCGCGAGTCCCCGCGCAGGGTGCCCAATTGCTCGGCGCCGTCGCGCAGCGACTCGGCGAACTGCGCGGCGTCTTCGAGCCCCGTCGGCAGCAGCACCGCAAAGCGGTCGCCGGAAATGCGCGCTGCAAAGGCGCTGCGTGGCAAGCGCCGGCGCAAGAGCTCGCCTATCTGGGTGATGATGCCGTCGCCGACGTGCATGCCGAAATTGTCATTGATGACATGCAGCTGGTCCGAATCGATGTAGAGCGCGCTCCAGGCCGTGGCGCGGTTGGGCTCGGTCACGACGGCGCGTACGCGGTGCTCGAACGCCTGCCGCGTATATAGACCGCTCATCGCATCGAAGCTGCTTTCGATCACGCTTGCGGCCTTGCGTGCCAGGACGTCTCCCAAGCGCGCATCACGGTCCAGAAATTCTTCGGCCGACTCATCGCGGAACAGCGCGAGCACGCCGGTCGCGCGGCCGCTCGCGTGCTTGAGCGGGCAGGAGAGAATGCGATAAGGCACCGCGCCGGCTGCGTTGTTGGGGGCCAATTGATTGATGATCACGGGCTCGCGGCGTATCTGCGCCATGGACAGGAGCTGCCGGTGCGTGCGCGTGACCATCTGGCTGTCGGGCAGCTTGCCGCTGGTCGAGCGTATGAGCACGATGCCCTTGTCCGGAACGAAGAGCGCACTCATGGCACAGCGCAGGTAGTCATTCGCCTGCTGCAAGATACCTTTCAGCTCATCGGAGTCGTCGCCGGCGGACTCGCCCTTCGTCCCCGGATCGGCAAGCAGGAGCTCAAGGTCCTTGTCGAGCGAACTCACTCTGTGACCCAGATCAAAGATGGCGGCGCGCGCCAGGAGGTCGCGACGCAGGCATTCAAGCGCGGGCCGCAGCAGAGCATGCACGAGTGCGAAACTGCGTGCCTCGGTGTCCGCGGCACGGCACGCGATGGCGAGAATGGCGATGGGACTGCCGGCGTCGCTGCGCAGCCAGCACACGTACACCGGCAAGCCGCCGGCGAGCATGCGCAGCTCGCCGTGACTTTCAGGCCCGCTCTGCGCGAGCGCCAGGGTCTCCTCGATGAGCGTGACGAGATCCGGACCCGTCGTAGGATCAGTCGACCAACGCAGCTCGCCCTTCGAATCGAATAGGGTCACGCTTGCCGCGCGCGGCAATTGCGAGATGACGAGCTGTGCGTAGGGCTCAAAAGAGCCCCAATGGTTCGTATCTCCCGTTTGTTTGCCGGCAGCATTCATGCGAAAGAGGTCATGGCCAGAAAGGGCCAGCGCACGATAGGAGAGGGGTAACCTCGGAATCGTTGAACGAGTTGGCGCTTTCGTCAAATGTGCACCGCCCACGTGCAGCGGATGCAATTGAACTTAATGTGGCGCGGCGGAATTCAAGGATGCGGGTCGGAGGTTGCGAACCAGGGGCGCGGATCGATCGGCTTGCCGGCCCTACGGATCTCAAAGTAAAGCTCGGGACTGTCCTCCCCGCCGCTGTCTCCCGCCGCGGCGATCGGCTCCCCGGCCGCCACACGGTCGCCGGCCCCCTTGAGGAGGCGCTCGTTGTGACCGTAGAGGCTTAAATAGCCGCTGCCATGGTCGACTATTGCGAGCAGTCCCAGGCCCGCGAGCCAATCGGCGTAGATGACGCGGCCGTCGGAAATCGCGCGCACCGGCGAGCCGCGTTCGGTCGTAATCCGCAGGCCGTCCCATTTGATGCCTCCCGCGCGGGTGTCGCCAAAATGCGCAATCACGCGGCCGCTCACGGGCCAGGCGAGCTTGCCGCGCAGCCGTGCAAACGCATCCTGGCCATTCGCCGGGTAGCTCGGAACCACCCGCTCGAGGTCATGCAGCAGCTTCTCAAGCCCCGCCTTCTGGCGTTGCAGCCGCTCGAGGCTTTGCACGCGATTGCGTGATTCAATCTGCAGATTGGCCAGCACCTGGCTGCGTTGCAGCCGTGCCTGCTCGAACTCGGACAGCTGCGCGTGGCGTTCGCTTTCGAGCTCCTGCAGATGCGCCTCTTCGGCGGCCAGCGCCTGATCCAAGCGCCCGAGCGCGCCGAGCTCGGCATTGACACGGTCGATCTCCCGAGCGTGCGCGCGTCCAAAATAGCTGTAGTAGACGAACAGGCGGCCGGCGCGCGCGGGATCCTGCTGATTGAGAAGCAGCTTCAGGGGCTCCACAGTACTGATGAGATAGGCGGCGCGCAGCTCGGTTGCGAGGTCCTGGCGGGCGCTTGCAAGATCGACCTCGTGGCGGTGCTGGTCCTGTGCGAGCGCCGAGCGCCGCGCGGTGCGCTGCGCGTGCTCACTTTTCACGCGCTCCAGGCCCTCACGTGCGCTGCCTACCGAGAGTTCAGCCGCGCGCAGCTCGCGGGCGAGGCGATCGCGCTCGAGCTGATCGCGGTTCACTTGGCTCGCGATGCGCCCGATCTGCGCCTTGATGGCCTGCAGCTCGGCCTCGGTCTTCTTCCGGTCCGCCTCTGGGGCGGCGCTGAGCGAGCCGCACAAGAGCGCCATGAGCGCGCAGGTCGCCCAGGTGCAGCCGAGCGGCAGCCGCGGCGCGCCCAGGCGAGAACGCGGCGGAAACGCGTGAAACAATCGGCTGCTCATCATATGGCGTAGGAGCCGAAGCCTAACCTCCCCGCATCCGCTCCACTACGCTTTATAATGTGTCCCATGGACCGCCTCATCGAATACGCCGGACATCATTCGTTTCTCGCAGCCGCGGCAGTGCTCATGGCGCTCATCGTGATCGGCTACGAGCTGCGCGCGCGCGCGCAAACCTTCGCCGCCGCTTCACCGCAGGATGTCATCAGGCTCATGAATCAGAACGCGCTCGTTCTGGACATCCGAGCGCAGGAGGCCTTCGCAGCCGGCCACGTCACGGGCGCGCGCCACATGCCGTCCGACCAAATCGCAAAGGCGGGCGAGACGCTGAAGAGGCAGAAAGACAAACCTATCGTCGTGTACTGCGAATCGGGCCCGGTCGCCGCCACGGCCGTACGTGCGCTTGTCGCCCAGGGATTCACGAAGGTCTTCAGCTTGCGGGGCGGCCTTTCCGCGTGGCGTACCGACAATCTGCCGCTTGCCAAGGGCTGAACTTTTGTTCTACAAACCACGTGGAAAGCACGCCGAAAATACAAATGTACGCCGTCGACTGGTGCCCGTACTGCAGCCGCGCGCGGCGGCTGCTGCAGGGTAAGGCTGTGCCATTCGAGGAAATTGACCTCGACGCGCGGCCCGAGGCGCGCGCCGAAATGGTGGCGCGCTGCGGCCGCCACACGGTTCCACAGATCTTCATCGACGACGTCCATATCGGCGGGTGCGATGAGCTCTTGGCGCGCGACGCCGCCGGCACTTTGGACCCACTCATCAACCCCAGGAATGCATCATGACGACCAAGGAAACCACCGGCGACCCAAGCGCCGCCGACGTGCGCGACGCTTTGACCACGCCGCAGCTGGCACTGCAGAGCGTCTACCTGAAAGACTGCTCTTACGAGGCGCCCAACGGTCCGCGCATCGAAGGCACCTGGAATCCACAGATCAGTCTCGATCTGAATACCACGGTCAGCGGGATCACACCGGAACTGCGCGAGGTGGTCCTCACCGTCACGGTCTCCGCCAAGCACGCGGAGGCGACCGTGTTCTTGGTTGAGGTCAAGCAGGCGGGAATCTTCATGATGCGCAACCTCTCCGAGATCGAGCTCAGTCGCGCCTTCGGCAGCATCTGCCCCAGCGTCCTCTTTCCCTATGCGCGCGCTGCCGTTTCGCATTTGGTGACGCAGGGCGGCTTCCCGCAGTTTCTGCTGCCGCCCGTGAACTTTGATGCGCTGCAGACGCGCGGCGATGCAAACGGGGCGGTGACGAAGAATTGAACGAGCCCGAACTCCAGGCGCCGATCGCCGTCCTCGGCGCCGGCTCATGGGGTACGGCGCTTGCCATCCAGTTCGCGCGCGGCGGCAAACAAACGCGGCTGTGGGGGCGCGATGCGGCGCAGATGCACGCCATGGCGCGCGAACGGCGCAATCTGCGCTATCTGCCCGGCGCCGAGTTCCCCGCAGCATTGAGCATCGTCACCGAGGTCGGTGCAGCCCTCGATGGCGCCCTGGATGTGCTCGTCGCCGTGCCGAGCCACGCACTGCGCGGTGTGCTGCGCGAGATTGCGCCGCGCCTGGCGCGGGGCATGCGCCTCGCACTCGCCTCCAAGGGGTTCGAGCTTGCGACCAGCCAACTGCCTCATCAGGTTGCGCAGCAGGAGCTAGGTGCCGGCCGCTCGATCGCCGTGCTCTCCGGCCCGACCTTCGCGCACGAAGTGGGCGCGGGACTGCCCAGCGCGATGACGATTGCCTCCCCGGACGCGGAGTTCGCAACCGCCCTGGCCTACGATCTGTCCGTCGGAAATTTTCGCGCCTACACCTCGCCCGACATCATCGGCGTGGAGGTCGGCGGCGCCGTCAAGAACGTACTCGCCGTCGCGACGGGCCTCTCGGATGGCTTGAACTTCGGCGCGAACACGCGCGTCGCGCTCATCACTCGGGGACTCGTGGAGATGACGCGCCTGGGGGTCGCGCTCGGCGGCCAGCGCGACACCTTTATGGGACTTGCGGGCCTGGGGGATCTGGTCCTCACCTGCACCGACGATCAATCACGTAACCGCCGTTTTGGATTGCTGCTCGCCAATGGCAAGACGCCGCAGGCCGCGCTCGCTCAAATCGGTCAAATCGTCGAAGGCTACGTTGCCGCCAATGCGACTCGCGAAGTCGCCCAGCGCCTCGAGGTCACGATGCCGCTGTGCGAAGCGGTCTACCAAGTCCTCTACGAGCGCCTGCCGGCGGTAGAGGTCGTGCGCGGTCTCATGAGTCGTCCGATCAAGGCGGAGACCGAGTAGCGCCTCGAAGACGAGCGTCCGCCGCGGCGCTCGCTCCCTAAATGAGGATGTGCGCTCGGAGCCGGTCGCGAGAGGCCGTCGCTTCGTCGCACGCGCATTCCCGCGGGTGCGCTCGATCTGTCAGGCTGTCAAGCCTTAAGGAGATGTTGTATGAGTCGCTATCTGTCGATCGCCCTGCTCGCACTGCTCGGGGCAGCTGCATGCGTCAATGCGTCGGACGACAGCGCCGCCGCAAATGACGATGTCACCGCGGGCGACGGCGATACGCACAGTGTCAATGGCTCGATCCAAGTGCCTCAGGGCGCCACACGGGGCGAAGTGACCACCGTCAATGGCTCGATTCGCATCGACGATGATGCCACCGTCTCTGCCGCTCACACCGTCAACGGTGACATCCGTGTCGACGCGCACGCGACGGCCGAGTCTTTGCATACCGTCAATGGTTCCATCACGCTCGGCGCTGGCGCGCACGTGAACGCGGCCGTCACCACCGTCAACGGCTCCCTCACGCTGCACGACGACTCGCAAGTCGGTGGGGCTGTTAAGAGCGTAAACGGCACCATCGCATTGACGGCGGCGCACGTGGCCGGCGGTCTGGAGACGGTGAACGGCGACATCAACCTTCGCGGCGCCTCCCGTATCGAAGGCGGCATACTGGTGCGCAAGCCCGAGCACAGCTTTTTCAATTGGGACGGAAGCGCGCCGCGCATCGTGATCGGACCGGGCGCGACCGTTGCGGGCAGCCTGCGCTTCGAGCGCGAAGTACGGCTCTATGTCAGTGATCGCGCAACCATCGGCCCGGTGACAGGCGCCAAACCGATCCGCTTCTCGGGTGAAGATCCCTCCGGCTGATCAACCGCGGCGGTTTTTTTGCGGGACTGCATCTGCGGGTGCCGCGCTATTTGACCTCGGGCGAGTCGCAGCGGCCGCCCCGAGGTATCCTTAGTCTCTAGGCAAATCCGTTCTGTCGCCACGCTTCGTACACGACGAGCGCGACGGCATTTGCAAGATTGAGGCTGCGGTTGCCGGCGCGCATGGGAATCGCCAGGCGCCGCTCGAGGGGAATCTCATCGACCACCGACGCAGGCAGGCCACGGGTCTCCGAGCCAAAGAGCAGCGCATCGCCGGGGCGGAACTGCGCGTCGCTGTAGCGCCGCGCACCGCCAGTCTCCACGCTGAAAACTCGGGCGCCAGGCAAGGCGGCAAGGCAAGCAGCAAGATCGGCATGCACCACGACCGCTGCGAGTTCTGCATAGTCGAGGCCCGCACGGCGCACACGCTTGTGGCTCAAATCGAAGCTGCAGGGTCTGATGAGGTGCAAGGCACACCCCGTGTTGGCGCATAGCCGGATGACGTTGCCCGCGTTCGGCGGAATCTGCGGCTGCAAAAGGAGGATGTGAAACAAGCTTGGGAATCGTCTATCCGGAGGGATTCGGGGATAATGGTCCGTATGAACGCCGTCCTCGATGAAGTCAAGAACCCCCTGCGGTTTTCCTTCTGCGGACTCGATTTCGCCTCGCCGCTGGTCCTCTTATCCGGATGTGTCGGGTTTGGTGAGGAATACACGCGGGTCGAGGGCTTCTCCAATAAAGACGCGGGCGCCGTGGTGCTGAAGGGCACCACGCTCAATCCCCGCCTCGGCAATGCCCCGCACCGCGTGTTCGAAACGCCCGCGGGAATGTTGAATGCCATCGGCCTGCAGAACCCGGGCGTCGATCACGTNNATCGATGCGATCGAAATCAACATCTCCTGCCCGAACGTCAAGGAAGGCGGCGTCGCCTTCGGCAACTATCCCGAAGCCTCCGCGCGCGTGGTCGCGGCGTGCCGAGCGGTGACTCGCAAGCCGCTCATTACGAAGCTCTCGCCCAATCAGACGGATATACGGGAGAACGCGCGCCGCTGCATCGAGGCCGGGTCGGATGCGCTCGCGGTCATCAATACGGTAATGGGCATGGCCATCGATGTTGACACTCGCCGCCCCGTCATCGGCAATGTCCAAGGGGGCCTGTCGGGGCCCGCCATCAAGCCGATCGCGCTTCTCAAGGTGCACCAGGTCTATGACGTCGCGCGCCGCCACCGCGTGCCCATCATTGGCCAAGGCGGGATTACGACGGTCAAGGATGCGCTCGAGTTCCTGATTGCCGGCGCAAGCGCCGTCGGCATCGGCACCGCGCTCTTCTATGATCCGATGGCGTGCAAGAAGCTGAACCAAGGTATCGCCGAGTATCTGAAGGGGCACGGCTTTGCGAACGTCGCGATGCTTGTGGGTACGCTCAGTACCAACGCCGAGATTCAGGATTGCGCGGTATCAGGCTGAGCAGCGCAGGTCGGCGCATGGTTAAATCCAGCCGGGGCGCTACTGCAATGATGGACCCGGCCTACGGCTACCGCAGAAATCCTTCCAGCAGCGTCACTCGTTCCCGCGCGGCATCTGGGTACGCGATGTGCACCGTGGCACCCGGCGCCATCTGATTGACTACCCAGTCGTTCTGGCACCATGCAACCGCCTCGCGCTTCTCACCGATGGACGGTTGAAATTCGACAAAGACTTCTGCTGCGCTGTTGCCAAACAAACCACCCCGGCCACGACATGGCAGCGCGTTTCTTGACGTATGTCACCCTGCCCGAGGCCAAGCGGCCGTTCTTGAACGAGCGGCGCGCACGCAGCACCTCGCGAACCTGGGGCATAAACAATGAGGAGAAAATGGCCAGAAGGTAAACGGGCGCAAGAAATAGCGGAACAACGGATGGTGCATTATTCCGGGTGCCACGCAGTGTGTTCACAGCCGGATCGCTCACCACGAACTGCACTTCAACTGCGTCGCCCTCCTTCAGCGCGTAGTACGGCGAGTCTTGACACAACGTTGTGGCACCACGCAATTCGCGGCCTGGCTGAGGTGAGAAAGTATAGACAACTCGGTGAGCACTCGAACTCCTGCACGGGGAGGCGTCTGCCATGGACAATACGCGTCCTTGCGCCGTATGAGTCGGGCGCATTGCAAGCTTCATAGCCGGATCCGAATTCATGATTGAGAGCGGCATTAGCACAAAGAAACCGACAAAAATGAACGGCAGGAAGAGTGCCGATCGTGGTACGGCCGCGGAAAAGCTCAAACCTGGCAGAATCCCCGGCCGACGCGGTGGATCAATCGGAACATGCGTCAGCTGGCCTTCGAACATGGCAACTCCTTTTGACGGTGAGCTCAACAGAGCTCAGAAGATCTATACGCCATTGGCCACAGCCCTTCTCACAAGAATCCACCACAGACTTCTATTCGTAGCCTGGATGCCTCGGCAGATCATCGTCCGTGTGGAACCACGAAATCCTGCTTTCCGTATAAATGTGCTTTTTTGGCGGGTACGCACCCGGATTGTCGAAGGATGCGGTGTTGACGCTGACCTCGGCGGGAGATTTGGTGCTGCGGAACAGCACGTAGCTGCCACAGTTACTGCAAAATTGCCGCTGGCCGTGTGACGAGGAAGCAAAAGTTGCGGGCACGCCCGACATCCACGCAAAGCTCGCGGCGGGAAACGTTGTCCACGCAACGACCGGCGCACCTGAATTCCTCTGGCACATGCGGCAGTGGCAATAGCCACTGTCAAGCGGCGCTGCCGTGACCTGGAACCGCAGCCCACCGCACAGACAGCCACCGTCGTGATTTGTCACAGCAGCTCCCACGAGCGTCCGCGGCAATCGCCGCTGACCCTAATCTGACCGCCCACCAGCACGTGAATTTTCAAGCAACGCTTCGATCGACAAACCCGATTATACGGCGAGTCGATCCTCACCTGCTGCTGCGGGGTACTGCGTAGGGCAGAGCGTCTGTTGAAGAGCTCCTGCACGGGCGGGACGCGGCGGGTAGCTGCAAATTTGACGGCGCCGGGCATGCCGTGCGCAGCGATGGCAGTTGCAGCGACATGGTGCAAATCGTCGCGGCGAAAACCTCGCTTACCCGGAGAGCTGCTTTTTTGCCGGTGGCGTGTGCAGGGAATGAGTCACGAAGGCAATCTCGACGCCGAGCGCCGCGAAGCGCTCCAGGACTCCGAGATTGATCGTCTGCTGCAGATCGGCGTAGGTCTTGTAGTCCGACACCGTCACGTAGTAGACCACTTCAAACTGCAGTGACCAGTCGCCGAAAGCGAGGAAATGGCAGCGGTCGAAGCGGGTTTGCGGCTGTGCTTCGATCACGGCGCGCAATGCCGCCGGAATGGCCCGCAGCTTCTCAGGAGGGGTGTCGTAGGTGACGTTCAAACGGAAGGCCGAACGGCGCTCGCGCATACGCCCGTAGTTGCGCACGCGGGCCTTCAGAACATCGGCATTCGCCAGGATGATTTGCTCGCCGGAGATGCTGCGCAGGCGCGTGCTCTTGACGCCGATGTGCTCGACGGTGCCCTGAATGTCGTCGACGGCGAGCGAGTCGCCGATGCCGAAAGGCTTATCGAGGGCAATCGACATCGAGGCGAGGACGTCCCCGAGCACGCTCTGCACGGCAAGCGCCACCGCCACGCCGCCGATGCCGAGGCCCGTGAGCAGCGGCTTGATCTGCACGCCCAGATTGTCGAGCGCGAGGAGAAAGGCCATCGTCCAAATCGTGAGTCCCGCGATGAAGACGATGATGTCGACGGAGCCGGACTGCACCGGAGTGGTGACCGCGGTGCCCGGGCGCCGTCCGCGCCGCTCGATCGCGTAGCGCACCGCCGCCATGCCCCACAATCCCACCTGAAACCAGAAGCTGAAGACAATGATGACGTGAATGATCCGGTCGACGCGGTTTGGCAGGTAGAGCAGCGTCGAGGCGAACCAGAGCGCGACCATCCACAGGAAAATACGGCTCGTGCGCGCGACCAGAAGCGCCGTCAATTCGACGGCGAGCGGATGTACCTGACCCGCTTCCTGCCACCTGCGGCGGCGGGCGGCGATGAAGCGCCTGACGA
>PLIX01000109.1 GCA_003140135.1 Gammaproteobacteria bacterium
GCCATCGACCAGGGCGGCTGTTTCGAGACCAGCCGACCGACGACACATGACAACCCGACGTTCGTCGTCGATGGCGTGATTCACTACTGTGTCGCCAACATGCCAGGCGCCGTGCCGCGCACCTCCACCTACGCGCTCACCAACGCCACGCTGCCGTACGTGCGCGCGCTCGCGGATCTCGGCTGGCGCGAGGCTCTGCAGCGCGACCCGGGACTTGCCGGCGGCCTTAATGTGGATGCCGGGCGCATCACGCACGCCGTCGTCGCGCAGGCGCTAAAGGCCGCGGGCCACCTGCGCGCTTGAGAGCATGCGTCCGTGCCGCTACGCTATGTCGCGCCGCAGGCACTGTGGCGCATGCGACGCTTAATAACCCAAGGAAATGCACGATGAAGACTCCCCTCGTCCTTTTCACTTCATTGCTCGTTGCGGGCGCGGCGCTGGCGGCACCGGTGACCTACCAGGTGGATCCCGCGCACACCTATCCGAGCTTCGAGGCGGATCACTTCAATGGCATGTCGATATGGCGCGGCAAGATGACCAAAACCTCGGGCACCATCGTGCTCGACCGGCAGGCCAAGACGGGCACCGTCGACATTACCGTGGATGCATCATCGATCGACTTTGGTCACGCGAAGCTCAACGAGCACGTCAAATCGCCGGAGATGTTTGACGTCGCGAAGTATCCGACGATGACCTATCAGGGAAAGATCGTCAAATTCAATGGCGATGCTCCCGCTGAGGTGAGCGGCCAGCTCACCCTGCATGGCGTGACGAAGCCCCTGACATTGACGCTCAATCAGTTCAAGTGCATGCAGAACCCGCAGATCAAGAAGGAGGTCTGCGGTGCGGACGCCTCCGGATCCATTGATCGCAGTGACTTTGGCATCGATTTCGGCACCAAGTACGGCTTCAAGATGGCGGTTAAACTGCAGATTCAGGTCGAAGCCATTCGCGCAAGTTAGCCGTAATTTTCCGGCGTGAGTGTGAGCTGATCCTGGGCGCGCCCGCGCGGGAGGGCGGTGCGGCGCGCGTCCTCCTCTAGACTCGCCTTCGAGGTGCCGCTCACGTGCACGATCGGGAAATCCTAGAACTCATGGTCGCCGCCGCGCTTGCAGCCGGCCACGCCGCTCATGGCATCTTCAAAGGCGACCTCAAGCTCGAACACAAGAAGGACAACTCCCCGGTCACGGCGGCGGACCACGCCGCCGAGGCCATCATTCTGAGGCGCCTCGGCGCGCTCCTCGCCAACATCCCCATCATTGCCGAGGAGGAGGTGGCCGCGGGGCGCGTGCCCGACATCGGCGCCACGTTTTTTCTCGTGGATCCGCTGGATGGCACGCGCGAATTCGTCGCCGGGCGTCCGGAATTCACGGTCAACATTGCGCTGGTGCGTGCGGGCACGCCGGTGCTGGGCGTCGTCTATGCTCCCGCCACGGGGCAGCTCTTTGGCGGTGACGTCGCCGCTGCACACGCCTTTCGCGCCACGCCATCGAGCGACGGCGCCGATGGGTACGTACGCATTCCGATCCGTGTGCGGCGGGCGCCGCCCGCGGGGCTGACGGTGGTCGCGTCGCGCTCCCATCCGAACCCAAAGATGCGCGCCTACCTCACGGGGTACGAGGTGGCGGACACCGTTTCGATTGGCTCGTCGCTTAAATTCTGCCTACTCGCGAGCGGGGAGGCGGATTTATATCCGCGTCTCGGAACGACGATGGAATGGGACACCGCGGCGGGGCATGCCGTGTTGCTCGCGGCCGGCGGCGCTGTGGTGAGTGCGGACGGTAATCCGCTCCTGTACGGAAAACCCGGATTTTCCAATCCATGGTTCATCGCCACGGGCTCTGTGGCACCGCTACCGCTCGTGTCGTGAGCGCCGCTTGCGGCTGCAGTGCCGCACAGGCCCCTTTCGTTGCCGCCACGCGCTGCGTCGCCGTCGAGCGTGACCCTCTTTTAGATGCATGCTCGGCGCGGCCGTCGCTGCGTCACGTTAAACGATCATTCAACGCACCCGCGGTCGATTCTGACTATGAATACTCATCAAGAGTACTTCGTAAAACGCTAATAGATATGGCTTTATAATTTTTAGCATAATCTTGATTCCGGATATCGCATGATTCAAGATACGACTGTAGATGGGGACTTGAATTGCGTTGAGTGAGCATTCAATGGCTTGCTTGCGCGGTCTTGTAAATCGACATCAAGAATCGGGGACCACGATGCGGAACACCCGGTCGGCGCACCTAGTCAGCGCTCCATGCAGCGCGCAGCACGCGCGCTCGTTGCTGCCGCGTGCAGCAACGCTGCGGTCGCGCGCGCCGGTGCGTCCATCATCACGCCCTTGTTCGAAAAGAACCTCCAAGGTCTCACCATCAATGACGGCACAGTAACAGTCATGGGCCGAGCGTGAATCGGATTCAGGAAGTCACCGTGAGGGCGCAGCGCCGCACGCAGAACAGGCAGGCTCCGATGCGTCGCCGAGGGCGCGGGTTTTGAAGTAGCTGCAGGGCGCGCGCGCCCTAAGCGCAGGGACCACCCATGCCGGCGCATCCGTGGTGCACATCAAGTTCTCAGAGGATCAAACAATGAACTCCAAGGTCTCATATGCGATTGCGGCCATCTTGAGCGGCGCGTCCTACGCCGTGGCCGCTGCCGAGCCGGCGGCCGACAGCAGCAGTGCAGGTACCGATGCGATCGCCGAGGTCACCGTCACCGCGCAGCGCCGCACAGAGAACATGCAGGACGTGCCGATCTCGATGCAGGCCTTGACCGCACAAACGCTGCAGCAACTCAACGTCTCGACTTTAGACGACTACGTCAAGTTCCTGCCGAACGTGACGACGGCGAGCAACGGCCCGGGTCAGAACGAGGTCTACATGCGCGGTCTCAGCGCCGGCTCGCAGCCGAGCCAGGGCAGCGGATCGACCGGCCTGTGGCCGAACGTCGCCATCTACCTCGACAATCAATCCGGGCAGCTGCCGAATCGCAATCTCGACATCTATGCGGCCGACCTCAATCGCATCGAAGTACTCGAGGGTCCGCAGGGAACACTGTTCGGCGCCGGCGCCGAGGCCGGCGTGATCCGCTACATCACGAACGAACCAAAGCTCGACGTGACCGAGGGGGACGTCAAGGCCGGCTACGGCGTGACCGCGCACGGCGATCCCAATGCCAACCTGGTGGCGGTGTTGAACCTGCCGCTGATCACCGACACCATGGCGATGCGCGCGGTGATCTACAACGACAGGCGCGGCGGCTACATCAACAACGTGCCCTCGACGTTCGCGCGTTCCGACACTGACAAGGGCATCCACTATGCGAACTATCCGGCGGTCGACGGACACTGCCCGGACGGCCAGGCGAACATCGGCTCTTGCGTGCCCCCCGGTAGCCCGACGATCAATAACGCCAGCGTGGTTGCAAATGCCATCAACCCCGTGACCTACGAGGGGATGCGCGTTGAAGGCCTGTACAAGATCAACGACGACTGGAACGCGCTCATCACGCAGTCCTACCAGGACATGAACTCGCAGGGCGTGTTCTACCAGCAGCCCAATTCCTCCGATGGCGCGCCGCTTGCGCCGCTTGAAGTCACGCTGTTCAACAATGCCTACGACAAGGACAAGTTCGAGAGCACGGCGTGGACGTTGAACGGCAAGTTCGGCGATCTGAAGGCGGTCTACACGGGCGGCTACCTGGTGCGCAACGTCGATCAGGTCGGCGACTACACGAATTACGCGCGCGGCGTGTATGCCGACTACTACCAGTGCTATGGGCCCGGAACGGGCTACAACAACAGCCTGAAGTCAACTTGCTTCTCGCCAAGCGCCACCTGGCACTCGGTCGAGCGCAACACTCACCAGCAACATGAATTCCGCCTGAGCACGCCGGACGAGTGGCGTTTCCGTGCGATCGCCGGCGCATTCTGGGAGGCCAATGAACTTTTCGACGAGACCGGCTGGAACTACAAGACCGTTCCGACGTGTACCTCGAACGGCGCGCCGGGCACGGCGGGCAACAGCGGCTGCTTCGCAAACGTCGGCACCTTCCCCGGGACGACTGTCGTCAATCCCGGTGTGCAGGGCGACAACACTTCCTTTTATCAGGACACCGTGCGTGAAACCAAACAGACGGCTTTCTTCGCGTCGCTCGACTACGATCTGATTCCGAAGGTACTGACGGTCACGGCGGGCACGCGGCATTTCCGCTTCGACAACTCCTCGGCAGGCAGCGTACTTTCCACTTTCGATTGCTTCCAGGGCGGCGTGCCACCCGGGGGCTGCCACAATGCTGCGAGCTATAACCTCAACGCGGCGGATCTGCGCGACACCGAGTCCGGGTTTAAGAGCCGTGGGAACCTTACCTGGCACATCACACCGGATGCCATGTTGTACTACACGTTCTCACAGGGCTTTCGCCCGGGCGGCTTCAATCAGAACGGCGGTTCGGATCATGCCTTCACGACAGCCCTCGTACCGCAGTACATCATTCCCAAGTCGTATACGTCTGATAAGTTGACGAATAATGAAATCGGCTGGAAAACGGAATTCCTCGACCATCGCCTGGAATGGAACGGAGCCGTGTACCGGGAGAACTGGGACGACGTGCAGGTCGCGTTCTTCGACCCCGGTGTGGTCGGCAACATCTTCTTCAACACCAACGGCCAGAACTTTCTCATCAAGGGTCTCGAGTCATCGCTTGTGGCCCGGGTCACGAATGGGCTGACGCTGCAGGGGGCGGCATCCTGGAACCAGAGCCGGCAGACGAATTCGCCGATATTGCTCGACAACAATCCCGCCAGCGCGAATTTCGGCAAACCCATCACGTTTGCGTGTAACGCGTTCGGCGCCAATTGCGGATCGGTCACCAGCCCGTTCGGTCCCGAGGGCGCCCCGAGCGCCGACGCACCGCCGATTCAGTTCAGCCTGCGCGCCCGCTACGAGTGGGTCATGGGTAGCTACCTCCCCTTCGCTCAGGTGGGCGTCACCCACAGCGGCCACTCATTCACGCAGGCGGGTTCGAATCCTCCGCTCGCGTTATCCGGCCCCGTTACTACCGGCAGGTTGCGCTTCGAGAATCCTGCTTACACAACCTGCGATGCGTCACTGGGTGTCGCGAAGGATGCCTGGACCGTGGACCTCTACGGTGAGAACCTCGCCAATTCGAACGCGAGCACGTTTGTCAGCACCGATCAGTTCATCGTCGCGCAGACGCCCCTGCGGCCGCGGGTCCTGGGCCTCTCGTTCGGCTACAAATTCTGAGGGCCGCGATTCGTCCGCCTGAGGCACGCTGGTAGCCGGAGGAACCTGCCTCTAGTTGTGCCATCGCCGCGCGGCGCGGTCGTTCGATGGCGCATGCGGAAGCGCGCGGCCGCGCCGTCCCCGTAGCGCCCGCTTCGAGCGGCAGACGCGTGGTGAACTTCTTGGTCCGTAGGACGAAGCTCGTATTCACCGAGCGCACGGCCTTGGTCTGCAGCACGTGCGTGCTCAGAAAATGCTCATACGCTTCCATGCTGCCCGCGACGATGCGCAGCAGGTAATCGTTCGGGCCGCTCATTGAATGGCATTCGAGCACCTCAGGACGATGCGCGATCAGCTCATCAAATTGCCGTACGCTCTCGGGGTGATGATTTTCGAGCGTGACCTGCGCATAGGCGAGGATGGGCAAGCCGATGGCCGAGGGGTTGAGGAGCGTTGCGTAGCCTGCGATGAACCCTTCCTTCTCCAGACGACGCAAGCGCCGCCAGCACGGCGCGCTCGATAAGCCCACGCGCTTTGCCAGATCCTGATTCGAGATGCGTGCATCCGCTTGCAGCTCATCGAGGATGCGTCGGTCGACGAGATCGAGATTCTTGGTCAAAGGCTGCCTCGCAGGGCAAGGATCTTGCCAGATCGACGCTATATTGAGCAATAAGAGCAAGACAATTTCCTCCAATGGCGCATAGCATTGACCGTCGCATTCAGGGGAGACTTCAAGTGCAGACCGACTGGGCGCGGGTCGCGTGGCTCGTGCAGGCCTCACGCGCGCTCGATGCGATTGAGGAAAGGCAGCTGCTGCCGGAGCGCAAAATCCTCTACCAGTTCTGCGCCCGCGGTCACGAGCTGGGGCAGTCGCTCCTCGGACTGTTATTGACGGATCCCCACGATGGCCTCGGCGCCTACTACCGCTCGCGACCGCTCATGCTGGCGCTGGGCTTCGACCTGCAGGAGGCCGCTTCGGGGCCGCTCGCGCGTGCCCTGTCATCCAGCGGCGGCCGCGACATCGGCGTTGTATTCAACATGCCCAGTCGCGGTGGGGCGACGGTGCTGCCCGGATGCGGCGGTGTCGGCGCGCAGTACACACCCGCCGTTGGTTGGGCCCAGGCCATCCGCTACCGCCGCGATGTGCTGCACGATGCCTCGTATGCGAGGAGGCATGCCGTCGCCCACGGCGGAGATGCGTCGACGGCGACCAACGGCTTCTGGTCGGCGCTCACGATCGCGACGACTCTGCGCCTGCCGGTGCTGTTCTACATCGAAGACAACGGTTTCGGCATTTCGGTGCCTTCCGACTTGCAGACCCCCGGGGGCAATATCGCCGCCAACCTGCAGTCGTTCGCGAATCTCGAAATCTTAAGCGGTGACGGTACGGACCCGGGTGCAGCGGCCGAGCTCACCGCGCGCGCGATCGCGTGCGTGCGCGCAGGGGAGGGGCCGGTATTGCTGCGGCTCACCGTGCCGCGTCTGTCGGGCCACTCGGGACAGGACACCCAGGCCTATAAGTCACCGGAGCTTCTGGCGCGCGAGCGCGCGCAGGATCCGCTCGATCATCTGCGCCGCTTCGCGGTGCCGGCGCTCATGGCCGAGGAGGAATGGCTGCGGATCGAGGGTGCGGCTCGCGAAGAAGTGCAGGCGGCGGTGGCGGCAGCCCTCGCCCAGCCTGCGCCCGCGCCCGAATCGCTGCAGCGGTATGTGTTCTGCGAAAGCGTCGCGGGCGCGTGCGAGCTGCAGCGGCAGGGCGGGGTCGCGCCCGAGGGACACACGTTTCCGGCCACCTCGACGACGGCGGTGCCTGAGCCGGCACGCATCAATATGCTCACGGCAATCCGCCGCACGCTCGATGCCGAGCTTGCCACCAATCCGCGCCTCCTCGTGTTCGGCGAGGACGTCGGTCCCAAAGGCGGAGTGCACGGCGCAACACTCGGGCTGCAGGAGAAATACGGACCCGGGCGCGTGTTTGACACTAGCCTCTCCGAGGAGGGGATCATCGGCCGCGCCGTGGGCATGGCCCTCGCGGGGCTGGTTCCCGTGGCCGAGATTCAGTTTCGCAAATACGCGGATCCTGCTGCCGAGCAGCTGAACGACTGCGGTACGCTGCGCTGGCGCACCAACAACCGCTTCGCCGCCCCCATCGTCGTGCGCATTCCGGGGGGATTCTTCAAATGTGGCGATCCGTGGCACAGCCAGACCAATGAGGTGGCCTGGGTGCACGGGATCGGCTGGCGCGTCGCCGTGCCGGCGAATGCTCAGGATGCGGTAGGACTGTTGCGCACGGCCCTGCGCGGCAATGACCCGACGATTTTCTTTGAGCACCGCGCCATGCTCGACGGCGCCTCCGCACGCCGGCCCTACCCGGGCGACGCCTACGTGCTGCCCTTTGGGCAGGCGCGCCTGGTGCGTGCCGGAACGCAGCTCAGCGTCATCACCTGGGGCGCCATGGTCGAGCGCTGCGAGCTGGCTGTCGCCTCCGCGGGTGTCGATGCCGAGGTGCTTGACCTGCGCACGCTCTCGCCCTGGGATCGCAAGGCAACCCTCGCCTCGGTCAAGAAGACGCGCCGCTGCCTCATCGTGCACGAGGACAACCTCACCGCAGGATTCGGCGCGGAGATTGCCGCGACGCTCGTCCAGGATGCATTCTTCGATCTGGATGCCCCAGTTGAACGGCTCGCCATGCCGGATATTCCAAGTCCGCACAGTCCCATACTGCTCGAAGCCGCTCTGCCCAGCGTGCACGGCATCGCCGCGGCCCTGCAGCGGATCGCGCAGGCATGAGCACCTTATTTGAAGTGCGCGCCCCTTCTGAGGAGAGCGAAGGCACGCGCTCGCAGGTGCTGCGCTGGTTGAAGGCGCTCGGCGAGCACGTCGCGACCAACGAACCCCTGGTCGAGCTCGAGACCGACAAGGTCACCGTGGAGATTCCTGCGCCGGCGAGCGGTGTGCTGCGGCAGATTCTCAAGGGCGAGGGCGCAGAGGTCGCGGCCGGGGATCTTCTGGGACAGATCGAGCTCGACCCGGCAGCTGCCGCAGGGCCCGGCACGCAGGTGCCGCCGCGAGCGCCGGCAGTCGCGAGCGCGCGCGTACCGGACACGACTGCGCCTGGCGCGCGCGGCCCGCTCAGCCCCGCCGTGCGCCGCCTGATGTCCGAGCACGGGCTCGAGCCCGACGAAGTGGTGGGTTCGGGCCAAGCGGGCCGGATTACCGCGGACGATGTGTTGAAGGCGGTGCAAGCCCGGCAGGGCAAGTCGGGCGCCGCCGCAGGAGCGGCGGCGGATGCGCCGCCATCGCATCGCGTGCCCCACTCACCCATGCGCAAGCGCATCGCCGAGCACATGGTGCGCAGCCTGCTGCANNCATCGCAGGAAGAACCAGGCGGACTTTAAGGAGCGCGGCGCAGCGCTGACCTTGAGCGCCTATTTCGTTGCCGCGGTGGCGGCTGGCGTGCGCGCCGTGCCGGAGGCGAACAGTCGCTGGTTTGACGACGCACTGGAAATCTACGACACGCTCAACATCGGCGTGGCCGCGGCGATCGAGGGCGGCGGACTCATCGTTCCGGTGCTGCGCGCCGTGGAGTCGCGCGACTTGTTTGAGATCGCACGGGGCCTCAATGATCTTGTGGCGCGTGCGCGCGCCCACACGCTCACGCCGGCCGACCTGCGCGGCGGTACGTTCACGCTCTCGAATCACGGTACGAGCGGCAGCCTGCTCGCTGCGCCCATCGTCATCAATCAGCCGCAATCCGCCATTCTCGGCATCGGCAAGCTGGAAAGGCGCGCCTCCGTCATCGAGGAGGCGGGCGGCGAGCGCATTGTGGTGCGCTCGAAATGCTACGTGACGCTGACCATCGATCACCGCGTCATCGATGGCGGCGACGCCAATCGCTTCCTGCAGGCCTTCGCGGCGCGCCTGGAGTCCTGGCCGCTTTAGACGACGTGACTGCGTAACGAAACAGCTTTGACCAGCACCCATACGGGAGAGCCCAGGTGCAGGCCGAGCGAATCGAGCGCATCGCGCGTGACCCGCGCGAGCACGCTCGCGCCGCCGATGTCCACCGTCACCAGCTGCGCCTCTTTCTGATCCTCGCGGATGCCGCGCACGACGCCGGCGATTGAATTGCGCACACTTAAGCCCTGTGCGGGCTGCGTCGCCAGGATGAGGTCGCTCGCGAAGAGCTGCACGCGCGCGCGCGCGCCGACACGCGCATCTGCCGCTGCAACGAGCAGCGTGCTCGTGCCGAAATTGAGGCGCGCGAGCCCGCGCGCCGCATCGGCGTCGCTGATCACCCCCTCGAGCACGGCGCCGACCGCGTCCGGCCCGACAATGGCGGCGAACTCAGGGCGCAGACTCATTTCATGGATGCCGCCCGCGGCCACGATGCGACCTGCCTCCATCAGCACGACGTAATCGGCGAGACGCAGAACCTCATCGAACTGATGGCTCACGTAGACCATAGGGATTGAGAGCTTGTCGCGCAGCGCCTCAAGATAGGGCAGCACCTCGGCGCGACGCGACGCATCGAGTGCGGCTAACGGCTCATCGAGGAGCAGGAGCCGAGGCTGGGACAAAAGCGCGCGCCCCAATGCGACGCGCTGCCGCTCGCCGCCCGACAAGGTATAGGGACGTCGCGCGAGGAGCGGCGCCAGGCCCAAAAGCTCGGTGACCTCATCGAAGCCGATCGTGTGGGGCGCCGCTGGCGAGCGCTTCTGTCCGTAGCGCAGATTGCCGCGCACGCTCAGGTGCGGGAAAAGGCGCGCGTCCTGGAACACATAGCCGATGCGGCGCCGCTCGGCGGGCAGCGAATACCCTGCCGCCGTGTCAACCAGCACAACGTCCTCGAGGCGAACGCTCCCGGGATCAGGCGCGAGTAGGCCCGCCAGGATCTCGACCACGGTCGTCTTGCCACAGCCTGAGCGCCCAAAAAGCGCGACGATGCCCGGCGTCGGCGCTTCAAATGCGACGTCAAGGTCGAAGGCGCCGCGGCGCTTGGCGACGGTGACAGCGAGCATCAGCGCCCGAGCCAGTGGCGCACCCGCCGCGCCAGCCATTCGGCAATCAGCAGCCCCGCGAACCCCAGTGTGAAGGAGATGATCGCCAAACGTACGGCGAGCGCATCGCCGGCCGGTGACTGAATTGCGGTGTACAGCGCCAGCGACAAAGTGCGGGTGCGTCCGGGTATATTGGCGACAAAGGTGATGACGGCGCCGAATTCACCCAGCCCCGCGGCAAACGCCATGACCGCTCCGGCGAGCACGCCCGGCAGCATCAAGGGCAGGGTGATGCTCGCGAAGCGATCGAGCGCGCCCGCTCCCAGAGTGCGCGCCGCGGCCTCAAGCCCCCGATCCACATTGTCGAGGGAGAGGCGAATCGCGCGCACCATGAGCGGAAAAGTCATGACGGCGGTGGCGAGGGCCGCGCCGTTGGTGCTGAAGGCGAGCTCAACTCCGAAGTGCTCATACAGCCAGTGGCCGAAGGGTCCGCGGGTGCCGAACAGCACGAGGAGGACGTACCCGACGGCGACCGGCGGCAGCACGAGGGGCAGATGCACGAAGGCGTCAAAGAGCATGCGGCCGTGGAAACGCGCGCGCGTCAAGAGCCAGGCGACGAGGACCGCCGCCGGCAAACTACACAACACGCTGCGCGTGGCCACCGCCAAACTCAAGCGCAGGGCATCAAGTTCGGCGGCGCCGAAAAAATCATGCATGAGTGCTCGAACCCCCGCCGTGGTTTCAAGAGCACGGCGTGCGTGGCGATGCTCAGGGTTCGCCCGCGGTCAGGTCAAGCTCCCACGGCGAGGAACCAGCCGAATTCGCTCGCGACCATCATCCGGAGCGCGCAGCAGCAGCCGCTTGCGCTGCGGGCTTCTCCTCCGCCACGCCCAGCCGCCGTTGCAGCAACGGGCTCGTCGTCGTGTACTGCAGATGCACTTTCTCACCCGGGCGCAAGTACTCGCGCACCGCGAAAGCCGCGAGCGCCGCCTCGTGGAATCCGGAGAGGATGAGCTTTTTCTTGCCGGGATAGTCGTTGA
>PLIX01000306.1 GCA_003140135.1 Gammaproteobacteria bacterium
TCGCCGCGCAGAACGCCCTCTTTGAAGAGGAGTACGAGGCTGACCTCAAGGCGCACCCGGAGCGCGCGACGGCCTACGGAGACTATCGCTATAACGACCAACTGGACGAGCACTCGCTCGCGGCGCTCAAGAGCGAGAACGCGAGTGATGAGCATTTTCTCGAGCGCCTGCAGGCCATCTCCACCGCGGGTTTCTCAGAACCGGACACACTGTCCCACGAGGTCTTGCGGCTCACCCTGGAGCAGCGCATCAAGAACTACGAATTGAAGGAATACGAGATGCCGGTGAACCAGTTGGACGGTCCGCACGTGCACCTGGCCGATCTGCCGCTCGCCGTGCCGTTCGACACGGTGCAGCACTATGAGGACTACATCGCACGATTGCGCCAGATCTCGCGTGTATTCACCCAGACCGAAGAGGTGCTGCGCGCGGGCATGGCGGACCATCTCATGCCGGTGCGCTTCCTCCTTGAGAAGATCCCCGCGCAATGCCGCGGGGTCATGGCGGCAGACCCGTTTCTCCTGCCGACGAAACGCTTTCCCGCCAGCTTTGCCCCGGAAGATCAGCGGCGCCTGACCAAAGCGATCAATGACGTGGTCGTCGATGAGGTTCTGCCGGCGTACGCATCCTTTGCGAGCTTCATTACCACCGAGTACGCCCCGCACGGTCGCAGCACGCTCACCGTGACGTCGCTGCCCGGGGGCAAGGGACGCTATCTCAACGACATCAGAAGCCGTACTACCGTTGGCAAACTCACTCCCTCTGAGATTCACCAGATTGGCCTTCGTGAGATCGAGCGCATTCAAACCGCCATGCTCGCCATAGCGCGCCAGGAAGGCTTTGCGGATCTGGCATCCTTCCGCGAGTCACTCAAGACCAACCCTAAATACATCCCGACCTCAGCCGACCAGATCGTCGAGGATTTCCGCAGGTACATCGCGCAAATGCAATCCAAGTTGCCGGAGCTTTTCGGCTTCATTCCCGGCTCACCCGTGACTGTTGAGGCCATGCCGCCCTTCCAGTCCGCGAATCCGACTCACTATCAGACCGGCACGCCAGACGGCAAGCGGCCCGGCCGGGTGGTCGTCGCGATCTCCAATTTTGAGCAGCGCACGCTGATCAACGATGAAGCCATTGCCTATCATGAGGGCATCCCCGGACATCACATGCAGCAGTCGGTGGCACTACAATTGACCAGCCTGCCGAAGTTTCGCCGGCACGGCGGTAATTCCGGATACATCGAAGGATGGGCGCTTTATGCCGAGCAGCTGGGTAAGGAGGTCGGCTTCTATCAGGACCCAGTCAGCGATTACGGACGCCTCTCGAGTGAGCTTTTTCGGGCTGTGCGCCTGGTCGTCGACACTGGTATTCATTCGCAAGGGTGGACGCGCGATCAAGTGGTCGATTTCTTCCGTAAATCCGCCGCCGTCGATGAGCCGACCATCCAGTCCGAAACGGATCGCTACATCGCGTGGCCTGCGCAGGCGCTCGCGTACAAGCTCGGGCAACTGAAGATCCGCGAACTGCGCGATCGTGCCCAGAAGCAGCTCGGATCGAAGTTCGACATCCGCGCCTTTCACGACGAGATGCTGAGCGGGGGTGTGCTGCCGCTCGACCTATTGGACGCGCGCACCGACAGCTGGATTCGATCCCAGAAACTCAAGGCCGGATCGAACTAGCCGTACGTCTGCAAAGCGTGCGCGTGCCGGCCGCGCACGAATGGCCACGCTCATGCTGTGCTCACGGGCGGCTGCGCCTTATCGCTGCCAAGGCTTTGAAGGCGCTGCGCTTATTCTGCCGCGAGCGCGTTCACTGCGCGGACTCGTTCGCCCCGGCAGGCGAACCTTTTGGAGGCACACGCGCAATGCGTGCCGGTCAACGCGACCCCGCTGGCCGCGTTGTATCGTAGTGGCCGTCGGTTGCGGAGGCGCTCCGACGGAAGGAGCCAAAACTTCCACGACGATCGATTGGAAATGCACCAGTCTTGGGTGTTGCCCGCCCCCCACAATGAGGTGCTGCCTGTGAGGACGGATCACGCGGAGGAACTTATGCGGTACTCAACTCTTCCCCTAGCTGTGCCCTCTATGCCAAAGCAACCGACGCAACGTCCTTTGGGGCGCTCGTTCCGCTCATGGCGCACGCTCCTGGCGGTCGGCCTGCCGGCCCTGCTCGCAAGTTGCGGTGGCTACGACCATGGCGACAATTGCTTCCAATGCGGCCCGGGGGTTCAGCAGAGCGAGCTGTCACTCGGCGTCGTGAGCGCCGACTTCAACAAGGACGGCTTTGCCGATGTCGTCGCACTGAGCACCATCGAACCGCCGTCGGCGCCGAATGCTTCCAATCTCAAGGCCTACCTGTCGATCGCCGCCGGCGAGTTCTCGGCTCCAACACTGACGCCGGACGGCAATAATCCGTTATATCTCGCCACGGCGGACCTGACCGGTGATGGCCTGAATGACCTCGTCTCAGCCAGTGCCGACGATGGCGCGCTGCGCGTGTTCCTCAACGACAAACTAAGTCCCGGCACTTTCAATACGCCGCTCGTCCTGGCAAGCCCGGGAGCCTCGCAGGTGGCGATTGCAGACGTGAACGGCGATGGGCTGCCGGACCTCGTGTCGGCCGACTTCAATGTATCGCTCTTCGTGCAGACTTCCCCGGGAACCTTTGCCGCACCGATCAGCCTGTATTCGGGGGGCGCCAACTGGGTGGCGGTCGGGGATCTCAATGATGACGGCGCTCCGGATATCGCACTCGCCGATAATGTCGGCGTCAAGGTGCTCATGCACACGGGCGCAGCTTCGGCCACGACCTACGCGGCACCCGTGAGCGTATTCACACAAACACCGAATCAGACTCTGGCGGGCACGAATATCGTCGCCATTGCGGATGTCAGCGGCGACGGACTCAATGATCTCATCATCACCGATCCGGGTCCGACCGGCGGGATGGCGCAAACGGTGAATGTGCTTCTGCAAAACACGGCGGCCCACGGTACTTTCGCAGCGCCAGTCAGCTACCCGATCGCCTCCCAGGATCTGCCCCAATCCCTTATCGTCACCGATCTGCAGGGTGACGGACACCTCGACATCGTCATCGGCGGCCAACAGACCGTCACGGTGCTGCTGCATGACCCGGCCACTCCGGGAGCGTACCTGCCGGCGACCATCTATCCGGCGCCGGGTGCGAACGAGATCGCGATTGCTGACATCAATGGCGACGGCAAACCCGACATCGTCGTGAGTAATGGCGTGACCAATCCAACGCAGGATGGCGTCATCACCACGCATCCTGGCGTACTGCTGCAGAGCGCCACGACACCGGGCACCTTTGGAGAGCTGCAGGATCTACCCTGACCCCAACCCCAGGCGCGCGGTACGGGGCGTTTGGCGGTCGCAGTCGATCATTCGGCGCAGGTCTGCTCGAACCGAACATGCGCCCTCTGCCGCGATCGCGCCCCGGTCGCCGCCGCGCGATCGAGCGCCACCCGAGCTAAGTTTTGTGTTTTCGGGCGCCAGCCGCTGGCACGCGCGCGGGCGGTAACCCCGGCAGTGACGCAATCCGTCGCGCCTTCGAGAAGCTCATGCCGGGGCTGCTACGCTTGAGCGAGCGCGGGCCGCAACGCGATAAACTGCGCACTTTGCGTGCTGCGCAATTCGGCGTTGAGCAGCTGCCCCATCCCCAGAGACCACCGCATGATGAAAACCAGCTTCCTGTTTGCAGCGCTGATGGCAGCGACGCTCATCGTCGTGGCGCCGGCGAGCCTTCTGGACGCGGCAGAAGTCGGCCCCGGATACGACATCGAAATGAGCCGCATGATCCCGACGCGAGACGGCACGCAGCTCGAGGCTTGGATCTCAAAACCATCGAGGCTTAAGGGAAAAGCGCCGACCGTCCTTACCCTGACGCAGTACGACATCGACGGCGGCCGTCATGCAGACTCGCCCGCCAATTTCGCGCGCCGCGGCTATGTATTTGTGCGCGCCTATGCGCGCGGCCGCGGCCGCTCTGGGGGCTTCAAGAGCGATAATCTCGGCTTACAGGTCGGACGTGACGGTTACGACCTCGTCGAGTGGATTGCAGCGCAGCCGTGGAGTGACGGGCGCATCGTCATGTACGGTGGCTCATTCGTCGGGATGACCCAGTGGCACACCGCCGCACAACATCCGCCACATCTTTCCGCAATCGCCCCTTACGTTGCGATCTACCCGGGATGGGATGTCCCTAACACAAACGGGATCCCGCAAGCGTGGTCGGCCGTCATGATGGGCTATGTGTCAGGCCGTTCGCTCAATACGGGCTTTATCGCAAATCACGACTATTGGGGAGGCAAGTTGCTCGAAGCGTACGCGGCTTACCGCCCCTTCAGGGAGCTGGATGCTGCGCTGGGCGTCGCCGCGGACGACTGGTGGATGGTCGACGAGCGCGGCCAGAAACTATCATTTCTCGACATGTGGCTCGACCACGTCGGCGATGAGGCGTTCAACCTTGCAGCGGAGCCCACGGCGCAGGATTACGCGCAGATGAGCATGCCGGTGCTTTCAGCCACCGGGTACTACGATGACGATCAGCCGGGCGCGCTGCACTATTACCGGCGCCACATTGCTCATGCGCCCGCCGCGGCCGTCGCCCAACATTACCTCATCATCGGGCCGTGGAATCACTCTGGCACGCAGAATCCGACCAAGGAAATTGAAGGCCTTGCAATACCCGACGCCGCCGTGATTGACATGGAGAAGCTGCACGCCGATTGGTACGACGCCGCGCTTGGCCGCGGTCCGCAGCCGGCGCTGCTGCGCGACCGGGTCGCCTACTTCATGATGGGCACGGACGAGTGGCGGTATGCACACACGCTCGAGGCGGCTTCGTCCGGGGAAAATCTGATTTTCTACTTAGAAGATTCGGCGGGAACGCCGCAGGACGTATTTCATTCAGGCCGGCTCGCGGCCAAGGCGCCTCGTACCGAGCCGCCGGCCGTCATCGTCAGCGACCCGCGCGAGCTTCCGGAGCTCGAGGTCGCCCAGTATGCCGCGCGTGAGGATGCGAGAAGTCAGTTCCGGGCCTTTCAAAAACGAGCTATTACCTTTCACTCTGACCCTTTCAGCCACGCTACCGAAATGGCGGGCCAGATGCATCTGACACTGGAGTGCGCAGCGGACGCGCCGGATTTCGATCTCTGGGCTCAAGTGCTGATCCTGCTTCCGGACGGCTCTGCAGTGCGTTTAGGAGAGGACATCCGTCGCGCACGATTTCGCAACTCGCAGTTCAAGGAGGAATTGCTCAAACCGGGGCAGGTGGTTAAGATTCCGTTCGATTTCAACTGGACGGCGTGGCGGATTCCGGCCGGCGCGCGGCTGCGTCTGATCATCGCTCCGCTCAACTCGCCCAACTACGAGAAAAACTACAACACCGGCGGCCGCGTGGGATACGAGAAACTGGAGGAGGCGCGAATCGCGCAAATCAGAATCTTCCACGACGACAAGCATGCCAGCCAATTGAGCGTGCCGCTCGCGGCAGCATCACAGTCGACCCCGGTCCGCTGAGGAAGGGTGGTGCAGGTGCGCCGGGATTTCACGACTCGAGAACGCAGATTCGCTCGCCGTGACGTTCTGGCGTAGGGGATCGCTAGCGCTTCGCGCGCCTCTTGCGGGAAACTCCCGGCCGCTTGCGCGCTTTGCGAGGCCGTTTCTTCTGCTGCGCTCGACGCACCGTAGTGGCTCGCGCAGGTTTCGGTCGTGCATGGCGCGGCTGGTAGACGCCGAGCTTTCCGCCACCAGGCAGTGTCAATTCCGTGAGCAATCCCCAGCGTTCGTCGCGCACCGGGGTACATACGAGCGAGCGGGCACGCATCGCCTGAATGA
>PLIX01000152.1 GCA_003140135.1 Gammaproteobacteria bacterium
CTGCACGTTGACGATGTAATCGTGACAGATGCGATCGAGCTCCTCCGTCGTGACTCCGGGGAGCACGTGCTCGCCGATCATGTCGAGCACGTCGGCTGCCAGGCGGCAGGCGACACGCATCTTTTTCTGTTCGTCGGCTGTCTTAATCGTGACCATGGCGCAGGGTATGCGACCGGCGGCGTGGTCGCGTAAGGCGTTGTTCGGACGGGACCTTCATGGTATAAAGCGCGGCCTTTTTTGGCAACGTAACTCACACGCGCATCACCAACCAGGCGGCTGGGTGTTTTCGTCGATCTCACACTCGGCGCAAATGGCCGCTCGGGATGCGCGGAGGCCCAACCCAAACAGGAGCTTTTCATGCCCGGCGTGTCGATGCGACAGATGCTGGAGGCGGGAGTCCATTTTGGACATCAAACCCGCTTCTGGAACCCGAAGATGGCTCCGTACATTTTCGGCGAACGTAACAAGATCCACATCATTAATCTGGAGAAGACGCAGCCTATGTATGCGGAGGCGGCGAGCTTTCTCAAGGGCGTCATCGCTGACGGCGGCACGGTGCTCTTTGTCGGCACCAAGCGTTCGGCGCGCGATGCGATCAGAAAGGAAGCCGAGCGCTGCGCGATGCCCTATGTAAATCAGCGCTGGCTCGGCGGCATGCTGACCAACTTCAAGACGATTCGCCAATCGATCAAGCGATTGGCGGAGATCACCGAGTTGTCCACCAGCGGTGCTCTGGACAAGCGCGGTAAGAAAGAGGCGACGCAATTGCGCCGCGAGATGGAAAAGCTTGAGCGCAGCCTGGGCGGCATCAAGGACATGACGTCTCTGCCCGATGCATTGTTCGTCGTAGACGTGGGACATGAGAAAATCGCGGTCCACGAGGCTAAAAAGCTCGGCGTGCCCGTGGTCGCCATCGTCGATACGAACTGCTCGCCGGATTCCATCGAGTACGTGATTCCAGGCAATGACGACGCAATGCGCGCCATCAGCTTGTACGCCGGCGGCATGGCGGAGGCGGTGATCGAGGGCAAGGCCTCCGTCCCCACCGTCGCGGTGGGCGAGGATGAGTTTGTCGAACTCGACGAGGGCGGCCAGCCGAAGAAGAAGAGTGCTCGCGGACGGCAACGGCCCCAGGCCACGGTGCGCAAGAAGGCGCCGGCTCGGCGCCGGCTGCCGCCGGCCAAGGCGGCGCTTCCGGAGAGCGAGGACGCCGCAGCCGAGGGTCTGGATGAACTCGACGAGGCCGAGGAGGCCGAGGTCGCCGCAGCGGTCGTCGCCCCTTTGGTGGTGGTGGTGGAGGAGCATCAGCCCGGACCGGGACGCCGCAAACCCCGCGGTGACGACGAGGGCGGCTCGCTAGGCGAATGAGGACTTGCGCATGACGATTTCGGCAGAGGCAGTCAAGCAGCTGCGCGAGCGCACCGGCGCAGGAATGATGGAGTGCAAGCGGGCGCTCGTCGAGACTTCCGGCGATTTGGACGCGGCCGCGGAGCTCATGCGCAAGCAGGGGTTCGCCAAGGCGGATAAAAAGGCGGCGCGCCTGGCCGCGGAAGGTGTGATTGCCATCGCGCAAACTCCCGATGGACGGGCAGCCGCCATGGTCGAGGTGAACTGTGAGACCGACTTCGTGGCACGTGAGCAGAGCTTTCGAGCTTTCGCGCAAGAGGTGGCGGATGTAGCCCTCGCAGAGCGCCCGGCCTCTCTTGCGGCGCTCCTGGCGCTGCGGCTTGAGAGCGGCGAAAGCGTTGATGAGCGCCGTCGGGCCCTGGTCGCCAAAATTGGCGAGAACATTGGCTTGCGCCGCTACGCCGTGGTGCAGGCGCCGGGCCGCTTGGGCGCCTATGTGCACGGCACGCGTATCGGTGCTCTGGTGGCATTGGAGGGCGCCGACGCGGCGCTGGCGCATGATCTGGCCATGCACGTGGCCGCGAGCAATCCCAAATATCTCTCACCGGCGCACGTCGCCCCGGAAGTCATTGCCAAGGAACGCGAGTTTCTCACCGAGCAGGCGCGCGAGGAGAAGAAGCCGCCCGAGATTGTCGCGAAAATGGTCGAGGGCCGACTGCGCAAGACGCTGAATGAGATGACGCTTACCGGCCAGCCTTTTGTGAAGGACCCCGACGTCTCGATTGAGAAGCTCCTGAAGGCGGCCGCCGCGACGGTCACCTCGTTCGAGCGCTTCGAGGTGGGAGCTGGCATCGAGAAGCGTCAGGAGAGTCACTGACGTGACGCCTCAGGTGACGGGCAGCTCGGGCACCGCGGTCAAAAGCTGATTTTCCGCTAAAGCGGCGCATGCAATGAACGACACCGATCGAGCCCGCTACTCCCGCATCCTCGTCAAGCTGTCGGGAGAGGCTCTCATGGGCGAGGGCGACTACGGGGTCGATCCGCTCGTCCTGAAGCGCATCGCCGGCGAGATCAACGACATCGCGCAGATGGGCGTGCAGGTGGCGGTCGTCATCGGCGGCGGCAACATCTTCCGCGGCGCGGGGCTTGCCCGCGCGGGAATGGACCGCGTGACCGGGGATCACATGGGCATGCTCGCGACCGTCATGAACGCGCTTGCCATGCAGGATGCTCTGGAGAGCTTTGGGCTCTACGCGCGTGTGATGTCGGCCATTCGCATCAATCAGGTGTGCGAGGACTACATTCGGCGGCGCGCCGTGCGCCACCTCGAGAAGGGTCGCGTCGTGATCTTTGCCGCCGGTATCGGCAATCCGTTCTTCACCACCGATACCGCAGCTTCGCTGCGCGCCATCGAGGTCAATGCAGAACTCTTGCTGAAGGCCACCAAGGTGAACGGCGTCTACTCCGACGATCCGCTCACCAATCCCGCCGCCGTGCGCTACGCGCGGCTCACCTTCGACAAGGTGCTCACGGATAAGTTGAATGTGATGGATGCCACGGCGGTGGTGATGTGCCGCGACAACCGCCTGCCGCTGCGGGTGTTCAATCTGAATAATCCCGGTGACCTGACCCGCATCGTGCGCGGCGAGGACGTCGGCACTGCCGTCACCGTCGAGTAGGAGCCGCCAGCATGCTCGAAGAGTTGAAGAAGGACGCACGCGATCGCATGGCGAAATGCGTGCAGACCTTCCAGGCCGAATTGAAGAAGCAGCGCACCGGCCGCGCGCATCCGTCCCTGGTCGAACATTTGAAGGTCATGTACTACGACGCGGAGGTGCCCCTGCACCAGGTGGCGAGCATCAATGTTGAAGACGGCCGCACGCTCGTCATTTCGCCCTGGGAGAAGACGGTGGTGCCGGCGATCGAGAAGGCGATCCATAAGTCGGATCTGGGCCTGACGCCGATGACCGCCGGCACGGTGATCCGCGTGCCTATGCCGTTACTGACCGAGGAGCGCCGCCGGGAGATCACCAAGGTCGTACGCCATGATGCGGAAAACGCGCGTGTCGCCGTGCGCAACGTGCGCCGCGATGTGATGAGCGGCATCAAGGATCTGCTGAAGGAAAAAAGCATCTCGCAGGATGACGAGCGGCGCGCGGAGAGCGAAGTGCAGAAGCTCACCGACAAATACGTGGCCGACATCGACCAGGTTCTTGCGGCGAAAGAGAAGGAGATCATGCAGGTTTGAGCGCGACGCCCCGACACGTCGCGATCATCATGGACGGTAATGGCCGTTGGGCCGCCGCGCGCGGCCTGCCGCGCCACGCGGGGCACAAGGCGGGCATCAGCCCGGTGCGCATGGTGATTCAGGAGTGCTCGCAGCGCGGGGTGGAGGCGCTCACGCTGTTCGCATTCTCCAGCGAGAATTGGGGCCGGCCGAGCATCGAGGTTTCTGGGATCATGAACTTGTTCCTGGACGCGCTCGAGCGCGAAACGGCGCAACTGCACGCCAATCGGGTGCGGGTGCGCATTGTCGGCGAACGGCGTACGCTGCCCGTGCGCCTGCAGGCGCTGGTGGCCGCGGCCCAGGCACAGACGGCCGGCAACGACGGTTTGCGCTTGCAGCTGGCGGTGAGCTATGGCGGTCGATGGGATATTGTACAGGCCAATCAGAGACTTGCAGAGCAATGCTTAGTCGGTGCATTAAATCCGCGGGACATTACCGAAGCCCATTTCGCCGGTGCTCTGGAGCTTGCCGACGTGCCGGATCCTGACCTCTTCATTCGCACCGGCGGCGAGCGCCGGATCAGTAATTTCCTTCTCTGGAACCTGGCGTACACGGAGCTGTACTTCAGCGACGGCCTGTGGCCGGATTTCTCGGTTGCGCACTTCGAGGAGGCATTGGCGTTTTTCGCGCAGCGCGAGCGGCGCTTCGGCCTCACCTATCCTCCTCCGCCGCCCGCGGCCGGGCAGGCCGGTTCGTGACGGCGGCACTCAGGTCCCGCGTCATGACCGCGCTGGTGCTCGCGGCCGGCATGCTCGCGATCGTGCTGTGGCTGCCGCCGGTGGCAACGGTGGTGGTGCTCACGGCGGGCGTGCTCGCGGGTGCCTGGGAGTGGTCCGCTTTCCTGCGCGCCTCGGCCAAGTTCGTGCGCGTCGCCTACGTCGTCGCGATCGCGGCATTGCTCGCGCTCGCCTGGCGCTGCACGGCGGAGCCTGCCGGCAGAGATCTCTTGCTGTGCCTCGCGCTTGCGTGGTGGCTCGTGGCGCTCGGATGGATCCTGTTCGCCCCGCGGCGCGCGGCGCCCTGGTCGGCGGCGCTCGCCGGCATCTTTGCACTCGTGCCGGCGTGGCTTGCGCTCATGCGGCTGCGCCTGGATCTGCCGAACGGGGCGCAATGGCTGCTCTTTGTGCTCATCCTCGTGTGGGTCGCGGACATGGGCGCGTTCTTCTTTGGCCGGCGTTACGGACGCTTGCGCCTCGCGCCCGCGGTGTCACCGGGAAAAACTTGGGAGGGCGTGCTCGGCGGCGTACTTCTGGCCACGATGGTGGCGGTGTGCGGCAGCGTCTGGTTCCAATTGCCGCTCGTCTTTTTTCTGCCGCTGTGTCTCGCCGGCGTTGCATTCTCGATTGTCGGTGATCTCACCGAGAGCTTGCTGAAGAGATTTGCCGGCATCAAAGACAGCGGCAGCGTATTTCCCGGTCACGGCGGGGTCATGGACCGCATTGACAGTGTGACGGGCGCGGCCCCCGTGTTGTTGTTTGGACTCACGGCGATCGGGGTGGCGGCGTGATCGGGGTTGCCGTCCTAGGTTCGACCGGATCCATTGGCGAGAACACGCTCGATGTGCTCGCGCGCCATACCGACAAGTTCAAAGTGGTGGCGCTCGGAGCGAACCGCAACGCGGCGAAGCTCGCGCAACAAGTTCTCACGCTGCGCCCCGCATTCGCGGCGCTCGCCGACGTAGAGGCCGCGCGCGAGCTCACCGCGCGGCTCGCAGGATCGGGCAGTCCCACGCGCGTGCTGGGCGGCGCCGAGGGCCTCATCGAGATTGCATCGCTGCCCGAGGCGGACGTCGTGATGGCGGGCATCGCCGGATCGGCCGGTTTGCGTTCGACGCTCGCTGCGGCGCAGGCCGGCAAGCGCGTGCTGCTGGCTAATAAGGAATCTCTCGTCATGGCTGGGCCGCTGCTCCTCGCCGCGGTACGCGCCTCGGGTGCGGCGCTCTTGCCCGTCGACAGCGAGCACAGCGCGATATTCCAGTGCTTGCCGCCGGGTTGCGCGGCGGGGGTGAGCGCACCGGGCGTGCGGCGCGTACTGTTGACGGCCTCGGGCGGTCCTTTTCTGGACACGCCGCACGAGGCGCTCGCGGCGGTCACGCCCGAGCAGGCTTGCGCGCATCCGAAATGGGTGATGGGCCGGAAGATTTCAGTTGACTCGGCTACGCTCATGAACAAGGGCCTCGAGCTGATCGAGGCGTGTCTGCTCTTTGGCCTGGCGCCGGGACAGGTTGAGGTCGTGGTCCATCGGCAGAGCATCGTGCATTCGCTCGTCGAATATGTGGACGGCTCGATGCTCGCGCAGTTGGGCTCGCCGGACATGCGCACGCCTATCGCCCATGCACTCGCGTGGCCGGGCCGGATCGCCTGCGGTGTCAACTTCCTCGATCTGATCCGCACGGCGCGCTTGGATTTTTGCGCCCCGGATTTAGGCCGCTTCCCAAGCCTGGTGCTGGCGCAGGCGGCGGCGCGCGCCGGCGGGCTGATGCCAGCCATTCTCAATGCTGCCAATGAGGTTGCAGTGCAGGCGTTTCTCGATCGAGAGTTGAACTTTCTCGACATACCGCGGGTCATTGAAGCCGTGATCACTCAAATGTCGGCCGGGGCCATTGGCAGCTTGGAGGATGTGCTGGCGGCGGATGCCGAGGCGCGTCAGCGCGCCCTTGAAAGGCTGGCAACGCCCCCCCATAGGGCGGCGATGCGCGCCGCCCTATGAACTTCATTTGGTATCTGCTGTGGTTCGTGGTGGCGGTGAGCCTGCTCGTCACCGTGCACGAGTTCGGACACTTTTGGGTGGCCCGCCAGCTCGGCTTCAAGGTGTTGCGGTTCTCCGTCGGCTTCGGACGGCCGCTGCTGAAAAAGGTCGCCGGCGCTGATCAGACCGAGTACGTCATCGCCGCCATCCCGCTGGGAGGTTATGTAAAACTTCTGGACGAGCGCGAGGGGCCCGTGCCGCCGGAGGATTTGGCGCGCTCCTTTACCCGCAGGCCGCCCTGGCAGCGCATCGTCGTGCTGCTCGCTGGGCCTGGCTTCAATATTCTTTTTGCAATTCTCGTCCTCTGGGGCATGTTCTGGGCCAACGGCGAGACCGAGATCAGACCGCTCGTCGGCGATGTGGTGCAGGGCTCGGTGGCGGATCGCGCCGGGCTGCGCTCCGGAGACGAGATCATCGCCATCAACGGCACTCCCGTGGCCGGCCAGCGCGACGTGGTATTTGGGTTGCTCGATGCGATGAGCGGGCAGGGGGAGGCGCTGCTCGCGGTGCATGGGCATGCGGGAGAGGCGCGCACGGCCACTCTGGCCGTTGCGAATTCCGCCGAGCGGCGCCGGCTCACCGAGCCTGCCGAGCTCTTCAAGGGACTGGGCTTCGAATTTTGGGAGCCGACCGTACCGGCGGTGCTCGGCCGCGTGCTGCCCGACGGGCCGGCGGCGCGCGCGGGGCTCAAGTCGGGCGATGAGATCACGGCTATCGACGGCGCGCCGGTGCGCAATTTTCACGACGTGATCGCGCGGGTGGCGGGACGGCCCGGCGCAGCGATCACGGTGCATTACTTGCGCGACGGCGCACAATTCGACACCCGCGTGGTGGTGGCAGGCGAGCGGGTGGAGGGCAAGTTGGTCGGGCGCATCCGCGTGACGACCGCCTCGACCGTGAAGCTTCCCGACTCGCTCCTGACGCATACGGATCTGACGCCGCTTGCCGCACTCGGACGTGCCGCGGGCGAAGCGGAAAGCATGACCGTGCTGCAGGGGCGCCTCTTCTGGCGCATGCTCATAGGCCAGGTGTCCCTGAAGAATTTGAGTGGGCCCTTGAGCATTGCCGAGTACGCGGGTGAATCGGCGCAGGCGGGCATCGCGCCCTTCTTAGGCTTCCTGGTGCTGATCTCACTCAGTCTCGGATTCTTGAACCTTCTGCCGGTGCCCATCCTCGATGGCGGCCAGATCGTCTTTCAGCTGGTGGAGTGGCTCAAGGGCACCCCGTTGTCCGAGCGCACGCAGGTGCTCGGGCAACAGGTGGGGATCGCGCTGCTGGTGCTGCTGATGGGCGTCGCGCTGTTCAATGACATCGCGCGCCAGTTGAACTGACCAAACGAAGCGCAGATCCGGACGACTTCGCGTATGATAAATCGTCGATAGCGGCGGGCATTTGCATGCCCGCCATCCAATAAGGGGTAAGTGTGCCGTGAAGGGCGTTGTCAATTCGATAGTTTTGGGCTTGGGCGCGGCCGTGCTGCTCGGCGCTGCACCGGCGTGGGCGGCGGAACTGAAGTTTGCGGTCGTCGACTACGGCAAGTTGATGGAGGAGTCGCCGCAGGCGAAGGCGGTCTCGGACGCGCTCAGAAATGAGTTCACGCCCCGCCAGCGTGATCTGCAGGCGCAGCAGGCTGCGGTCAAGTCAAAGGAAGACCGGCTGCAGAAGGACGCTGCAACCATGACGCAGGATCAGCGCGCACGCGCTGACAAAGAACTGCGTGACGGCGCGCGCGATTTTGCGCGCAAGCAAAGCGAGCTGCAGGATGACTTCAATGCCCGCAAGAACGAGGAGATGTCGCGTCTGCAGCGCACGTTGATCGAGGAAGTGCGCACCTACGCCAAGGCGCAGGGATTTGATCTCGTCCTGGCCGACGGCGTCATCTATTCAACGCCCACGCTCGACATCACGCCGGCAATCCTGACCGCGCTGCAGTCGCATGCGGCGCGCGCGCCGGCGGCTCCGGCTGCGCCGGCTACGGCGAGCCCAGCGACGAGTCCTAAGACTCCGAGTCACTGAGCAGCGCCGGGCGGCGCCTGCGGTCCGGCCCTGTTATGTCCGTTTCGCTGGGGGAGCTTGCCGTACGTTTCGGCTGCGAGCTCCACGGCAATCCCGACACGCTCGTCGATGGCGTTGCGGCGCTCGGCGACGCCCATGGACGCGCCATCTCTTTTCTCGCAAGCTCGCGCTACCGCCGCCAGCTTGCGCACACGCGCGCCGCCGCCGTCATTCTCGAGGCGGCTGTCGTCGCGGAATGTCCGGTCGCCGCATTGGTGTGCGAATACCCGTACGCAACCTACGCGCGCATGGCCGCATGGCTGCATCCGCAGCCGCCTATAATTGCCGGGATCCACCCCTCGGCCGTGATCGGCGCCGATGCGCGCATCGATCCGAGCGCCCACGTCGGAGCATTCGCGGTGATTGGCGCGGGCGCCGCCATCGGCGCGCGCGCATTTATCGGCCCCCATTGCTTCATCGCGGCGGGCGCGAGCGTCGCCGAGGATGTGCGGCTCATCGCCCGCGTCACGCTCGGGGAGCGCGTGACGCTCGGCGCAAGAGCTCTGGTGCACCCCGGGGCGGTGCTCGGCAGCGATGGATTTGGCTTTGCGCCCGAGCGCGGCTCGTGGGTCAAAGTCCCGCAGCTGGGCGCTCTCAAGGTCGGCGCCGATGTGGAGATCGGCGCGAATACCACGATCGATCGCGGCGCGATCGGCGATACCGTGATCGAGGAGGGCGTGAAGCTCGACAATCAGATTCAGATCGGCCACAACGTTCGCATTGGAGCGCACTCGGTGCTCGCGGCTTGCGTCGGCGTTTCGGGCAGCGCCACGATCGGGCGGCACTGCATGGTGGGTGGTGCGGTGGGTATCGTCGGGCACCTGTCCATCTGTGACGATGCGGTCATCACGGGGTTCTCCCTGGTGAGCCATTCCATCACGCGCCCCGGCGTATACTCGAGCGGCATTCCGATTGAGGAGGCAGGCGTTTGGCGCCGGATCGTCGCGCGCCTCAAACGCATCGATTCCTGGGCCGCGCGCCTCGCAGCGGTCGAACGGCAAACGAATATCTCAGGCGCTGCGGCGCGGAGCGAAGAGGATGAGTGACTCGATCCAGCTCGACATCATGAAAATTCTCGAGCGCCTGCCGCATCGTTACCCGTTCTTGCTCGTCGACCGAGTACTCGAGTGCCGAGCGGGGCACAGCATCCGCGCGCTGAAAAACGTGACCTACAACGAGCCGTTCTTTCCCGGCCACTTTCCGACGCGGCCGGTGATGCCCGGAGTGATGATCATCGAGGCGCTGGCGCAGACGGCGGGCATACTCGCTTTCGTCACCAGCGGCATCGTGCCGAACGAGTCGACGCGCTTCTACTTTGTGGGCATCGACAAGGCGCGCTTCAGAAAGCCCGTCGAGCCGGGCGATCAGCTGCTGCTGAGCGCGCAGCTCGAGCGCAGCTTCAAGGGCATCTGGCGCTTTTCCACCGTCGCGCTCGTCGGCGAAGACGAAGTCGCGCACGCGGAGATGATGGTGGCGCCGGAGGCGGGTAAGTGATCCGGCGCGTGGGCACGCAGGCCACGGTCGACCTCCGGAAAGATGCGGGCATCGATGCGCGCGCCGTCATCTCGCCGCAGGCGCAGCTTGCGCCCGACGTCACGGTGGGTCCCTTCGCGGTCATCGACGCGGAGGTCGTCATTGGTGCGGGCACGAGCATCGGAGCGCATGCGGTGATCAATGGGCCGACGCGCATCGGTGCCAGAAATCGCATCTTCCAGTTCGCCTCCATCGGCAGCGATCCGCAGGACAAGAAGTACCGCGGCGAGCGCTCGTATCTGGAGATCGGCGATCAGAACGTGTTCCGCGAGTTCTGCACCGTGAATCGCGGCACCGCGAACGATCAGGGCGTCACGCGCATTGGCAGCCACAATCTCTTTATGGCCTACACGCATGTCGCGCACGACTGCGTGCTCGGCGACCACATCGTCATGGCCAATTGTGCAACCTTGGCCGGACACGTCCAGCTCGGCGACTGGGTGCACATGGGCGGCTTGTCGGCGGCGCACCAATTCTCCAAGGTCGGCGAGCACGCTTTCATCGCCAATAACACCGCCGTGACACGCGATGTGCCGCCGTTTGTCATGGCGGTCGGCCAACCGGCCGAGCCGCACTCGGTAAATGCCGAAGGCATGCGGCGGCGCGGTTTCACCGCCGAGCAGATCCGCAATGTGCGTAACGCCTTTCGCATCCTGTACCAGTCTGAATTGAAGCTCGTTGATGCGGTCGAGCGCTTGCAGGTGCTTGCGGCCTCGCAGCCTGAAGTGCGCGTGTTCGTCGACTTTATCGGGACCTCGACACGCAGCCTCGTCAGATGAGCGCGGCCGCCGGCGGTGCGCTGCGCATCGGCTTCGTGGCGGGCGAGTCTTCCGGGGATCAACTGGGAGCGGCATTGATTGATGCGCTGCGCGCGCGGGTGCCGGGACTGCAGTGCTTTGGCGTCGCGGGCCCGAGGATGATCGCGGCAGGATGCGAGGCGTGGGCGAGCGCGGAGGAGCTTGCCGTGATGGGACTTGCCGAAGTCTTGCGCCATTTGCCGCGACTGCTGCGGCTGCGCCGCACGCTGGTCGCGCGCTTTGTCGCCGCGCGGCCGCAGGTTTTTGTCGGCATCGATGCGCCGGAGTTCAATCTTGGGCTTGCCGCGCGGCTGAAGGCGCGGGGTCTTTGCACTGTGCAGTACGTAAGCCCGCAGGTTTGGGCGTGGCGGCAGGGACGCGTGCGCACGATCGGGCGCGCCTGCGATCTGGTGCTGTGCCTGCTGCCTTTCGAAACGAGTTTCTACGCAACGCACGGCGTGCACGCGCAATTCGTCGGGCATCCGCTCGCGGATCAAATCGCACTCGACGTTGATCGCGGCGCCGCGCGGCGCGCGCT
>PLIX01000127.1 GCA_003140135.1 Gammaproteobacteria bacterium
CCCAATCTCACCAGTGGAGCCTCAATTTCGCCAACAGCAAGGACGGCACCCTGGCTCAACCCTCGATCGGCGAATTCAAAAATGGGCGCGGCGAGTTTTTCGATCAGGAGTCATTCAATGGCAGAGCAATCCTGGTGCGCTTTGTAATCTCGGCTATCACGCCGAATTCGTGCCATTTTGAACAGGCATTCTCGGACGATGGCGGCAGTACCTGGGAAGTGAACTGGATCGCGACAGACGCACGTATCGACGGCGGCGCTGGCAAGGCTCAATGATCTTTTAAGGACGGCCGAACGCGGGACTACCCCGCAGTGCCGCATGCGTTTGGGACGCGGCTTGCGCGCATTATTTATTTGCGACAGCGGCGGCTTCGGCGGCGCTCTTGATGAGGTGAAACGCGCGCTTTCAGGAGGTGTGCCTAGTACTCGCGCGCGAACTGCTCGCACGCTGCCTCGGCGCGGGGCAGCTCGCGCTGCCATTGCGGTGGCAGCGATTTGAGGCCCGCGGCGATGTCGATCCCTGAAGGCGTCAAGGGCGGTCCTCCGTGATCAGACAGCAGCCGGACCGAAAGCTGTCATATCGTCAGTCAAAGTGCCGTCCGCGCGACGAAAGAGCGGCCTAGAGAAAACACAAAAACTTCAACCCATACCGGCGCATCAGTCCTCTGCCCTAGCTGGGCGGGCTCCGTCGTGAAATTTGACTGAGCTGCGCGACCAAGGCAATCAGCGGCCGATCCCGCTTGCGATAGTCCTCAACGTCTGATTGCTCTTTTGATCTCATTTGAGAGCTTCGAGCCTATGTATGACGACCGTCACGTTCCATTTCAGGGAAAGAGCGTTCGTATCACGCTAAGTGTGGGATCACGCGCGTAGCTTGACCTCGCAGCTTGAGCTAACAAGCCAAGATTAGAAACCGGCGCATTGCAACTAGCGCGCCATCCACTACGCACAATCCGTGCCGTTTACTTCTTCGGAGAATCAACATGTCAAGGATAGTCCTTGTTGCAACGCTTCTGATGGTTCTTGCTGCGTGCGGCGGCGGTGGTAGCAGCACCAACGCCCCAGCGCCAAGCGCCTTGTCATACACAAGTCCGGTGCAGGACACGAAGGGCACGGCGATGATGCCGCTCTCGCCTACGGTCACCGGCAATGTCGCCAGCTATTCGGTCAGCCCCGCACTCCCGGCCGGTGTGGCGCTCAGCACGACGAGCGGTGCGATCTCCGGCACTCCCACCGCTATTGCGTCGGAGTCCACGTACACGATTACCGCCACGAATGCGACCGGCAGCACAACATTTGCATGGGTGCTCACAGTTAAGTCAGAAACGCCGATAGTCGCGTCCCAGACCGCGATATTCAGCGACGCCCCGGTGGGAGGACTTTCATATACCGCCAGTCCCTCCGGCGCAACCGGCACCACCAATGCGTTGGGCGAGTTCAACTATGCCCCGGGCGATAGTGTCACCTTCAGCGCCGCCGGCATCACCTTGGGCACTGCCACCAATCTGTCCACTACCTCAACCAGCGGCAATCCGTCGGTCATTTCTGCCATCAATCTGGTTTCTGGCGCCACCAGCGCCACGAATCCGACCGTCACGGCTATTGGTCAGCTGCTCGGGGCGCTCAACAGCGTTGCCGTTACGGTGGGTGAGAACAATGGCGGTACGTTTGTCATACCGACGGCAACCGGCTTGAGCGGGGCGTCAGCCACAGCAGTTACAACGCTGTTGGATACGCTCAAAGCCTCCGGCATTACCGCGGGCACGCTGCTGACGGCAGTCGAGTCCGGTGGGACAGCGCACACCGCCATCGTCAACGCCGGGGGTACAGTACCCGCGGCCGCGAGCGCCCAGGCCAATATCACCCAGGGCGTGAATGCGGCCAGCTTTATTGGGACGCTGTGGACCGCGCCTTGTGCAGCTTGCAATAATGGCGCGGGCGAGACGGTCGCCCTGATTTTTAATCCGGATGGAGTAGTCAGGGGTTTTGCCGCGACTGACAGCGACAGCAACGGCACCCTGATTGGTACTTGGCAGGCGAGCACTGCAGCGTCCGGCGGCGCAACCTTTACGCTGGTTTCGACGCCCAATATTAATAACGGCGCTGAAAGTCTCGATCACGATTACCTCCAGGGCACGCTCTCAGCCACCGCGGGCACGGCGCAGATTTACAGCAGAAGCGGAACGGCGCAAGGGCCGGCACTGACATTCACCGAATCACCGTTGCCGGCGGACACGAACACCGCCTATTTGGGCGCATGGAAGATATCCGTAGTCGTATCCTCGGCTGGCGATGTAACTGGCGCAGGTCGATCCATTTTCGCCATCTTTGAACCGAGCGGCAAATGGTATTTGTCTGTGGCGAAAGCCGCCTCCGTTGGCACCTGGGACACCAGCACGGGCGTCGGAACACTGGCAATAACTTCAAATAACCCGACGAGCACTTGCGGACTGACCACCCAAAATCCGCAGACATTGACCGTTAATCTCGCCACCGGCACGGCCACCTTGGCCGATGCCAGTAGCGGTACCGTCGTTGGAACCGGAACCGTCACGCGTTCTGGGCTTGGTTCTGCTGAAATTTTGGATGATTTTAGCGATAACGCTGGAACACTTGCTGAAGCTGCAGTTGAAGTGGATGTTCCGCTGTCCCTGAATGTCAATGTCAGCTGGCCAGCCAACACTGTTGGGGGCAGCGCTACCTCCTCGCTCGTTATTGGCGTGGTGCTGACGGGGCCAGGTAACGTGGGAACTGCATGTAACACAAGTAACGCCACAAAAGTGGAGGCTTATGGCCTGCGGCCGGAAATCAATTCGCTGGGCAATGGCGCGGCGGCTGGCTCCACTCCCGATACCATTACCTTTGGTTATATTAAAACTCAGGCCGCCGCCTACCAAGTTGGCGTCCTTGGCCCGCAGGCGCAGCACTGTTCGGTAATGCAAAACGGCAGCGGCCCAATTGTGGATGCCAACAGCGGCAATGCATCGGCGTATCCCACGGTGCAAGTGGTTTGTAGTCAGTGAGCAGATGAAGAAGTGGTTAAGGGCTGACGCTTGAGTCACGCCCGAACGCCAGTGCAGTGAGTTGTCCTCGGACCTGCCAGTCAAGGCCTGCCGGGAAGAGTGATGTAAAACTTTGAAACGCTGGCGTCGGCGGCGTGCAAGAAAGCTCAGTGAGCCTTGTCAACTTCGCCCTTGACGCCGCCGCGGTGCGCATGCGTTCCTAGGCATCAGGTGCGATGCGCGCGCCGCACGCTATTATTTATTTGCGCGAGCGACTGCGTCGGCTTCGGCAGCAAACTTCAAGCGCTCTTCCGGCTTGCTGCGCTCATCGAGCGCGGCCAATACCTGGTCCGGGTTCATCGATTGCTGCAGTTCCGCCGCTTCAGGGTCATGCCTGTCTTTGACATTGGGCAGGTCGCGCCGCAACTCCTCTAAGAGGTCGATGAGCTTGGCGGTCTTCTGCTCCGTCAGCAGCATCACTTTCAGATCCAGATGTGCACGCTGCTCGGCGAGTCTCGCGAGGCGATTCTGCTTGGTCAGAACGA
>PLIX01000182.1:0-11027 GCA_003140135.1 Gammaproteobacteria bacterium
GAGAACATGTTCGGCGACATTCTCACCGACGAGGCGTCGATGCTGTGCGGGTCGCTCGGATTATTGCCGTCGGCGTCCATCGGCGACGGCAGGCGCGGCTTGTACGAGCCTATTCACGGCTCCGCTCCCGACATCGCAGGCCGCGGCATCGCCAATCCCTATGGGGCNNCGCCGTCGCTCGTGCGCTCACCGACGGCGCGCGCACCGCGGACATTGCGCGCCCTGATGCGCCGGGTTGCAGCACGCGTGCGGCGGGAGCTGCAGTGCTCGAGCGCCTCGAAGCCCGGGAGTAGCGCCTGCCCCGCAAGTCCTCAGGCTGAGCGGCAAGCCCCCGCCGCCCGCTGCAGGGCTCTCGCGAGGTCGGCCCGCAGATCCTCAAGAGCCTCGATGCCGATGGAGAGGCGCACGAGCCCGTCGACCAGACCCGCCTGCTCGCGCGCGTTGGCATCCATCGCGGCGTGCGTCATGGTGGCCGGATGTGCAACGAGACTCTCCACTCCGCCCAAGGATTCGGCGAGCGAAAAGCACTGCAGCTGCGCGACGAAAGCGCGCACGGCGTCGTGGCCGCCGGCGAGTTCAACGCTGATCACCGCGCCCATGCCGCGCTGCTGGCGGCGCGCGAGCGCATGCCCGGGATGCGACGGCAGACCCGGGTAATGCACGCGCGTCACATTGGGCTGCAGCAGGAGCCACGGCGCCAGCGCCTGCGCATTTCGCTCGTGGTGCTCGAGGCGCGCATGCAGCGTGCGTATTCCGCGCAGGGTCATGAAGCTGTCAAATGGCGCGCCGGTCACGCCCAAACAGTTGGCCCACCAGCTCAATTGTTCGACGTGTGCCGGCGTGCGCGCGACGACCGCGCCACCCACGACGTCGCTGTGACCGTTCAGATACTTGGTGGTCGAGTGCACGACGAGATCCGCCCCCAGGGCGAGCGGCTGCTGCCAGGCGGGCGACAGAAAGGTGTTGTCCACCACGACGAGCGCGCCGCTGGCATGGCCGAGGGATGCGAACTTTTGGATATCGGTGATACGCAGGAGCGGATTGCTCGGCGTCTCGATCCACAGAAGCGCAGTCGGGCGCGCGAGCGCCGCGCGCACGGCTTCCTCGTCGCCGAAGTTGAGAAATTCCACCTGCATTTCACCGCGTCGCCGCCAGGCCTCGAAGAGCCGATACGTGCCGCCGTAACAATCATGCGGGGCGACGATGCGCGAGCCCACCGGCAAGAGGTGGCCGACGAGCGCAACCGCGGCCATGCCCGTGGCGGTGACCACGGCGCCTGCGCCCTCCTCCAGATCGGCAATCGCCTGCGCCAGAAGATCGCGCGTCGGGTTACCCGAGCGCGTGTAGTCGTAGACGCGCTTCTCGCCGAAGGCGCGGAAGGCAAAGGTCGAGGTCAAATGAATGGGCGGCACCACGCAGCCGGTGGAGTCGTCGCATTCCAGGCCCGCGCGCACGGCTTGCGTTTGTTGTCCAAGCGGTGCACTCAGCAGGAGTGCCGTAGCATCGGGGGTTGCATCAATTGAGGCGTTCATCACAGGCTCCGCAGTCGCAATGGTCCGGCTCACCGGCACTCCTGCGGAGCACCCGCATCAAGATGCGGGTCTGTGGCGTCCATCTTCCGCACGGCCCAATGCCGCATGGCAGCTACGCGCACTGCTCATCTGTTGATCCCATGAAGGATCGCAGGAGTTGGCACCTTTCCGAGCTGGTTAGGCTGGCGGCGGTTGCCCCGGCGTCTAAGGGCCTTTCCCTCAGCCGGTCTCGATGAGTGGCTAAAGTCTAGGGTGACGCCCGAGAGGCGTCAAGAAGCGCGCGCCGGGTGCGGCCGCGCCGGCTCTTGGGGGCCGAAACGCGGGCTCAGTGCGGCACCAGGGCCTCGGCATGCGCGCTCGCCTGGCTCGCCTCCGGGTTACGGCCCCGCACGCGCAGCGATTCGGCGATGAGCCGCCACGCGGCGGCCTGGGCATCGGGGTCGCCGGCCGCAAGCCCGAGGGCCTTGTGCGCCATGTTGTCGGCCTGCGCGGCATTGCCGGCGGCGAGCTGGACGTGCCCCAATTCGATCCACGCCAGCGGGTTTTCCGGCTCAATGCGCAGCGCGCGCTCCAAAGTCGCCGTCGCGGCGGGATAGTCCCCCGCCGCCGCGCGCGCACGGGCTTGGGTGACTAGAGCGCTTGCGGCGCTGCCCAATCGAAACTGCCGGGTGGGCGCGGGTGCGGCGGGAGGCGGCGGCGCGGCCGCCGGGCTCTGAGGAGCAGGCGCCTCCGCCGGCGGATTGGGCGGACGCTCCGGGGAGACGAGCGAGCGGCATGCCGAGAGCATAACGGCCAAGAACACGATCACTATCCTGACAGTCCCGGTATTCATGCCATCGTCCTCAAGGGTTCTATCCCCGTCTTGCGCGAGCGGGATGCTCGGCTCGGCGGAACCCGCGGGGACGATCGCAACGTCGTGTTGCTCATTGGCGAATGATAGCGCGCAGGCGATCCAGCACGCTCGGCGCCGCGGCGGCAATGCAGCCGGGCTTTTTCGCAAGCTGCGTGCTCGGCGGCACGCCAATGCGAATGGTATTCGCGTTGGCGCAGGCGCCCTCGATCTGCAGGCCGGTGAAGTAGTCGATACCGACCTCGGTCAGCGACTCCGGCATCGACGCGCTCCAGGAGGTGGCTCCAAGCCCGGCGAGCACGCGCGACCAGATGGCGAGCGCTGCCGCCGCGCCGGTGAAGCCTGTGGGACGGTTGTCGTCGTAGCCGACCCAGACGACGGCGAGATGGCTGCCTGAAAACCCGGCGAACCAACTGTCGCGCAGGTCCGATGTGGTCCCCGACTTACCCACGACCACGACATCCGCCGGCAACACGGCGCGCGCCGGGCGNNCCGCCGTTGGCAAGTCCGGTATAAAGCTGCGCCACTTCCAGCGGCGTTGCGTTGACGGCGCCCAGGAGCAGCGCCGGCACTTGCGCCGGTGCCCGCTCGAGGCCAAAGCGCTGCAGAGTCTGCGCGACGTGGGTCACCCCGACGTCCATGCCGACTGCAACGGTGGCCTGGTTCATGGATTCAGCGAGCGCGCGCACCAGCGGCACCGGTCCGTAAGTCTGGCGCGTGAAGTTGACAGGTCTCCAGTGCGTGCCGTTCGACATGCGAATATCGACCGGAGCATCCTGCACGATGCTCGCCAGGTTGTAGCGATGGCTCTCAAGCGCGGTCAGGTAGACGAAGGGCTTCACGACTGAGCCCATCGGGCGCGCGGCATCGAGCGCTCGATTGAAGCCGCTGTAGCCGATGCGCCGGCCGCCGACGATCGCGATCACATCGCCGCTCGCAGGCGAGGTGATGACGACTGCGCCGTCGAGCGATACGCTCGTGGGGCTGCGGGTGCGCTCGAGGCGCGCCAATTCCCGATCGAGCGTCTGTTCGGCCTCATCCTGGGCACGTGGCTCAAGACTGGTGTAGATCTTGAGTCCCTCCTGCGTGAGGTCGGATTCGGGATAGTCGCGCCGCAGAGTGCGCCGGACAAAATCGAGGTACGACGGATAATAGGCGCCCGCGGCGCGCGTCGTGACGCCGAGCGGTCGGCTGGTGGCGGCGGCCGCATCCTCGGGGCTTATGACCTTGAGGTCGGCCATCAACTTGAGCACGAGATTGCGCCGCGCGAGCGCGCGCTCCGGATGATGGCGCGGGTCGTAATAGGAAGGACCGCGCACGAGCGCAACGAGCAGGCTCAGTTCCGCCAGGTCGACCTCGGCGAGCGGCTTGCCAAAGTAGAACTGGCTCGCAAGGCCAAAGCCGTGCACGGCGCGATCACCGTCCTGACCGAGATAGATCTCATTGATATAGGCGTTCATGAGATCGGACTTGGTGAAGTGCGCCTCCAGAGCGAACGCCATGAGCGCTTCGCGCACCTTGCGGCCCATGGTCTGGCGGGAATTGAGGAAGTAGCTCTTGACGAGCTGCTGCGTGAGGGTGCTGCCGCCTTGTGCGATCTGACGCGAGCGCAGGTCGACCCACAGCGCGCGCACGACGGCTTCCGGATCCACGCCGTGATGGCTGTCGAACTTGCGATCCTCGACCGCCTTCAACGCCGCCGGCAGCAACGCCGGCACCTCCGCGGGCGTCACGACGATGCGATCTTCGCCATGCGTTGGAAAAATGCTGCCGATGAGGAGCGGATCGAGCCGCAGAATGGGAATGTCTGCACCAGAGCTGTCGCGCAGCGCCTCGATGGAGTGCGCGCCGACGATGATGGTGAGCACCTGCGCTCCCCGCACCTCATCCGCAAAGCGTGTGGCGCGCAGCGCGATGTCGATGCGCGCGTCCTGGCGGCGGTAGGTGCCGGGGCGATCAAGTTTGTCGGTCGCTCGGTACTGCAGCCGCGCAAGTTCGGCGCTGAGATCAGCCATGCCCAAGGGCGCGCCCGCATAGAGTTCCAGGGGCGCGGCATACACCTGTGCCGGCAGCGTCCAGCGTCGCCCCTGGAACTGCTGCGTCACGCTGCGATCCAGAAAATAGACGTAGACCGCGATCGCGGCGACGGCAATCACGAACACGCCGAGCGCGCTGCCCCACAGCAGGCGTCGGACTCGAAGCTTGCGCGGCCGCCGAGCCATGGATCAGATGCACACTTCCGCGGCCGGCTCGCGCAGGTTGTAGCGCGAGCTCATGACATAACCGTAGGCGCCTGCGTTGGNNATGACGAAACCGTAGGCCCCGGCGTTGGCGATGAGCAAGACGTCGCCTTCGTAGGTTGCGGGCAGCAGGCGGTCGTGCCCGAGAATGTCGCCGCTTTCGCAGATGGGACCTACGACGTTCACCACATGCTCGGGAGGATCCGCGAGGCGCGTCAGGTTCACAATCTCATGATAGGCGCCGTAGAGCGCCGGACGGATGAGCGAATTCATGCCGGTCGCGACGCCGACATAGCGCACATCGCCCTTGGTCTTAAGCTGCGTCACACGCGCGAGGAGTACGCCAGCGGCGGCAACGAGATAGCGCCCGGGCTCGATCCAGATTTCCAGCTGCCCATGCGCCGCGCGCACCTGGGCGAGCGCCGCGTCGAGCTCGAGCAGATCGACGCCCGTCTCGCCGTGCTTCTCCGGCACCCCGAAGCCGCCGCCGACGTCGATGACGCGCACATCGGCAAATCCGCGCGCGAGCTCCGCCAGCAGGAAGGCCGTGTGCTGCCAGTTGCTGACATTGAAAATGCCGCTGCCCGCATGCGCATGCAGGCCCGTGACGCGGGCCTGCGCGGCGCGCGCATGGCGCGCGCACTCCTCGAGATCCGCCACCGGGACGCCAAATTTTGAATAGACGCCGGCGGTGCGAACATGTTGATGGTGGCCACGACCGGCGCCGGTGTCGATGCGTAGGAAGATGTCCCGCTGCGCAAAAAGCTCGGGCCAGCTTGCGAGCGCGTAGGTATTGTCGACGGTCACGCGCACGCCCTGCCCGAGGGCCCAGGCATACTCGTCGCGGGAGGCGAAATTGGGCGTGTAAAGAACGCGCGCGCGCTCGATGGCAGGGAATAATTGCAGGGCGCGCTCCACCTCACCGCGCGAGACGCATTCAAGATCGATGCCCTCTGAGCGCAGCGCCGCGAGCGCCTGCGGGTGCGCGTTGGCCTTCATCGCAAAGAGCACGCGCGCCACCGACGGCAGCGCGCGCAAGGCGCGCGCTGCCTTTTGCAGGGTGTCGCGATCGTAGACGTACGCCGCGTCCCGATGGGCGAGAACATCCAAGAGCTCGCTGCGCTTGTGGTGCCACCAGGCACGCGACGCGCTCGGCTGACCGGGACGCGCGAAGAGCTGCTCCCAGGTGGGACCGAACACGCGGTCGCCCGCCACCGGGTGGATGAGGAGCTCGTGCAGTTGCTCGACCAGCCGCTCAGCCTGGTTCTCATCGACGACGAAGGTGAAGTTCAGATCGTTCGCGGCCTGGGTGACGAGATAGATCTTCTGTTCGGCAAAGAGCTCGAAGGCATCCCCCAGGCGATGCAGGATGGCGCGGATGTTGCGTCCGACCAGACTCACTGAGGCGCAAGGACCAATGACCTGCACGCGGCATAAGCGCTCAAGAGCCGCGACCAGCGCCGCGAGCAAGGTCTCATCGAGGCTGTTGGCTGCTGGATCGAGCGAAATGGTCACGTTGGTTTCAGAGGTCGAGACCAGATCCACCGACATGCCGTGCTCTTTGAAGATCTGGAACGCGTCGGCGAGAAAGCCCACCTGATGCCACATGCCGGGGCTGTCGAGCGCNNTGGCGCGCCGGCAGAATGCAGCGCGGGTGCAGGACCTTGGCACCATTGCTCGCGATCTCCTGCGCCTCGTCGTAATCGAGCGCGCGCAGGAGCCGCGCCGTGGGTGTGGAGCGCGGATTGGCGCTGAACATCCCAGGCACATCGGTCCAAATCTCAAGGCGCGCCGCGCACAGCTTCGCCGCAAGATAGGCGGCGGAGGTGTCCGAGCCGCCGCGCCCCAGGAGCACAGTATTGCCCGCGGAGTCGCTTGCGATAAATCCCTGCGTCACGATGACGGCCGCGCGCGCGGACAGGCGCTCCGCAAGTTCGGCGTCGGGTGCGAAGTCGCACGTGGCCGAAAGCATCGCCGCCTTGTTTGAGCCGCCGCGCCGCGCGCTTGCGCGCAGCATGCCGCGCGCGTCCGCCCACTCCACCTCCACTCCGACGCTCGCGAGATAGCGTGCGCCCAAATCGGTTGCCATAAGCTCGCCGCTTGCGAGCACGCGCGCCCGCGTGCCGTCGCTCGCCGCGCCGCCGCGCGCGCTAGGCGCCGTGAGCTGCCGCAGCTCGGCAAATTGGCGCATCAGTTCCGCGCTCACCCCAATCGCAAGCGCCCGGGCAAGATCGCGGTGACGCTCCTCAATGCCCTCCAGCCGCGCCTCGCGCTCGTGCGCATGGGCAGGGTCGAGAACTTCCTCCAGGGCGTCGGTCACGCCGCTCAGGGCCGACTGAACCACGAGTACGCGCGCGCCTGCGGCGCGCCGCTGCCGCACGACGTGGGCCACATTGCGCCAGTTCTCGAGCGAGGAAACGCTGGTGCCGCCGAACTTCAGGACGATCCAGGATGAGGCCGAGCGCATCACCGACACGACTGACCGGCGCGCGTCCGATCAGGACTCGTCGTCAAAGGTATCGCGCAGGTCTTTCTCGAGCTTGCGGTCGGCGAGGATCTCCTCGAGTCGGCTCCAAGCGGCTTTTCCGCGCTTACCCTGGTTGCGTACGCGCTTATCCACTTTGTCCAATAACCGCTCGTATTCGGTGCCGTCTTCGGCTCCGCTCAGGAATTCCTCGTCAATATCGAAGCTCTCAGTGTCTCGCTCGGGCATCGCGTGGAGTCTAATTCTTTATAACAATCAATAAGTAACGCGCTTCTGCGGCGCGCCGCAAGGGTTGCGAACTATAACGGATTCCCGCCGCCGATCAACTGTGATACGTGCGATGCCGTCCTTCAGGCATCGCGCACTGTGACGGGTGCGCCTCGGCTTAAGCCCAAGCCATCAGCGGCGCTCTGCTCGGCGCGGGCGATTTCTATGACGCCGAACGAATTGACGAGCGCAAGATAGTCACCGGGCCGCACATCGCCGTACGTGCGCTTGAGGGCGAAGGCGTGATTGCCCGCAAAGACCCGCGGTGCGCGCAAATGCGCGATGAGCGTCCCGTCGATATTGGTAATGAGGTTGCCGAAGTGGTCAATGGTCATGACGAGACCCGTCACATGGCCGTCAACCGTCGGCTCGTCCACCCAGGATGGGACCAGGGTCGTGATGCGCTCGCCCAGGTCCGCCGGTCCGCAGCGGCCGGAGGCCAGTTCCGCTGCGAGCGGCGCAAAGATGTCCCGGCCGTGGAAGGTCGCGCTGGCGCGCGTGATGCCAAAGCGTACGAGGGCCTCGGGCGCGAGGCGTACGATGGCAGCGTCGGCGTGGCGCGTGACAATGGGCGCGAGCAATCCGTTGTCCGGCGCGAAAAATAGATGGCCCGCCGCCGAGACAATGATGATGTCGCGGGAAGTGCCGACGCCCGGGTCGACGACGGCGACGTGCACGGTTCCGGCGGGGAAATAGGCAAACGCCCGCGCCAGCCAGAAGCCTGCCTCGGCGGGCCAATGAACCACGATCTCATGCGTGAGGTCGATGATGCGCGCATCGGCAAACCGGCTCAGTATGCAGCCCTTCATGACGCCCACGAACGGGCCTTGATGCCCGAAGTCAGTCGTGATCGTGATGACTCCGCTGGGGCGTGCCGGGTTCATAATCCCAGGTGACAAAATACGTAGAGTCACTGAACATGTCCGCATCGGCGCCGCGTGTCAACGGCAGTGTGCGCGGGCGCACACTCGCCATGCATCCGATGCCGGCGCCAGGGCGTACATAGACCATGTCCAACACCGAAGCGGCGAACAGCATGGATGATGAGCTGGCGCGGCTCGTGCATGCGTGCGCGGCGCGCGACCGGCAGGCTCTCAGGAAACTCTACGACCTCATGGCCGGGCAGATGCTCGCAAGCTTGGTGCGCATCCTGAAGCGGCGCGCGCTCGCCGAAGAGGCATTGCAGGATGTCTTCGTCAGCATCTGGCAGCGTGCCGCACAATTTGAAAGCGGACGCGGACCGGCACGCATTTGGCTGATGGCGATCGCGCGGCATCGCGCCATCGATGTGCTGCGCAGTGAGCGGGTCGAACTGTATCGCGACGCGGATGTCGAGCAGATACCCGAGCCCGCCATGGAGGGCGTCGGCGACTGGTCGAGCGCCGGCCGCTCCGCCGCGGCGCTCGCGCGCTGCTTCGAAGAGCTCAGCGGAGAGCAGCGCCGCGGCATTGAACTTGCCTTCGTTAATGGTTACTCGCACGCCGACATTGCGCGCGTGACGGGAGAGCCATTGGGCACCATCAAGAGTTGGATCCGACGTGGACTGGCATCACTGCGGCAGTGTCTCGAAACATGAAGCACGATCAACCCGAGCTCATCGATGCGCTGGCATCCGAATACGTGCTCGGCACGTTGCGCGGCGCGGCGCGGCGCCGGTTCGAGCGCTGGCTAAGCGCCGAGTGGCACATCGCAAGCCGTGTGCGCACCTGGGAGGGGCGCCTCATCCCGTTGGCTCTCGGCCTGCCGCCGATCACGCCTTCGCAAGGAGTGTGGGAGAGGATCGAGGAGCGCATCCGCACGGCCGACATCCCGCCTGCCGCTACGTCGCGGCCGCGTGCGGCGCGGCCGGCGCTGCGCGCGCTCGCGGCGGTGCTGGTGCTGTGCGCGATCTTCGCCGGCGGCTACGTCGCGTGGCGCATGACGGAGTCCTTGCGGCTGCAGACGGTGGCGACGATTAAGGGCGCGCAAGGGTCGGTGGTCTGGAGCATTCAACTCGATGCGCACCGCGAGCGGTTGCGGGCAGTGGCGCTCGCCGGCGCCGCCGCATCGCCGGGCCATTCATTTGAACTTTGGGCGCTGCCTGCGGGCAAGGGTGCTCCGGTATCGCTCGGCGTCCTGCCGGCTCGGGGCCAGTTCGAGCGGACGCTCACCGTCGCGCAGCGCGCGGCGCTTGCGAGTGCCGCACAGGTGGCGGTGAGTCTCGAGCCGCCCGGCGGCTCGCCGACCGGCGCGCCGACGGGCCCCGTTCTCTTCGTGGCGCCACTTAAGCAGGCGTAGCCAACCTGCCCGGGGAGTTCGGGATCAGGGGCAAAAGTCGCCAGCTTTAAGCCAGGGCTCGCTGAGAACGCTTCAGCCCTCATCAGCCGTCTTCGCCGAATGAATCGTCAATGGATGCGTGCTCCTGCGATGCGGCGCGCGAGCCGCCCGTCTTAAGGCCGCGGATCGGGCGTTGTCGGCGGAGCAGGATTGGGCGCGGCCATAGGTGTCGCAGTCCCTTCCACAGTCGGAGGCGCAGCCGGCGCCGGGGGTGGTGGCGGCATGGTGATGGTGGGCGGACCGGGTGGTGGCATGCTCATAGGGGCGGGCGTCGGCGCAGGCATCGGTGGGGCGCCAATCGCGGGGGTCGACTGCGCCGAGGTGGCCGGCGCGGCGTCTGCGGGGGCATCAAGATCGGCCTCAAGACCGACCAGCGTCGGCATGCCCTGGGCCGATTGCAGCGTCTCGCGCGCCAGATCCCAATTGATGGCGGCGGTGGTTGAGCCCAGCGCATGGTCGAGCCGCAGCGACAGCATGTCCAGGTCGGGCTCCATGGGCTGCCCTTCGGCGTCGATCTGCGGGTGCACTTCCAGCAGAAGCTCGCCGCTCTCGTAGGCGACCTTCACGGGCTCATTGACGAGCCAAACCTTGGTGCCGACGGGCACTATCTTAAAGAGTGCCTCGATGTCTTCCGGATACATGCGGATGCAGCCGTGCGTCACGGCCATGCCGACGGCTTGCGGATTATTGGTGCCGTGGATGAGGTAATCGCCCGGATGGATTGCGAGGCGCATCGCGTATTCGCCGAGCGGATTGTCCGGACCCGGAGGCACGGCTTTGGGAAGCGGGTCGCCCCGCTCGGCGTGCTCCTGGAGGACCGAGGGAGGCGGATGCCACCAGGGCTGTGCCTGCTTGCTGATCACTTGGGTCTGCCCGAGCGGCGTGCGCCAGTCCATTTTCCCGACGCTCACGGGATAGGTGATGACCACCGGCTTTTCGCCCCGCTTGGGCTTCGGATAGTAATAGAGGCGATGTTCGGGAAGATTGACCACGATTCCCTCATGCGGCCCAGGCGGCAGAATGCGCCGGCCGGGCACGAGCACATCAGCGCCGGCGCCGGGGATCCACAGGTCGAGGGTGGGATTGGCGCGACGGATCTCCTCGTAGCCGACGCTGTTGCGCCGGGCGATGTCAAGGAGCGTGTCCTCGTAGGCGGCTTTGACGTACTGGTCGGCGCCGTACACCGGCGGCGCATCCTTCACCAGTTCATACTGTGCAGCGCCTAGGGGCGCGCATAGAAAGAGCGCAAGGGCGCAAGGCGTGAGTCGCCGCTGAATCATGAATTTACAACCGATTTTCGCACCATCACACTGTATTATATGCAAATTCGGCGGCGC
>PLIX01000182.1:11036-13168 GCA_003140135.1 Gammaproteobacteria bacterium
CGTACGCGGCGCACGGGCCGCATCGTCGAGACGGAAGCCTACTGCGGCCCTCAGGATCTGGCGGCGCATTCGGCGCGCGGCCGCACGGCGCGCACGAGCGTAATGTTCGGGCCGCCGGGGCACGCCTACGTTTACCTGATCTACGGGATGTGGAACTGCCTGAATATCGTGACGGCAGCGAAAGGCAAACCGCACGCCGTGCTGTTGCGGGCGCTGGGACCGGTTGAGAACCTCGATGAGCCCAGCTGGGGACCGGGACTGCTCTGTCGTGCGATGTGCATCGATCGGCGGCTCAATGCAGCGGATCTGTGCGGCGGGACCCTCTGGCTCGAGCGGCCCGGCCCAGAGGCCCCCGCGCCGCGGATCGTACGGGCCACGCGCATCGGAGTCGACTACGCCGGGGACTGGGCGCGGCGCCCCTGGCGGTTTTTTGATCGCGACTCGCCTTACGTGTCGACCCTCACCGCGAGCGTTCGAAAAGGTGCAGTTACTACCTTCCCGCGCGGGGGGTCTCGGTCGGAATGTCCTGCTCCGCCGAGCGCCAAGATACGCTAGATCCCTATCGCGCGAATACCCGGTCGTGAGCCCTGGACCTGATCCGCCTGACAACGCTCTCGCGGGAAAACAGTAACTGCAATACCTTATCTGCTCCGAACAGCCAAAATATCTCAGCCGAAAAGCATTCCATATAGCCGCGCCGGCCCTCCCCTAGGCGCGCATCGCACGGCTTGAGGCGACGGGGCCGCCCGCCGCTCTAATTCGCAATGCTGGCACGGGTGGGCGAGCGCGGATGCACCGCGGCGGAGTTTGCCGCCGATGCCACGGGCGCGCGCTCGGATCCACAACCGGAGCGCTGCAGCACGTCAGCCAGTGCCGCGCAGGCATTCACCGATACGAGCGGCACATTGTGGGTGATCAGGTTTTGCGAGGTGCGCGCGAGCACCCGGAAGACCTCGGACGCGGGCATATGCGGTCGCTGCGATAACAACAGCGCGACCGTCGCCGTGACTTCCGCTGCCGCGATGGAACTGCCCGACGCAAAATCCCAATGTCCCCCCGGAACGAGCGTCAGCACTTCGCTAGCGGGCGCTCGCAGCTGCCTGCCTGCATCCGTCGCTTCCTCCGCGGCCGCCACGGCCAGAACGCCGTCCACATCGGTCGGGAAACCGGCCCGCACGGCGCCCGGGGGCACGGCACCGACGAATATCATGCCGCGTTGCATGCCGCGGCGCAGCAGACGGGTGAGGAGCGGATCGTCCGGGCCGGCGAGGCTCAGGTTCACCACGTCCGCCTGCATGTCGATGGCGCTGCCAAGCGCCTGGGCGAGTGTGAAGCTGTTGCAGGAGGCCGCGGTCGCGNNGGCGCCTGCCAGCACACCTTCAGCGCCAGGAGCCGCGCGTCGGGCGCGATGCCGACGATCCCGATGTGATTGTCTGCGACGGCGGCGATCACGCCGGCCACCGCGGTGCCATGACGATCGAGCTGGAAGGCAACATCATCGGCGTCGACGAAATTGCGCCGCGCGATCACCTGCCCTGCAAGATCCGGATGCTCGAAGTCGATGCCGGTATCGATGATCGCAATGCGCACGCCGGAGCCGCGCGACCATTGCTGGGCCTGCGCGACGGTGAGATCGCGCAGGACCGTCTGCAAACTCGCATAAGGGTCGTTGTAGACGCCTTCATTGGAGTCTGTCTCGGTCGCAAATTGGTTGAGCGGCTGCGCAGAGTCCACACGCGGATCTTTTGCGAGCTGGGCGATCATCTGCGCGGGGGCGGCATCTTCGGGGACACGGAACACCACGCAGTGCACGCGCAGGGCCGCAATGGGCCATGCCGACACCGCGAGCAATCCATAATCCTTCGTGATTGCGCGCACCGTTGCACGGGCCGCGCTCGTGACACCGTAAACGCCGGCGCCGTCATAGCCGCGCACTGTTGCGCCGGCGCGAGTGGCCAGCGGCTGCGGATCGTTGCGCACCGTCACGACCACAAATTTTGCCGGCTCCGAGCGCATCTGTGACGGCAGCGGCGGCGCGCGCAGGCGCGCGCTCGGGGCGGCGCAGGCCGCAAGAGCGATGCAGACTAAAGTTGCGAGAGTGCGCATGAGCGCCGCGACTCAGGGCGCGGCCA
>PLIX01000037.1 GCA_003140135.1 Gammaproteobacteria bacterium
AATCCAGGCCGCTCAGCGCGATCCACGCCGGCGAGAGCGCATCGGCCGCACGTCCGATCTCTTCATCGGTCGTCGAGCGGCCCAGAGTGAGCCGAACAGCACCGATTGCCTCCTCAGGCGGCATACCCATCGCCAGAAGAACGGCCGACGGTGCCTCATGTCCGTCGTGACACGCCGCGCCGGTAGAAGCCGCGACCTCCGGAGTCGCGGCGAGCAGCGCAATGCCCGAGACCTTCGGAAAGCAGACATTGAGTGTGTTAGGAAGGCGCTCCTCAACGTGGCCGTTCAACTTGAGCCCGGGCACCTGCCTGCTGAGCCGTCGCCAGAGCCGATCTCGCAGTGCTGACATCCGCGCGCCGACTGCTTCCAGGCTCAGCCGAGCGACTTCGCACGCGGCTCCAAGGCCGACGACACCCGCCACATTCTCGGTCCCCGGGCGCAGGCCCCGCTCATGACCCGCGCCCAGCGTGAAGGGCTTCACTGCTGTTCCGCGGCGGACATACAGAGCACCAACGCCCTTCGGCGCGTACAACTTGTGCCCGGCGATCGACATCAGATCGACGCCGAGTGCCCGCGTGTCAACGCGGATCTTGCCCACCGACTGCGCGGCATCCGTATGCACTAACGCGCCCGCTTCGTGCGCAGCTCGCACGATCGCAGCAATCGGCTGCAGCACCCCCGTTTCGTTGTTGGAGTGCATGATCGTCACCAGCGCCGTTCCGGTCCCAACACTGTCAATCAGCTGCTCCAGGCTTACACGGCCATCGTGACCGACTTCCACGCGCGAGACGCGCCAACCATGGCGTTCCAGCCACTCGCACGGGGCCAAGATGGAGGGGTGTTCAATGGTCGACGTCACCACTTGCCGTCGCTGCGCGACGGCTTCCGTCGCGCCACGCAGCGCCAGGTTGTTGGCTTCGGTGCCTCCGGATGTGAATACGATTTCATCGAGCGCACATCCCAGTAACGCGGCGACCTGCTCCCGCGCGTTGTCAACTGCGGCGCAGGCGCGACGGCCGAACACATGGCTGCTCGATGGATTACCGCAGTGTCCGCGCAGATACGGAAGCATCGCCTCGAGCACCTCCGGCAACACCGGCGTGGTCGAGTTGTAATCAAGATAAATCGGGTTATCCGCGTGCATGAGAACTCTGCGTGTGCCTTATTCCGGTCACTCGGCGCCGGCTCGACGCTAATGCGCCCTCCCCCGCACCGCAAGCGCCCCCGGGCTTTGTCTTGTGGGTAGCGCACTGCGGGCATACACTCCAAAAGTGTGCAGGCATGCGGAGGGTATATCCATGGCTGACATGACCCGGCGCCAGTTCCTGGCCGTAACGGGCGCTTCCCTGGCAGGATCGAGCCTCGTGCTCCTGGGCTTCTCCCCAGCAGCAGCGATCGCGGAGGTCCGTGAATTCAAGCTCGCGCGCGCCACGGAGACGCGCAATACCTGTCCCTACTGCGCTGTCGCCTGTGGCATCGTGATGTACGGACTGGGCGATGCGGCCAAGAACGCAGAGGCGAGCATCATCCACATCGAAGGAGACCCGGATCACCCGGTCAATCGCGGCACGCTGTGCCCGAAGGGTGCAGGGCTGCTCGATTTCGTGCATAGCCCAAGCCGCCTGCAGCACCCCGAATACCGCGCTCCGGGTTCCGACAAATGGCAACCCATCTCCTGGGACGATGCGCTTGGCCGAGTCGCCAAGCTCATGAAGCAGGACCGCGACGCCAATTTCGTCACCAAGACGCCGGAGGGTCTGACGGTGAACCGCTGGCTCACGACCGGCATGCTCGCCGCGTCGGCCAGCAGCAACGAAGTCGGCTATCTCACGCATAAGGTCATCCGCAGCCTCGGCGTACTGTCTTTCGATAATCAAGCGCGTGTGTGACACGGCCCGACGGTGGCAGGTCTTGCCCCGACGTTTGGCCGTGGAGCGATGACGAATCACTGGGTCGACATCAAGAATGCCGACATCGTACTCATCATGGGCGGAAACGCGGCCGAAGCCCACCCCTGCGGATTCAAATGGGTCACTGAAGCCAAGGCGCACAACAAAGCGCGCCTGATCGTCGTCGATCCGCGCTTTACCCGCTCGGCCTCGGTTGCCGACGTATACGCCCCCATCCGTACGGGCACCGACATCGTCTTCCTGGGCGGCGTTGTCAGCTACCTCTTGGCGAACGACAAGATTCAGCACGAGTACGTCAAGAACTACACCGATTTCACGTTCATCGTGCGCGAGGATTTCGCGTTCACGGACGGGCTCTATTCCGGTTACAACGCGGAGAAGCACAGCTACGACAAGTCCACCTGGGACTACGAGATCGGCCCCGACGGTTTCGTGAAAGTGGATCCTTCGCTCGCCCATCCGCGCTGTGTCTATCAGCTGATGAAGCAGCACTACGCGCGCTACACGCCGGAGATGGTGGCGCGGGTCTGCGGCACGCCCCAGGAGAAGTTCCTGCAGATCTGCGAGATGATGGCCTCGACGGCTACTCCGACGCGGGCCATGACGATGATGTACGCGCTCGGCTGGACGCAGCATTCAGTCGGGTCGCAGATGATCCGCCAGGGCGCGATGGTCCAGATGCTGCTCGGCAACATCGGCGTCGCGGGTGGCGGCATGAATGCGCTGCGCGGACATTCCAACATCCAGGGTCTGACCGACCTTGGGTTGATGTCGAATCTGCTGCCGGGGTACATCAATCTCCCCAGCGAAAACGAGCAGGACTACGCTAAGTTCATCGCGGCCCGCGCCTTCAAGCCCCTGCGGCCGAACCAGCTGAGCTACTGGCAGAATCTCGACAAGTTTGTGGTCAGCCTGATGAAGGCATGGTGGGGGGATGGCGCCACTGCAGAAAATAACTGGGCCTACGACTACCTTCCCAAGCTCGACAAACTGTACGACATGCTGCAGGTATTCGAGCTCATGAGCCAGGGCAAGATGAACGGTTTCATCTGCCAGGGATTCAATCCACTCGCCGCGGCTCCGAACAAGGCGAAGATGAACTTAAGTCTCGCGAAGCTTAAGTACCTGGTCGTGATGGATCCTCTGGCGACCGAGACGTCGGAATTCTGGCGCAACTTCGGCGAGCATAACGATGTCGACTCGGCGCGGATTCAGACGGAGGTCTTCCGCCTGCCGACCTCGTGCTTCGCGGAAGAGGAAGGATCCCTCACGAATTCCTCGCGCTGGCTGCAATGGCATTGGAAGGGCGCCGAACCGCCCGGCGAGGCGCGTTCCGACCTGCGCATCATGGCCGAGATCTTCACGCGCATGCGCGCGCTGTATCAGAACGAGGGAGGAACCTTTGCGGATCCGATCCTGAAACTCTCCTGGCCGTACGCGCGTCCCACCGACCCCACGCCGCAGGAACTCGCCCGGGAGTTCTCAGGCAAGGCGCTCAAGGATCTCGCCGACCCCAAAGACCCGACCAAGGTCACACGCAAAGCCGGCGAGCAGCTGGCAGGCTTCGCGGAATTGCGCAACGACGGCAGCACCTCGAGCGGCTGTTGGATCTTTTGCGGCGCCTGGGGGCCGACAGGCAATCTCATGGCCCGCCGGGACAACTCCGACCCGACCGGCATTGGCCAGAACATCAACTGGGCGTTCGCGTGGCCCGCCAATCGCCGTGTACTCTACAACCGCGCATCCTGCGATCCGAGCGGCAAGCCGTTCAATCCCGACCGGGCGCTCATCTCCTGGAACGGCAGCGCCTGGGGCGGCGCTGATATTCCCGACTTCAAAGTCGATGAGGATCCCACCCACGGCATGGGGCCCTTCATCATGAACCCGGAGGGGGTTGCACGGTTTTTCGCCCGCACCAACATGGCCGAAGGGCCTTTCCCTGAGCATTACGAGCCCTTCGAGACGCCGCTTGCCACCAACCCGCTCAGTCCGACGGAGCCGCGGGCTCTCAATAATCCGGCCGCGCGTGTATTCGACGACGACCGCAAGGCGTTCGGAAAACCCGCTCAGTTCCCGCATGCGGCCACGACCTACCGCCTTACGGAGCACTTCCACTACTGGACCAAGCACGTGCGTCTGAACGCCATCATCCAGCCCGAGCAGTTCGTTGAGATCGGCGATGCGCTCGCGAAAGATCTCGGCATCGCCTCTGGCGACTGGGTCAAGGTGGAATCGAATCGCGGCTACATCAAGGCGGTGGCAGTAGTGACCAAGCGCCTGCGAGCACTGCAGGTGGATGGCAAGACGCTGCATCACGTGGGAATTCCCATCCACTGGGGATTCAAGGGGCTGGCGAAGCCCGGATTCCTCGCGAACACGCTCACACCCGTCGTTGGCGACGCCAACTCGCAGACGCCCGAGTTCAAATCATTCCTGGTCAGGGTCGAGAAGTTGTAGGAAGACACTAATGGCACTGCAGTCACTCGACATTGTCCGACGCTCGGCCACCACATCGCGGTCTCCCCAGATTCGTGAGCCGAGCGGCGGACGCGAAGTCGCCAAGCTCATCGACACGACAAAATGCATCGGCTGCAAGGCGTGCCAGGTTGCCTGCATGGAATGGAATGATCTGCGCGACGAGATCGGCACGAATATCGGCCAGTACCAGAATCCGGCCGATCTGAGCGCGAACACCTGGACATTGATGCGCTTCGCCGAAGTTGAGAATTCCAAAGGGGATCTGGAGTGGCTCATCCGCAAGGACGGCTGCATGCACTGCGCGGATCCGGGCTGCCTGAAGGCGTGCCCCTCGCCGGGCGCCATTGTGCAGTACGCGAACGGCATCGTGGATTTTCAAGAAGAGAACTGCATCGGCTGCGGCTACTGCATCGCCGGCTGCCCGTTCGACATCCCGCGGATCTCAAAAAAGGACAAAAAGGTCTACAAGTGCACCCTATGCTCGGACCGCGTTGCGGTGGGGCTCGAGCCGGCCTGCATCAAGGCCTGTCCCACCGGCGCCCTCGTCTTCGGCACCAAGGACGATATGAAGCAGCATGCGGCGGAGCGTATCGAAGATCTGAAGTCGCGCGGATTCGAACAGGCCGGTCTTTACGACCCGGCGGGAGTGGGCGGCACGCATGTCATGTACGTGCTGCACCACGCCGACCAGCCGCACAACTACGTCGATCTGCCCGCCGACCCGCGCATCAGCCGCGCTGTTCTCCTGTGGAAGGGCTTCTCGAAGCCGCTGGGGCTCGCCGTCATGGCACTGACGGCGCTCGCCGGATTTTTTCACTACATTCGAGTCGGGCCGGACGAGACGGATGCGAGCGATGAGGCGGCCGCGCATGAGCTGGCCAAGCGATTGGAGAAGGCGCCATGAGTGATCTAGAACTCGGCCCGGAGCGTCGCGATGCGGCATCCCCTGAGCATCGCGGCATGATCCTGCGCTACACCGCAGGCGAGCGCACCAATCATTGGATGGTGGCTATGGCCTTCGTGCTCGCGGCGCTCTCGGGACTCGCCCTCTTCCATCCGGCGCTTTTTGGGTTGAGCGGCCTCTTCGGCGGAGGGCCATGGACCCGGATTCTGCATCCGTTCATCGGGCTTGCGATGTTGCTCGCCTTCCTGCCGTTCGCGCTGCGGGTCGGCTCGGAGAACCGCATGCAGCCGCGGGACTGGGCCTGGCTGCGCCAGTACCGCGACGTGGTGATGAACCGCGAGGACCGCCTCCCCGAGGTCGGTCGCTACAACGCGGGCCAGAAGCTCGTGTTCTATGCAATAGTCCTGTGCCTCACGGGCCTCTTATTGTCCGGTGTCGCCATCTGGCGCGCCTATTTCTCAATATATTTCCCGGCCGTCGTCGTCCGCTGGGGCGCCGTCTTGCACGCCCTGTGCGCTCTGGTGCTGATCTGCACCATCATCGTCCACATCTACGCGGCAATCTGGGTGAAGGGTTCGGTCGAGGCGATGACTCGGGGCAGGGTGACACGGGGGTGGGCCTGGAAGCATCATCGGGCTTGGTTCCGCGAGATCATGACCCGTGCAGCGAATTCTCGACCCCGCCCAGATTGAAGCTTTCGCCCAGCGATCAATTCCTCGCATCCGGCTTCCCGATCCTGCCAATCTCTTCTCGAGGCGCGCCGCGCGCCTGCGCACGCTTGCCGAAAACCACGCCGTAGCTGATTACCTGCGGTTGATGGCGATCGTCAGTGATGCTCAGCAGGCAGCCGTCGGCGCGTTGATCGCACAGCCGCCGCGCCCCGGGGGAGCTGCCCCGTCGATCGACCCACTGATCACCCTCGCCCGCAGGCATGGCATGCCGCTGCTGCAGGCGGCCGGTTGGGCGCGCGACGTGCGCTGGCGCGCCGTTTTCACTGAACTTTGCGACGCCGTGAACGCTCGAGCGGACACTCCCGACGGCGTCCGGGCCATCTGCACCCGAATCCGTGACTGGCCATCAGCGCTCCTGGAAGAGCAGGCGGATTTGCTGCTGGCCGCGCGCACCCATGGAGTCCATGGCGATGCTGCGCCCTTCATCATGGCCGCGCTCCAGGTGTATTGGGTTTTCATGGTGGCTTCGCTGCCCATGGATCTGTTGGGGGATCTGGGCGCCGATCGCGATCAAGCGGCTCACGCGGACCTGTCGGGCGTCTGTCCCACCTGCGGCACCCTCCCCGTCGCCAGCGTTGTTCGCGCAAACCACGGCTATCGCTATCTTCACTGTCCCCTGTGCGCAACCGAGTGGCATCTGGTGCGGATCAAGTGCAGCCACTGCCTGACTACGGAAGGGATCCGCTATCACTTGGTCGAGGGAGGCTCCGAAGCCGTCCGCGCTGAGAGCTGCGATCACTGCCACACGTACCGCAAGATTCTCTACCAGGAGAAGGATGCAGCGGTCGAACCCGTTGCCGATGACCTGGGTAGCCTCGCGCTCGACCTTCTGATGGCTGAAGAGGGCTTTCGCCGTGCCTGTGGCAATCCCCTGCTCTGGCAACCCTCGGGAGTATGACCCGTGGACGCACCGTCCGCCCGAGCCGCTGATATCCCTTCACTCGATCAGCTGTTGAACGGGACGGCCTTGGAGAGTCTCCTCGTGCGCCACGGACGCACGCAGGTCACGGCCGCCCTGCGCACCCATCTCGATGATCTGCGTCGCTCGGCTTTGGCGGGAACTTTGAATTCAACGGCGTTGAATGAAGCTACGGTCGCAGAGGTCCTCGAGGCAAAGCTCATCCAGGCGGCACGGCGCCGCTTGCGTCCCGTGTTCAATCTGACGGGCACCGTATTGCATACCAATCTGGGGCGTGCCGTCCTGCCTGAGACAGCCGTACGCGCCGTCGTGGATAGCATGCGCGCGCCAGTCAACCTGGAATTTGATCTTGCATCGGGTCGGCGCGGCGAGCGCGACACGGTCATCGAAGAGCTCTTGTGCGAACTGACCGGTGCCGAAGCGGCAACGGTGGTCAACAACAACGCGGCGGCG